>JAGWPE010000194.1 GCA_028870635.1 Gammaproteobacteria bacterium | reverse complement strand
AGGTATCGTGCCGTGCAGGCCCATGATGGTGGCGTCCGAAGTGACGCTCAAAATGCGGATCCGCAACTCACGGCCGAAGCCGTTCATCACTGACAGGACGACGATCAGGGTGGCCACCCCGAGCGCAAGGCCGCAGACCGACATCAGCGAGACGAACGACACGAAGCCGCGCCGGTGAGTGGAGCGCAGATAGCGCGTACCGACCAGCCATTCGTACGGGGCGCTCACGGCCGGTTACTCGTAACGCAGCGCTTCGGCCGGGGCCGTGCGCGAAGCGCGTACCGCCGGATAGACCGTCGCAGCGGCCGTGAGGATGAGCGCCGCGACACTGATCGTCGCCACGTTGCTCCACCTCACGATGGAGGGAACGGTAGTGATGTAGTAAATGCTGGAGCTGAAGATCTGGAACCCGAAGGTGTTCTGCAGGAAGGGCACGATGGTATCGACGTTGAAGGCGAGCACGAGGCCCAACGCCACGCCGAGCGCGACGCCGAGCCAGCCGATGACCAGGCCCTGGATGAGGAAGACACCCATTACACGCCGCGGCGAGGCGCCGAAGGTGCGCAGGATGGCGATGTCGGTGCGCTTGTCGGTGACCACCATCACCAGCATCGCCACGATATTGAACGCCGCTACCGCCACGATGAGCAGCAGAATGAGCGACATCATGGTCTTCTCGATGCGGATCGCGCGGAAGTAGTCCGCGTTGTCCTGCGTCCAGTCGATGGCCTGGAAGCCGTGCGGCAGCCGCGCCCGCAGGCCGGCGGTGAAAGTGGGCGCATCCAGAGCATTGCGGTAGCGAACCCTGAGGCCCTGATCCCCTCGAGCGGAAGGACCGAGCGCGCGCACGTCGGCGATGTTTGCGAAGACCAGCGCGGCGTCCTCGTCCGAGAGACCGACTTCGAACACGCCCGCCACCTTGAACTGGCGAAGCCGCGGCGTGGGCACACCGGCCGCCGTGACCGTCGGAATGAGGAGCGTCATGGAATCGCCGGGAGCGAGTCCGAGCTCCTCGGCTATCACCTCACCGATGATGACATTGTCGGAGCCGGCCGTCAGATCGGCGAGCGTGCCTTGGGTGATCGCACCGGCGATGTGCGTGACGGAAGGCTCCGCACTCGGATCGATCCCTCGCAACTGCACGGGCAGCATCTCCGGGGTGCGCACCGCGAGGGCCTGGATCTGGGCATATGGAGCCACGCCCGTGACTCCGGGGGAGCCGCGGATGACTCTGGCGGCCAGCTGCCA
The DNA here is from genome assembly GCA_028870635.1 of Gammaproteobacteria bacterium. Taxonomy (GTDB): domain Bacteria; phylum Pseudomonadota; class Gammaproteobacteria; order Steroidobacterales; family Steroidobacteraceae; genus 13-2-20CM-66-19. The sequence goes on along the minus strand of JAGWPE010000194.1, from coordinate 10,897 downwards.
CTGCTGCGGATTCGGCGTCGCAGCAACCTGCGTGTCCGTTGGTACCACGCGCGCGTCGGCATCCAGAGAAAGAAGCCGCTGCCTCAGATCGCCTTCGAAGCCATTCATCACGGAGAGAATGACTATGAGCGCCGCGACGCCTACGCAGACGCCGGCAAGAGAGGTCCAGGTGATGAAGGAGACGAAAAACTTGGTGGATCGCGCGCGCACGTAGCGCAGGCCCACGAAGAGCGGCAGCGGATGGAACATTCCCGTCATTTAACCATATCAGGCACAAGGAAGTGCCCGCCGCCGGAGGCGGCGAGGCGGCGGGCAAAAGTCGCGCCTTTTGCACGCTGCCAGCGCTTCGTTCGCGCAGGATGCCCGGATCCGGCGCTTCGCACCAGTATCTTGATGGGGTTCACAGATCGGCGGCGGACAGGGGGCTCTCGGCTTTGACAGATTCCGGCTGGGTGTATAGTCCGCTGTGGATCGGTGGAGGTTCCGTATGCGCTCGGCAAAACTACTGGCACTGCTGATCGGCTGCGCAATCGCGGGGGGCGCGCGTGCGGAGACGGTTCTGGTGGACGGGCACGTGCAGCTCGAGCATTCCTCGGTCGCGCGGCCGGGGCGCGGGAGCACCATGCACGAGGTGGAAGCGAAGTTCGGGGCGCCGGCGAAGCGGTACCCGGCTGTCGGTAAGCCGCCGATCACCCGCTGGGACTATCCTTCCTTCTCGGTGTTCTTCGAGTTCAACCGGGTCGTACATTCGGTCGTCCACGGCTGAGCATGGTCTGATGATTTCGGGCTCGGCCCCCGGGGGCCGCTCGAGCTGTCCCACTTATTTTTTGGCGGCGATGATCTCGTCCAGGTAGTCGGGCGTGCCGTCGATTCGCACCAGGTGAGGGTATTGGGGGCCGCCGTGGTAATCGACCGCGACGGTCTTGTACTCGCCCTGATACTTCAGCAGGAGCCTGATCGGGTCCTTGCCGTGCTCTGAGCGCTCGATGGCGTTCGCCATCACCTCGGGCGTGTATTCACGGCCGTTGACTGCCACTACGGTCGCGCCGGTCGAGACGCCGGCCTTGAAGGCGGGGCCGTTCCAGCGAACGTCGCCGATCTCACCCTTCTTGTCGATCTGCAGTCCGATCGAGAGCGCGAAGCCCAGCTGGTGGCGACTGGGCGTGTTGGCGTCATATTCCTTCTGGAACTTGCTCTCCTTGTCCGTATAGACCAGCTTCCAGCCGCTGGCCTGGATGCCGGCCATCGGCGGCCGGTGATCGTCGAGCCGCTCACGCAGAAAACCGGCCCAGTCGTACTTCGCTACTCCATCCAGGGCCGCGACGAGGTCGTCGAAGGTATAGGTCTTGGTGACGAAGCTGCCATTGTCGACACCGAAGAAACGGTCCGCGAAGGTGTCGAGCGACTCGCGGTCGCCGGTGAGCGAGCGGATCCTGGCATCAACCTCGAGCCACAGCAGCTGGCCGGCGCTGTAGTACTCCTCGCTCATCTGCCAGCTGCGATAAGGCAGCGGCGCGCGGTGTGCCGCGGTGGGATCGTTGGTCGTGTCTTCGAGCGTGCGCCACTCGAAGCCGGGGCGATTGCGGTCATAGTTCGCGGCAACCAGCGCCAGGGCGTCGCGGAACTGCTCCGGGCTCCACATGCCCGAGCGCGCCGTCAGCACGAAGCCCCAGTACTGCGTCTGGCCCTCGTATACCCACAGGAGCGAGTCGCCCATGGGCACGTTGAAGTTGGGCGTCCACAGGTCGGCGGGGCGGCGGAACTTGCCGTTCCACGAGTGGGTGTACTCGTGCGCCAGCAGATCGCGCCCGGGGGCGGTATCGTCCCAGGCAGTGAAGTAATTCGAGCGCGTGCCGTCCTCGCTCGACTGATGATGCTCGAGTCCGTTCGGGCTCAGCTGGTCGGAGAGCGAGTAGAGGAAGTCGTAGTGCCCGTAGTGATGCGAGTCGAACAGCCTGTCGGCCTGAGTCACGAGGTTGCGATGCACCTGCAGCTGTTGCGGTGTCATCTGCAGGTCCTTCGGCGAGTCGGCGAATATGTCGAGGTGCACGGGCACGGCCGCGCCGGGATCGAGGTCGACACGCTCGAAGTACAGGCCGGCGTACATCGGTGAATCGACCAGCGTGTTGTAGGTCACCGGCCTGAAGGTGGTGGTGTCGCCCGATCTGGCGAGGGTTTCCAGCGCAGTGCCGAACTGCCAACCGTGCGGCAGCGTCACGCTCGGCGCGAAGGTGATCTCGTGCGAGTAGTGGCCGGCCGGGTACAGACTCACCTCGCTCCACTCCAGGGACAGCATCTGACCGGTCATCTCGATGTCCTGGGATGCGGTGCGGCCGGAGAGGTACTGGAAATCGACACTCACGCTCGCGATGTGACCGGGCACCTTCACGTGAAACGCATACACGTCGTATTCGTCACGGCTCCAGGACAAAGTCCTGCCGTCCGCCGTGACGGTGAGCCCGGCGAGCATGTCGATGGGCCCGCTCGGGGAGTGATTGCCCGGAATCCATTCCGGGTAGAGCAGCGTCAGCTCCCTGCCCCGGACCGGTATCTCCTCGTGGACGCGAAAGATGCCTTGCGCCGTATCGCTGGCATCGACGGTGATCCGGATGGTCCCCGGATATTTCACGTCCCTGGCGGGTGGGATTCCCGCCTCGGCCGGATCGGGCAACGCCGTGCCGGCGGCTGTCACGCTCAGCGTGCAGAGAGCCATGACCGCCGCAAGCCGGGCCGTGAACGATGATCTCGCCGAATGCAATGCGATTGACATATGCCGATTCCAAAACACCTTTGCGGACGGTAATATCACGGCTCCACACTCGCCAGTGCGCATACCGCACGGAGAAAACCGCTCGGCGATTGTCGCCCCACGCCATCGAGCGCGGCGGCTGCGGTTATCGTTGCCCGGAGGCCTGCTGCGCAGCCCGGCGCTATGGTAACCTCTTATTTTCGCATAAGAATTCTGGGGATAAGATCTTGCCCGTCGATGAGTCTCTGAAGACCCGCATCGAGGAACTGGTGCGTGCGGGGGCCGTGCGCCGCAAGCTCGCTGCGGCGCAACTGGAGGCCGAGATCCGGCGCCGGGAAGAGGTGTTGCGCCGTACTTTCCGCCGTTATCTCTCGCCGCGCCTCGCCGACAAGATCCTCGAGGACGCGCAGCTGCGCGATACCCTGCTCTCCACCGATGACCTGCGCGCGCATGCCGTCGTGCTGTTCGCCGATCTGCGCGGTTTCACCACCATCTCCGAGCGGCTCCAGCCGAGCCAGGTCGTGCCGCTGCTCAACGAATATTTCTCGCTTCTCACGGAGATCACCTTCCGCCACGAGGGCACGGTATTTCACATGGCGGGCGACTGTCTGATGCTCGGCTTCGGCGTGCCGCTCGAGCAGACGGACAGCCCGGGCCGGGCCGTGCGTGCGGCACAGGAGATGCTGGAGAATTTCAAGGCGCTGGCCCAATCCTGGAAGGAGCGGTACGGGGTCGATGCGGGCCTCGGCATCGGCATCAACGAGGGCGATGTGGTGGCGGGCAACATCGGCTCCAGCTCGTACATGAGCTACACACTCGTCGGCGACACGGTAAACGTCGCCGCGCGGCTCTGTCAGCGCGCCCGTGCCGGCGAGATGCTGTTCTCGCGTACGGTCAAGCAGTCGCTCGATGCTCTCGGACTCGACATCGGCGCGACCGCGCTGCCGCCGATGCAGGTGCGGGGCCGCTCCGGCTCGATCGACATCTTCTGCGTGCCCGTGGAGGAGCGCCTGCAGGTCACGGAAGTCCCCGTCGCGATTTGAGAATCCTCAGTCCGCCCGTTCCGAGCGCCGCCAGGCGCCATCTGCGCTGGCAGCAGCTGCACGGCAGCGCTCCGGCCCTCGCGCTCGCCGAAGCCACACACTCTGACCAACGGCTGTATGTCGTCGTGGCCGATGCGGCCCGCGAGCTCGACCGGCTGGCGGCGGAGCTGCGGTTCTTCGCCGGGGAGCGCCTCACGCTGCTGGCCTTCCCCGACTGGGAAGTGCTGCCGTACGACCTCTTCTCGCCCCATCCGGACATCATCTCCGAGCGGCTGCGGACACTGTTCGAGCTGCCTCAGACCAAGCATGGGTGCCTGATCGTCGCGGCGGATACGCTCATGCAGCGGCTGCCGCCGAAACAGTACGTTCAAAGCCGCGCCTTCGAGCTCACGCGCGGCCAGGCGCTCGAGCTCGAGCCGTTCCGCCAGAGATTGGCGGACGCCGGCTATGCGAGTGTCAGTCAGGTCACTAGCCCGGGCGAATTCGCGGTGCGCGGCTCGCTGTTCGACGTTTTCCCGATGGGCGGGGCGGCGCCGCTGCGCATCGATCTGTTCGACGAGGAGATCGAGGCCATCCGCCGCTTCGATCCGGAGTCGCAACGCTCGCTCGATGCCCTGGACAGCGTCCGCCTCCTGCCCGCGCGCGAGATGCCTCTCGATGCGGAGGCCGTGCGGGAATTCAGACGGCGCTTCCGTACACGCTTCGAAGGAGACCCGAACCGAACCACCATCTACCGCGGTGTCAGTGAGGGTCTTGCGCCGGCCGGCATCGAGTTCTACCTGCCGCTCTTCTTCGAGCAGACCGCGACGCTGCTCGATTATCTTCCGGCCAACGCCATCATCGTGCGCGATGCGGCCCTGCCCGGTGCGCTGGAGAAGGCCTGGAACGGAATCGCGACCCGCTATGAGGACCGCCGGCATGACATCGAGCGGCCCGTGCTCGCCCCCGCGGAGCTTTTCGTCGAGCTTCAGGAGCTGGAAGCGAGGCTCGATGAGTTTTCCTCCGTCACTCTCGAGGCCTTCGAGGCGGACACGACGCTGGGCGCCGCAGCCGAGGAAGTGCGCAACTTTCCGACCGCCGCGCCGCGGGAGCTACGCATCGACCCGCGGACGGAGCAACCGCTCGCCGCCCTCGAAGGATTTCTCACCGAGTTCGACGGCCGCGTCCTGATTGCCGCCGATTCGCCCGGCCGGCGGGAGGTGCTGCACGACCTGCTGCGCGGACACGGACTCACGGTCGCCTCGGTGCCGGGCTGGGAGGCTTTTGCCGCCGGTGAGGCCGCACTCGCGCTGACCGTTGCGGCGGACCTCGGCGGCCTGACACTGACCCAGCCGCGGATTGCCATCATCTCGGAGGCGCAGCTCTTCGGTGCCCGAGCGCGGCAGGAGCGCCGGCGAAAGCGCGCCGCCGTCGACCCCGAGGCCATCCTGCGCGATCTGCAGGACCTCAACCCGGGAGCGCCCGTGGTGCACGAGGAATACGGCGTGAGCCGCTATGTCGGACTGCAGTCGATGGAGGTCGCGGGACAGCCGGGCGAGTTCCTGGTCCTCGAGTACCTGGACGGCGATCGAGTGTACGTACCGGTACACGCGCTGCACCTCGTCACCCGCTACACCGGCGCCGCCCCGGAGAGCGCGCCGCTGCACAAGCTCGGGACGGATCAGTGGGCGAAGGCGCGCAAGCGCGCCGCCGAGCAGATCCGCGACGTCGCCGCGGAGCTCCTCGATCTTTATGCGCGCCGCAAGGCGCAGAAGGGCCTGAAGCTCACCGTGAAGGAGAGCGAATACCAGGCCTTCGCCGATGCCTTTCCCTTCGAGGAGACGGAGGACCAGGCCGAGGCCATCCGCAAGGTGCTGGCGGATCTTGCGAGCGACCGCCCGATGGACCGGATCGTCTGCGGCGATGTCGGCTTCGGCAAGACGGAAGTGGCCATGCGCGCGGCTTTCATCGCGGCACAGGGCGGCAAGCAGGTCGCGGTGCTCGCGCCGACCACCCTCTTGGTGCAGCAGCACCTCGCCAACTTCCGCGATCGCTTCGCCGATTGGCCGGTGCGCATCGAGGGACTCTCCCGCTTCGGCAACGCCAAGGAGACACAGGCCACCATCGAGGGGATCGAGCGGGGCTCGGTCGACATCGTGGTGGCGACGCACCGGTTGCTGCACACGCATGCGCGTTTCAAGGACCTGGGCCTTCTCATAGTCGATGAGGAGCACCGCTTCGGGGTGCGTGACAAGGAAAGGCTGCAGGCGCTGCGGGCCAACGTGCACGTGCTGACGCTCACCGCAACTCCCATCCCGCGCACGCTCAACATGGCGCTCGGAGGGCTGCGGGACCTGTCGCTCATCACGACGCCCCCCGCCGAGCGGCTCGCGATCAAGACCTTCGTCATCGAATGGCACGGACCGACGCTCCGGGAGGCGGTGCTGCGCGAGCTGCGCCGCGGCGGACAGATCTACTTCGTGCACAACGAGATCCGCACGATCGACAAGATCGCCGCCGAGGTGCAGACCCTCGTGCCCGAGGCCAGCGTCAGAATCGGCCATGGGCAGATGCGGGAGCGCGATCTCGAGCAGCTCATGGTGGATTTCTACCACCGGCGGTTCGACATGCTGCTCTGCACCACCATCATCGAGAGCGGCATCGACGTTCCAACCGCCAACACGATCGTCATCAATCGCGCGGACCACATGGGCCTCGCGCAGCTCCATCAGCTGCGCGGACGTGTCGGCCGCTCGCACCATCGCGCGTACGCCTATCTCGTAGCCCCGCCGCGCAAGGCCCTCGCGGGCGATGCGGCCAAGCGGCTGGAGGCCATCGAGTCGATGGAGGAGCTCGGCGCCGGCTTCGTGCTCGCGACCCACGACCTCGAGATCCGCGGCGCCGGCGAGCTCCTCGGCGAGCAGCAGAGCGGCCAGATGACCGAGATCGGGCTTGCCATGTACCTCGATCTGCTCGAGCATGCGGTCAAGGCGCTGAAGGAGGGCCGCGAGCCCGCGCTCGACAAGCCGCTCGCCGCGGCGACGGAAGTCGAGCTACGCCTGCCGGCCTTCCTGCCGGAGACGTTCATCGCCGACGTGCACGTGCGGCTGGGCCTCTACAAGCGCATCGCGGCGGCAGAGACCGCCGAGGCGCTGGATGATCTCACCGCCGAGGTCCACGACCGCTTCGGCGCCCTGCCCCCGCCCGCGCAAAACCTCGTCCGGATCGCGAAACTGAAGCTCACCGCGCGAGCGCTCGGCATCCGCCGCCTGGACCTCGGGCCGCAGGGCGGCTCGGTGACGTTCGAGGAGCGAAATGCGATCGACCCGGGCACGGTCGTACGGCTCATGCAGCAGGCATCGCGCGAATACCGGCTCGAGGGTCCGCTGCGGCTGCGGGTCGCGCGCGCGATGCCCACGGAGGAGGCGCGATTCGAGTTCGGGGCCAGCCTGATGAAGCGCCTGGCGGCACGCCCGCGTTAGGTTGCAACTGCCGCGCCGCGAGGCCATCGGGTAGACTTCACCGCATGACACCCCGAAGCGCCCCGCTGCGCCCGCTCGCCGTCCTCCTCATCCTTGCGCTGATCGCGCCGCTGCGCGCGTTCGGGCAGGCCGCGGGTGTGCAGGCGGCGCCAGCCCAGGCCACGCCAGCCCAAGCCACGCCAGCCCAAGCCACGCCTTCCGCGACCACACCCTCTCAGGGAACCCGGAGCCAGCCGCAGGCAACGGCTGCGAAGCCGGTCTCTGCCGGCGCACCGGGCAGCCGGACCGCGAAGCCTCCCGCACCGACCGCCGCACCTCAGCCCCCGCCCGCTTACAGCGGACCTGCATACGACATCGAGATCGTCATTTTCCGCGCCAAAGTCGCTCTCGGCCAGCCTGAGAACTGGGCGGCCGAGACCACCGCCGCCGCGACGGTGGCCGGCGGAGAAGCGTCGGCCGGTTCCGGCCCCGTCGGCAAGCTGTTGGTGGTGCTGCCGGGTTCCGACTACCGGCTGTCAACCATAGAATCGCGCTTGCGCTCGAGCGGCACATATCTGCCGGTCGCGCATGCGGCCTGGGTGCAGACTGCAAGCGCCTGGGGAACCCACGCCGGCTTCCCGCTCGACTCCCTCGGAATCAACGTGCCCGGGCTCACCGGCGAGATATTCCTCGAGCGGGGCGAGTTCCTGCATCTGGGGATGACGCTCAACTACACGATGCAGGATCCGCCGGCCGGCCTGGATGCACCTGCCGGCACCACCTTCGTGATGAACGAGACCCGGCGCGTGCGCTTCTATCAACGCAACTACTACGATCACCCGGCGTTCGGCGTCATCGCCCTCATCACCCCCGCGCGAGGGCCCCGGCCGCCGGGCAGGTGATCCGGCGGCGTCGTGAAAACGCCATCCATCGGTGCTCTCGCGCTGGGAATCGTTCCCTTCGTGGCGATGTGCTTCACGGTCGCACTCTGGGACCGTGTGCAGCCGCTGGTGCTCGGGCTGCCCTTCAACCTCTTCTGGCTGATCCTCTGGATCCTGCTGACGCCCTGCTGCCTTTGGGGCGCGTACCGCCTCGACAGCACGGCTGACCGCAACTCGAGTCACGACGGATGAGTCCCGCCGCGACCGCTCTGACGGTGATCATCGCCATCGTGGCGATCGGCACCATGGTCGGTTTCCTGTCAGGGTCTCGCGAGCGGATGGACCTGGAGCAATGGACGGTCGGCGGACGGGGCTTCGGGACCGTGCTCGTTTTCCTGCTGATGGCGGGCGAGATCTACACCACCTTCGCGTTTCTCGGCGTCAGCGGCTGGGCCTACAGCCGCGGCGGCCCCGTTCTCTACGTCCTGGCGTATCTGTCGCTCGCCTACGCGGCTTCCTTCTTCTTCCTGCCGCAGCTTTGGGAGGCCGGCCGGAAGCATCGGATGCAGACTCAGCCCGATTTCTTCAACGCCCGCTATGGCGACCGATATCTCGCAGGCTTCGTCTGCATCGTGGGCATCCTGGCATTCATTCCCTATCTGCAGCTGCAGCTCGATGGCGTCGGCATCATCGTGTCCGTGGCGAGCTTCGGCCACTTCGGGCGCGTTCCGGCGATGGCGGTTGCCACCTGCCTGGTCATCGCCTTCGTGTTCGCGAACGGCATCCGCGCAGTCGCCTGGGTGAGCGTGGTGAAGGACTTCCTGATGATCGTTGCCGCGGTCGCGATCGGCGTAGGGATACCGCTCGCGCATTTTGGCGGCATAGGCGCGATGTTCGCCGCGCTCGCACACGCGCGGCCGCAGCACCTGGTCATGCCCGGAGCCACCACCGATCTCGGCCACTCCTGGTACATCTCCACAGTCCTGCTGACCGCTCTCGGCTTTTACATGTGGCCGCATACCTTCAGCGCGGCGTTCACGGCGAAAAGCGCCGATACGCTGCGGCGTAATGCGATCGTCATGCCGCTCTACACGCTGACGCTCGCGTTGGTGTTCTTCGCCGGTTTCGCGACCGTCCTCATCCTGCCGCACGTGCAGAACGGCGATCTAGCGCTCCTGACGGTCGTCCGCCACACCTTTCCGGCCTGGTTCCTCGGCGTCATCGGCGGAGCGGGCGCTTTGACGGCAATGGTTCCAGCAGCCATCCTCATCCTGACGGCTGCGACGCTCTTCGCCAAGAATCTGTACCGGCCGATCTTTGCCCCGGCCATGAGCGACGACGGGGTTGCCCGGCTTGCGCGGGCGATGGTCGTCGTGCTGGGCGGCACCAGCCTGGCGCTCGCAATCCATGGGTCGAGCACTCTCGTATCGCTGCTCCTGACGGGCTATGCGATGGTCACGCAGTGCTTTCCCGGCGTCGTGCTCGGCCTATATTGGCAGCGAGCCAGCGCGGCTGGAGTCTTCACCGGCATGTTGGCCGGCGTGCTCACGGCGGTACTGCTGATGTCCATGCATCTTGACCCGCTGTTCGGCCTGAACGCCGGGTTTATCGCGCTCTGCGTCAACTTCACGGTCGCTCTTGCAGCTAGTCTCGCCATTCCAGCGAGGACATCCGCGGCTGCACGCCACTTCACCTGACTGCGCGACGCCGGCGCGGCGCCGGACAGTCGCGGACTCGTCCGCGGACACATCCGGACACTTTCGCGGCTTCTGATTTCTTCGCGAAAACAATAACTTAGATCGCAGTACCAGTTGGCATGCGGCTTGCCTTAGTCATGGCATGGAAGACCACATCGAGAGGCACAGCATGTTCGTCCATACAAACGATTTCGAGAGCCTTGCGTCCAACGTGACGCGGCTCCCGCCAGTCACGTTCCCGCGCGATGCAAGCATCCGCAATAGAGGAGAAGTCATCATGAACCGCATTCAGAAGGCAACTGCCGCCGTCATCGCTCTCACCATCACCCTGGCGGGCGCGGCTTTCGTCACCGCTCCCATGGCGCTGGCCGACATGCAGCCGCGCGCATTTCATCAGGAAGTATTCGTCCTGCGCGCGAAGCTCGACGGCCACGCGGCGGTGACTGCGATCTCACGGCACGCCTGACGATGACGTCGGTGCCAAACCAGCTCCAATCCGCCCGCATCGTGCTGCGGTCAGCGGGTCCCCGCGCGCAGCACGTGCGCGCCCCTGCGGGGAGGCGCTGCTGCTGCGATGGACAGGTATCGCGCTACGAGTTGCATTGCCGGGATGTCTTCGGCTTCGCAAAGCCCCATCGCAGCGAGCTGCGCATGGAGCTCCCCGGGCTCGAAGAAGCTCACCCAAGGCTCTCCGAGCCCGGCGACGCGCTGAGCGAGACTGCTCGAACCAGTTTCATGAGCCGCCACCATTCTGGAGATGCCACTTCGGCGCATCGACTCCCATGACGAGCAGCCAGAGGCAGAGAATCAGCTCCGACAGTCCCGCAGGTACCAGCAACAACGGAACTGCGGATGCGGGCAAGACGTGCAGGTCCAGGAAGACGAGTATGCTGTTGCTGGCGTAGCACACGCCGGCCAGCATCATCAGCACGCCGAGGAACCGCGGCAAAAACCTCGAGCAGAAGATCAGGTAGCCGTACAACGCGCAAACACAGCCGAAGAAGAGAAAGCTGATATTGAGGTCCGCGTCATGCAGATCGATAGCCAGCGAGGCCCACGACTGCAGCTGGCGGACCATCACCCCGTT
>JAGWPE010000193.1 GCA_028870635.1 Gammaproteobacteria bacterium | reverse complement strand
TCGGCGGCGCTGAGCATGTGGGTGGTGACTCCGGCGCTGCGCGCCACATCGCGCCAACGCGCCCAGCGTGCCAGCTCGCTCTCATCGTTGCTGAGGTAAAACAGACCGCAGCGGCGGAAGCCGGTCTGCTCTCCGGTATTCGCCGTGAAACGCTCCCATAGCTCGAGGCTCTTCGTGGCCAGCGGCAATTCCCGCGCGTCACGATTCTGCTGGCGGCACCAGCCCCAGTTTCGACTCGACTGCTCGGCGCCGATGAGCCCTTTCTCGATCAGCGCAACCTGCAAGCCGCGCTTCTGCAGATAGTACGCGGCAAAACTGCCGATGATGCCTCCGCCAATGACCACTACGTCAGCGGACGTCGGCAATTGGGGTGAGCTGTCAACTTTGGCCAGTGGCGCAGGCATGGGTGGTGCTCCTCAGCTCACCAGATCGCGATAACGGTAGTAGGCGCCGACCAGCGGCAGAAACCATGGCCAGCCGAAGTGGCCTGGGATGGCGGGCCAGTCGAAGTCGCGCAGCGGATTCAGATCCACTCTGCCGTCGATCACATCGGCCATGATCCCGCCCATCAGGGTCGACATCTGCGTGCCGTGCCCGCTGTAGCCCATCGAATAGTACAACCCGTTGTGCTCGCCGGCCCTCGGCAGACGGTCCCGCGTCATGTCGACCATGCCACCCCAGCAATAGTCGATTCGCACGTCCGCGAGCTCTGGGAACACTCTGACCATCGACTTGCGCAATATCGCGCCGCTCTTCATGTCCGAGAGCGAGTTGCTGGTGGCGAATCGTGCCCGCCCACCGAACAACAGCCGGTGGTCCGCGGTAGTGCGGAAATAGTTGACGAAGTTCCTGGTGTCGGTCGTATTTCGCCGCCGCGGTGTGAGGCGGTCGAGCAGATCGAGCGGCAAAGGCTCGGTGGCGATGATAAAGGCGCCTACCGGCACGATGCGCCGCCGGAACCAGCCGAGCGGTCCCACCGCCGACGTGCCGGTGGCGAGCAGAATCTGCCGCGCACGGAATCGGCTCTTCGGCGTGCGCACCTCGTGCCTATGGCCGGCGAGTCGGCGAAGGCCGACCATCGGGCAGTTCTCGAAGATGAGCGCACCGCGCCGCGCAGCGGCCTCAGCCAGTCCCTGGCCGAACTTGCCGACGTGCATGGCTGCGCTCTTTTCGAAGATCAGCCCGCCGTAGTAGGCATCTGATCCGATTTCGGCGCGCAGCTCACGACGGGGCACCATGCGGGTGTCCGGGTCCGCCTGCTCCGCCATCAGGGCCTGCGAGCGAGCCAACCGATCGTAATGCTCGGGCTTGGCTGCAAGCTTGAGCTTTCCCACCCGTTTGAAGTGACAATCGATGCGCTCTTCCGTGACGATGGCCTCGACCTTGTCGACTCCAGCGTCGAATGCCCGGTACAGCGCCTTCGCGCGCTCGACGCCGAGCTTCATCGACATCGCGTAATAGTCCTGCGCAAAGCCGTTGTTGCAATGTCCGCCATTACGCCCCGATGCGGCGCTCGCAACGCGGCCTGCTTCCAGCACCACGACCCTCGCGCCTTTCCTGGCGAGCGCCAGCGCCGCCGCGAGCCCCGTGAAACCGGCTCCCACGACCGCTACATCCGCCTCACCCTCTGGCGCTCCATTCGCCGCCGAGGAGAACGGCACCGCCGTATCCAGCCAGTACGACTTGAGTTTCATCTGCGCATGCTCTCGAGCAGCGATAGCTGCCGCTGATCGTGTCGCGGATTGAAAGCACGGAACGGCACATCCGGCATACTCACCAGCCTCGCATCCGCGGCCATGTTGCAACAATGTCGCGACTACCGGTTCGAACGACGTGATAGAGCTCGTGCTGTGCGCCGGTCGCGCACGCATGATTTGGCAGGATACGGACCTGTGCGCCGACGGGCATGTCGGGCAGCACCGCGCCGCTGCCTGGACGCACGGCAATGATCCCGTGCTCCTGACTGACGTCGGCCACGATCAAGTCCGGGTACGGCACGCCATCGGCATCGCAGACCAGGCCGTAGCCCTGATCGACTGGATGGCTCGCCGTCCCGCGATCCCGCGACAGCGCCGTCCAGCCGGCATCGGTCATTATCCAACCCTTCTCTGGCTTGTGTCCGATGACCGTCGCGAGCACGGACAGGGCGATGTCGTCGATCGCGCACACGCCGATGCCGTGCATGACCAGGTCGAAGAACACGAAGACACCTGCCCGCACCTCGGTGACGCCGGTCAGATCGCGGGCAAAGTGGGCTGTGGGTGTCGATCCGACGCTGACCACGGGCGCCGCATGGCCATGGCTGCGCAGCAACTCGGCGGCCGCCACCGCCGCCGCTCGCTCCGCCTCGGCCGCTTCCGGCAGGCCGATGCCCCCACGGCAGCGGTAGGACTCACCCGCATGGGTCAGCACTCCGCGCAGCTCGATGCCACCCTCGCGCAGGATGCCGGCAATCGAGAGCAGCCGTCCATCGGCGGGCGTCAGGCCACCCCGGTGGCCGTCACAGTCGATCTCCAGCAAGACCGCCGGCATCTCCCCGTCGCCGCGCGGCCTCGCCGCAAACGCTCGCGCCTGCTCCTCACTGTCAATGATCACGGAAACGTCGACGCCACGGGCAACGAGTGAGCGCAGGCGTGCGATCTTCGCCGGCGCCAGACCGACCGCGTAGGTGATGTCAGTCATCCCCGCGGCGGCGAAATACTCCGCCTCTTTGAGCGTTGACACCGTGATCGGGCCGCGCCCGTCGGGGAACAGCCGCCTTGCCACCTCGACCGACTTGGCGGTCTTGACATGGGGCCGGAAGCGAACAACGCCGAGTGCGCTGAGGCGCTGCGTCAGCCGCGCGACGTTGCGCTCCATTCGGGCCACATCGAGAACGAGAGCGGGCGTGTCCAGCTCATCGATGGCCCGTGCGGGCGATGTCTTCGCGTCAGTCATGTTATCCGGTGGTCTCAGGCAGGGCGATGAACGGCATATACTTTCTTGACGTGGACGGTGCTGATCCAGGCGCACTCGGCACCGCGGGTTACGAGGAATACGTCGCCTCGGCTGAAGGTCGCCGATCCTGCGGCATTCTCGAGCGTCACGCTTCCCTCGAGCAGGTGCATCAGCTCGATGTGGCGGTAAGTCATTGCCCGACGATGATACGGCGTCGAGTCCCACGTACCGCACACGAACTCGCCATTGACGGAACGATAATCGCTGTGATTTCGGCACGACGGTGTCGGTCCGACGAGCAACTCCGCGAGCGGGGGATTGGACGGCTCGAGTGGCGCACTCTCGTCGATCGGCACCACCCCGGCCGCCGCACCGGACACCGCTGGACACGCAACGATCACCGCGACCGTGCCTGACGATGCGGTCCACTCGAAGCTCGCCCCTGCCGGAAGCACGGCGCTCCGCCCCGTGGGCACTGGGAGAGTGCCGCCGTCGCACGTTATCGAGAGTGTGCCGGACAGCACGGTGAGGAATTCGTCAGCCGGTAACGACGAGACTCCGCCGTGCCCCGAAGGCGCGATCGCTGTCACTATCGCATCGGAATCGGCGAATGCAGGCGCCATGCGACCCGAGAGCCAATCGGCAGCCGGTCTCGTCCGGGCCGCATATGACCGCAAATCGATTACACCGCGCGCGGATCTCACAGTTTCACTCTCCTCATTCTTACGTAAGCCATCCGATGCGCTCATCCCATCGATTGGCTGGACAAGGCGAACAGCGTCGCGTCCGCTGAGGTGCGCAGCGGATTGCCTCTGAGCATCGACGTAACCTGGTTGACATGGCTCAAGCCCACTTCAACGAGCCAGGGCGAAAGGCCACTCGTCTCGGGCACATCGACCCGTACGAAGTTGCCCACTTGCGACGCCAGATGCGACTCGATCAATGCCCTCGCATCAGCCGTGGCGCCCGCGACCACCGGACCGATGACGACGCCCCGGCCCCAGCGGCGGATGCAGGCGTAACCGGATATGATCCCCGACCGCTCCATCACCACCATACTGCCCCGTGCGACCAGCGCCTCCAGCAATCCGGCGCGCCACATTCCGGAGGCGCGCCGATCGAGCTGGCAAACAGTGGGCAGATCAGCGGCGCGAAACGGACGGATGCCAGGCGTTGACGTCTTGGGCGGCGCAGCCGCCAGTACGCCCTGATGTTGGTTGACTTCCCCAAAGGGCAAGAAGCCGATGCGCTCATAGAGTCGACGCCCCTCGCGGGTCGAGCGGAGGATGATCGTGCGGCCCTGCGTCTGTCGCAGCAATTCCTCCATGAGCAGGCTGCCGATACCCTGATGCTGCATGGCGGAACTGACGATGATCATTCCGCACGAGGCAAATGCATCTTCATAGAGCCACCAGAGCGCGGTGGCGCAGAGGCTCCCATGGACCTCCACCGCGCGACCATGCCCGAGCTGCAACGCGAACTGCCAGTCTTCCTGCCGATAAGGCCAATTCAGTGCCTCCGACAGCGTCAGCGCCTGAGAAAGATGTGCGGTAGTCAGTGTCGTGACGCTCAGTGATGACCGCGAACCTGTCATTGGGGAAGCTCGAGTCATCATTGCGAGGCCAAGTCTCGGGGACACCGCTGGGCGGATGGATGCATATTAGTGAGGCCGCGCCAGCCGGGTCTCCCGCAGAGCCTCACCCCGGAGGAACGTCATTGCGTTCTTGACGATCAGGTGGAATTTTCTGCCGCAGGCGGCAGGCTGCAGGCCGGCTGGGCGCGTGCGCTCGTGCCGCCGCGTGGCACTCCGTGCCGGCAGCCGCCTCAAAATTGGCGTTTTCTACGGCGACACAGCCACCTTGCCGCTGGCCTGCGTACGCCGCGCGCTGCAAGATATTCGGGTCTCGAGCCGATCGGTTGCGCCGAAACGATGAAACACGACGAGTCCCGCGGTTCCACCTGGCAAGCGACCGACCTGCCGCGCCGGCAGGCGCTGCGGCGCTTGACCGCCGCTGGAGCTGTCGTGGCGCTCGGAAAATGGGCAAGCCCTTTGGCCGCGGCAGCCGACACTCCGCGTGTGGGTGGACGGATCCGCGTCGCCAGCGTCGCGAGCTCCCTCGTCGACACACTGGATCCTGCCAAAGGGGCGCTGTCGACCGACTACGCGCGTCAGTACATGGTGTACAGCGGCCTCACTCAATTCGACTCGCGACTCGGTGCGCAACCGGGACTTGCGGAGCAAATCACGAGCGACGATGCGACGCTCTGGACAGTCAAGCTGCGCAGTGGCGTCGAGTTCCACGACGGCAAGCCGCTCACGCCCGCCGACGTCGTCTACTCGCTGTTGCGCCACAAGGATCCCGCTGTCGCCTCACAGGCGTTCACGATCGCCCAGCAGTTCGCCGACGTGCGCGCAAGCGGGCCGGACCAGATCCAGATCCGGCTCACCGCCGCCAACCTGGATCTGCCGGTGATCCTGGCCGATGCGCATTTCCTCATCATCAAGGACGGAACCACCGACTTTCGCACCGCGGTAGGAACGGGTCCTTACCGCTGCGTCGACTTCAATCCTGGCGTGCGCACGGTCGGCCGGCGAAATCCCAACTACTGGAAGCCCGGCCGGCCCTACCTGGAGGAGATCGAGCTCATCGGGATCGGCGATGAGTCCTCACGTGTCGACGCGCTGCTCGCAGGGGACGTGCAACTGGTCAACGGCGTCAATCCGCGCTCGGTACGGCGCATTCGCGCCTCAGGCGACTGCAGAGTCCACGAGACGCCGTCCGGCCTCTACACCGATCTCGTCATGCGCCAGGACATGATCCCGACCGGTAATCCGGACTTCGTACTGGCGATGAAGTACCTGCTCGACCGCGAGGAGATTCTGCGAGCGGTATTCCTCGGGCACGCGGTGCTGGCCAACGATCAGCCCGTGCCGCCGAGTAGCCGCTACTTCAACCCGCAGATTCCGCAACGCGTCCACGATCCCGACAGAGCGCGCTTCCATCTTCGCAGGGCCGATCTCCCCAGCGGCGCACGTCTCGCGATGTATGCCTCGCCCGCCGCCGAGCTCTCGGTGGAAATCGCTGCTCTGATTCAGGATTCCGCATCGCGGGTCGGGCTCGATCTCGCCGTCGACCGGGTGCCGCCCGACGGCTACTGGTCCAATCAGTGGCGGAAGCACCCGCTCACCTTCGGCAACGTCAATCCGCGGCCGACGGTAGACATGCTGTTCAGCACCTTCTTCAAGTCCGATTCGCCATTCAATGAGTGCGGCTGGAAGAACGCGCGCTTCGATCAGCTCTTGCTCGCCGCCCGCTCGGAGCGGGATGATGAAAAGCGCAAACAGATGTACTGGGAGATGCAGGCGATCGTCCACGACCAGTGCGGCCTCGCCATCCCTGCGTTCAACAGCATCCTCGACGGGCTCGACCGGCGCCTGAAGGGCTACGGCTCGATTCCGATCGGGGGCCTGATGGGGTACAACTTTGCCGAGTATGTCTGGCTCGATACCTAGTCTCATCGCGAAGCGCATCGCGGCCGCGGCGCTGACGCTGCTGCTCGTCTCGATGATCGTCTTCTCGATCACCTCGCTCCTGCCAGGCGATGCGGCCCAGGCTGCGCTCGGCCAGAATGCCACCCCCGCCGCACTGGCGGCCTTGCGCGCGCAGCTCGGGCTCGATCAGCCGGCGATCATCCGCTATCTGCACTGGCTCGGCGGTCTCCTCACCGGGCACCCGGGCCGCTCGTTGTCGGACGGGCTGCCGGTGAGCGTCCTCATCGCCAAGCGCCTGCCGGAGTCGCTGCTGCTCGCCGGGCTGACGACGGCGGTTTCGGTGCCGCTGGCGCTCGCGCTCGGCATCGTCGCGGCGATGTATCGCGGCTCCTGGCTCGATCGCGCGCTCACGATCACGACACTGTCGATGGTGGCGGTCCCGGAGTTCCTGGTCGCGACTGCGGGCGTGCTGATTTTTGCGGTCGAGCTTCACTGGCTCTCGGCGCTCACGTTCGTTCTCGACCATCCAACGTTCGGGCAGCTGCTGCGCGGCTACACGCTGCCGGTGGTGTCGCTCTGCTTCGCAGTCACCGCGCAGATGGAGCGCATGACACGAGCGGCCGTGATCGATCAGCTGAATCAACCCTATGTGGAGATGGCGGCGCTCAAGGGCGTCGGGCTCTCGCGGCGGGTGCTGGTGCACGCGCTGCCCAATGCCGTCGGACCGATCGCCAACGCCATCGCGCTCAGCCTGTCCTATCTTTTGGGGGGCGCCATCATCGTCGAGACCATCTTCGACTACCCGGGCGTCGCGCGTCTCATGGTCGACGCGGTGAGCAATCGCGACATGCCGGTGCTGCAGGCCTGCGCCATGATCTTTTCCGCGGGCTATCTCGGCCTCGTGCTCATCGCGGATGTTTGCGCCATCCTTTCCAACCCCAAGTTGCGCCGCTCATGAGTCCACAAGCCATACCGAGCCCCGAGCCGCAGCTCGCGGCGCACTCCCCCGAAACCGGCAGCGCACGACGGCGGCGCTCTCGGATCGCACTTTCGGCGGCAGGCCGGGTGGGGCTCGCGCTCGTCGTCTTCTGGATGATCGTCGCGCTGCTCGGGCCATGGATCGTGCCGCATCGGCCAGGCGCCGTGGTGAGCTCCGAGGTATTCGCTCCCATGAGTCTGCGCTTCCCGCTGGGCACGGACTTTCTGGGCCGGGACATGTTGAGTCGGATTCTCATCGGAGCCCGCTATACGGTAGGTCTCGCGCTCGCGGCGGCGCTCGCGGCGAGCCTCGCGGGAACGGTGCTCGGCCTCCTCGTCGCGATCAGCGGCCGGTGGGTGGAAGAGGCCGTGAGTCGCATCCTCGATGCGATCATCTGCATCCCGAGCAAGATCTTCGCCCTGGTGATGGTTGCCGCGTTCGGCTCTTCAGTCCCCCTCCTGCTGCTGACGGCCGCAATAAGCTACACACCCGGC
Organism: Gammaproteobacteria bacterium; assembly: GCA_028870635.1. Classification (GTDB taxonomy): domain Bacteria; phylum Pseudomonadota; class Gammaproteobacteria; order Steroidobacterales; family Steroidobacteraceae; genus 13-2-20CM-66-19. The sequence goes on along the minus strand of JAGWPE010000193.1, from coordinate 2,359 downwards.
GCGTTCCGCATCGCGCGCTCGCTCGCGGTGAATCTGAGCGTGACGGACTACGTGCAGGCGGCTCGCGTGCGCGGTGAGCGGCGGCTGCACGTCGCTTGCATCGAGATGCTGCCGAACATGATCCATCCCATGCTGGCCGACTTCGGCCTGCGGTTCATGTTCATCGTGCTGCTGCTGAGCGGATTGAGCTTTCTCGGCCTCGGCGTGCAGCCGCCGGCCGCCGACCTGGGCTCGCTGATCCGTGAGAACATTTCCGGCCTCGGCGAGGGCGCGCCCGCGGTGATCCTGCCCGCCATAGCCATCGCGACACTCACTATCGGCGTCAATCTGATGATCGACGCCCTGCCGGGGCGCGGCCGCCGTACTGAGCGAGGTGGCGCGGCATGATCGCACCCGAGAAGCTGCCGGTCGCCCACGCTGGGCCGTTGGTTGAGGCCGTAGTGCGCGTCTCGAATCTGCGCGTCGTTGCCCTGGACGACGAGGGCGCAGCGGCGGCGGAGCTGGTGAAGGACGTAAGCTTCTCGATCGCGCGGGGCGAGGTCCTCGCGTTGATCGGGGGCTCGGGATCGGGCAAGACCACGGTGGCGCTGGCACTGCTCGGGCATGCCCGGGGCGGGTGCCGCATCACCGGCGGCTCGATCGAGGTCGCGGGCTCCGACGTGCTCGCTCTCAGCAGGCGGGAGCTGCTCGACCACCGGGCTCGGCGCGTCGCCTACATCGCGCAGAGCGCGGCCGCCGCATTCAATCCGGCCAGACGCATCATGGACCAGGTCATCGAGACCTCGATGATCCGGGGGCTCATGCCGCGGGCCGCGGCGCAGGAGAAGGCGGTGAGCCTCTACCGCTCGCTCGCGCTTCCCGAGCCGGAGCGCATCGGCGAGCGCTATCCGCATCAGGTTTCCGGCGGCCAGCTGCAGCGTCTGCTCGCCGCCATGGCTCTCATGTCGGATCCGGAGCTGGTGATCCTCGATGAGCCGACCACTGCGCTCGATGTCACCACACAGATCGAAGTGCTGCGGGCGTTCAAGCGGGTCATCGCGGAACGTGGCGCGACGGCACTCTACGTATCGCACGACCTTGCAGTCGTCGCCCAGCTCGCCGATAGAGTCGTCGTGTTGAGTGGGGGTGAGGTGCGAGAGTCCGGCCCGACGGAGCAGGTCCTCGGCACTCCGACCGACCCGTACACGCGCTCACTGCTCGCCGCCGCCACGGGCCGCACCGGCAGCGGATTGCCGCAGCAATGTCAGGCGCAGGCGCTTGCTACGGCTTCCGATACCGTCAAGGCCAGCCCGGCGGCCGACCGCAGGCCACCACTGCTCGCGGTCGAAGGACTGATCGCCGGGTATGGCAGAGCGGACGCCAGTGGGCTGCCCCACTCCGTGGCGCTCGATGGTATTACGCTCACCGTGGGGCACGGCGCCGCGCTCGGCGTGATCGGCGAGTCAGGCTCCGGCAAGTCCACGCTCGCCCGCGTGCTCGCTGGACTGGTTCCCCCCGCCCGAGGAACCGTGCTCTTGGATGGAAAGCCGCTCCCGCGACGCATGGAGCAGCGCTCGCGTGAGGAGCTCAGGCGCATTCAGATCGTATTCCAGCATGCCGATACCGCGTTGAACCCCGCTCACACGGTAGCGCACATTCTCGGCCGGCCCCTGCAGCTTTACTTCGGTCTGCGCGGAGCCGAGCGCGAGGCGCGTATCGCCAGGCTCCTCGACCTCGTGCAGCTCGATCGGCAGATCGCCACGCGACGGCCGGCCGAGTTGTCTGGGGGGCAGAAACAGCGTGTCAATTTCGCGCGAGCGCTGGCGGCGGAGCCGGACATCATTCTTTGCGACGAGGTGACCTCCGCTCTCGATGCCGTAGTCGGAGCCGCGATACTGGACCTGATGGCGGAGCTGCGCCGAGAGCTGGGTCTGGCATACGTGTTGATCAGCCACGACGTGAAGGCGGTGCGGCACACTTGCGACGATGTCGTCGTGCTCTACGCCGGTCAGGTAGTGGAGTCAGGCACCATCGACCGCCTGGCGGAGCCGTCATCCCATCCCTACACGCGCCTGCTGGTGTCCTGCGTACCCGAGATGCGCAGCGGCTGGTTGGAAGACACCGCGCCCGCGAGCGTCGCGCGGGTCGTCGGCGGACTCGAGCGGCCGGCGCAGATTTGCCGGTTTCTGCACCGTTGTCCGGCGTCCATCGGCGGTGTGTGCGATCGGCTGCCGCCGCCGCGCGCGCAGCTCTCTGACGGACGACAGGTGCTCTGCCACCTGCCTGCGGCTCATCCTTGAGCGGACTGAAGATGGGGGTTGAGGCGCGGAACCAGCGGGAGCGGCGCCCGCCTTGCTATCGCTCGTAATCGAGCGAGATT
>JAGWPE010000010.1 GCA_028870635.1 Gammaproteobacteria bacterium | reverse complement strand
TCATCCCGATAGATGCGGCGACCGGCGGCATTGCGTGCCGGCGGCGGCAGAAGGCGCAGTTTCTCGTAATAGCGGAGCGTGTCGGGTGTGACCCCGAGCGACTTCGCGGCGCTGCCTATGCTGAAGCTCATCGGTCGATGGGGGAGTCGGGCCGTCGAAGCATACTCCACCTGGAGTGGACTCCAGGTCAAGTGCCAGTGTCACCCGGAGGCGTTAGACCGGCGTCAGAAAGAGCGAGTCACCGATGAGAGCACGACCGCGGTTCGTCGCATTCGACGTCATCGAGACGGTCTTTTCCCTCGAGAGGCTCCGCGACAGACTGGTCGGCATCGGTCTGCCTCCTGGCGTGTTGGACGTTTGGTTTGCGCACACCTTGCGGGATGCCTTCGCGCTTGCTGCGACCAAGACCTACGCTCCCTTCCGGGAAATCGCAGCGGCTGCTCTGGCGACCCTCGTTGCAGAGCAAGGCTGTGCCGCGGACACCGAGGCTCGCGAGAAGGTGCTCGATGGCTTTGCGGAGCTCGATCCGCATGAGGACGCGAGTGCTGCGTTCCGGTGCCTGCAGGGTGCCCATGTTCCGATTCTCGCTCTCACGAACGGGGGCGCTGAAGCGACGAGGAAACTGCTGCAACGCGCCGGGCTCGATCGATTCGTCCAACGGGTGATCTCGGTGGAGGGCGTGCGCCATTTGAAACCTCGGCGTGAGGTCTATCTTCACGCGGCAGGGTGGGCTGGTGTTGCGCCGGACGAACTGGCCCTCGTGGCGGCGCACGCCTGGGATATTCACGGCGCGGGCCGTGCGGGTCTCACCACAGCCTTTGTGGCGCGTGGCCGTCCGTATCCGGCCTTCATGATGCCACCGCACCTCACAGCCGCGAGCCTCGTGGAGGTAGCCGAGGCGCTCGTCCGGCTGCCGGAAGCCTGAAGGACTCGCGGGGTCAAGACAGTGCTGGGCCGACGGCCACCTCGAAGTCCTCCCCCTCCCAGCGATCGCTTTGCAGCCAGTAGAAGGTGAAGCGCAGCGGTGCTTTCTGGTCGGGCAGGGTCGGGATATCGAAGTACTCGGGGCCGAGTCCTGGCGGGACGGAAGCGTCATCCCGCGCCGTGCGCCAATCGTCATTGCTCCAGCGCAACCGGAACGGAGCTCCCGCTTGGACGCGAACCGTTTGCCCCGCCCGGATCGAGCAGATACGTCGATTGAACTTCCAGAGCTCGAGGGTGCTCGGGCGACGACGCCGACGGGTCAGATATCGCTCGGCGGCTGCGGTCACGAGGTCGAAGACTTGCCCGTCGTGAGCTGAGCGCAGGAGCTTCAAGTACTCCGCATGGGCCCACATGAGCGGCATCGCCGCGCCAGTGGGACCTCCGAAGCGCAGGCCGAGCTCGGGACGGTCGGTCTCGTCCCAGACCTGCTCCGGCAGCAGTGCCGCGGGGGATCCAAAGGCTTCAATCGCCGCGATGAGCGCGCCGATGTCGCGACCGGCGGCAAGCTCGTAGTGCGCCCGCTCTCCCGTGAGCAGCGGCCACGCGCGTCCCTGGCCCGAGCCGATGTAGGGACCGCCATCGGCGCGTTGGCCGTATCCGTCATGGTTGTACCGGCGCCAGCAGGGCCCAAGCGGCGTCTCGACGCGCAGCACCTCGTCGATCACGCGCAGTGAATCGACGATGAGTGAATCGTCAGGTCTTCGGACACCGTATCGAACGAGCTCGAGGAATCCGCCATCGATGATGTCTCTTGCAGGGAACTCCCACGGTGAGCCCGGCGGGCGGCTGGCGAGGGTCAGCATCGCGCGGTTCGGATCCTCGGGTTGACAGGCGAGGTGCACATCCGCTGGGAGGATTCGGATGTAATGCCGCCGGATTTCGGGATGAAGCGTTCCCTCCGTCGTTACCGTCCACGACTCGATGTGGGCCTCTAGAAAGTCCGCGTATTCCTCGAGATATCGGGCGGCCGCCTTCTCACCCCGCTCATGGGCAAACTGGGCGGCGCAGAGGAGGGCGGCGATCTGAGCGGCGAGGGTGGAGGGCGAGAAGCCGCCAGCTTCCTCCCAGCGCTCCTGCTGGGTAGCAGGCCCATACTCGATGAGGTAGGCGGCAGCCCGCTTGACCATCGGATAGGGGTCGAAATCTCCGAGGCCTCCCTCGGTCTTCAGGCGCCAGGCGAGAAGAATGGGAAACGACACCTGGTCGAGCTGTATCCCCCGCCAATGTGGCGTGCCGTTCAACCAGAAATTCTGCGGAAAGCCGCCATCCGGCTGCTGGCTCACCGCGAGGTAGACGAGCGCGCGTAACGGCGTGCGCGTGTTCCCGGCCGCAAGCAGGCCTGTCACCGTGTTGATCATGTCGCGCGTCCAAACGAGATGATAGCCGCCCATGTCCTCGGCGCCGCGCGCCTCGCCCCAGGGAATCGACATCGAGGCGATGAAAGCGCCGGCGAAGGTCTTGTCCTCGTGAGCCATGAGGAGACTGTAGCTGCCGCAGTAGAGGCGGCCGCCGTCGCGCGCGTCTTTAGCCAGCGGCAGAATCGGCTCACATACCCGGTCCCACTGGGCGGTGAACCGCTTGCAGCGATCCTCGAACGGCATGCCGAGCGCCTGGAAGAGCGCCGACAGCGCATGCTGCAGGCCATCACCGAGGGCGAGCCCTACCGTAAATTCCGCGCGGCCCGCGATCCCGAGCTCGCCGGTGAGCGCCACGTGGCCGCCCTCTGCCTTGTCGAACTCCCAGTCCATTTGGAAGTTATCGGCGAGATCCGTCCAACCGTCGCTCGTCCCGACGTAGCCGCAGGAAAGTCGCCTGAGAGGAACCGTTGCGGCCATCACCAGCCAGACGCCGCGCTTCTCCGCGGCGAGTACCTGCCGTCCCGAAACCTCGAGAACGTAAGCGTTGTTGTCCCAGCCGCCAATCTCCAGATGCGGATTGCAGAGGACGTAAAGCCTGAGGACGTCGGCGAGATCCTCTTGTATTTCAAATGAGACTTTCTGCAGCAGACAAGGCTGGTGCGGCGCGGCAATGATCTCCTTCTCGATATGGTAGCGCCCTTGCCTGTCGGAGTTGATGACCCGGTAGCCGAGGCCGTGGGGCGAGAGGCGCTCGGTGCGCGTGAGCATGTGCCGGCGCTCGCCGTGCATGAACGACTTGCCATCGCTCACCAGGAGCTGCAGGTCCCTGACCTGCGGGCGATCGATGAGCGGGTAGTAGATCTCGGTTACCGCCCCGTCGTGCAGGGTGAACCAGATGCGGCTGTCGGCGGAATAGGCGGTACCGACACCATCCTTGTTCCCGGGACTCCAGCGCGGCGCAAGTCCAGGCCTTCCGAACGCCTCACGGGTGCCGCGAAATTGAGACATGAAGGGATACTCCGCGTTTCAGTCGAATGGTTCGGCCGGAATCCGGCGAGTGAATCGAATCTTCGAGTGGAGACCGGCGCGCCAGGGCCGATATTGCGGGGAAAGTTGCCGCGCGATTGTGAGCCTCCGGGAGAGACGCACACGACTGCGTGCCGTCGTAACAGATCGCGCCGCTCGGCGTCTCATCATCTGTGCCCGCGAACACTCCATCCTCTTCGAAGCACTTGGTCATCGTCGGCGGAGGGTTCGCCGGCATCAGGACCGCGAAGCTCCTCGAGCAGCGGCTCCCCTCGAGCTGGACTCTGACGCTCATCGACCAGGAGAACTTCATCACTTTCAATCCCCTCCTTCCGGAAGTGGTGGGGGCCTCGCTCCTGCCTGGCCATGTCGTCGCCCCGCATCGGCAGATGATTCAAGGGGGACATGTACTGATGGCGAGGGTGAAGGGCATCGACACGGTGCGCCAGCTGATTCGCTACGTGGGTGAGGGCCCCGGCGTGATTCGATACGATCAACTCGTCCTCGCATGCGGTGTGAATGCGAGCCTGGATGCGGTAGCGGGCATGGCGGACCACGGACTGCCGCTCAAGACCCTGGGGGACGCCCTTCACCTGCGAAACCGCATCATCGGGCGCTTGGAGGAAGCGGAACTGCAGCCCGATACGGACCGTCGCAAATGGCTGACCACATTTATCATCGTGGGCGGCGGCTTCAGTGGCGTCGAGACCGCGGGCGCGCTGGTCGATTTCCTCTACGCAAGTCTCAAATACTACAGACGCATCCGCTGCGAGGACCTGCGCGTCGTGTTGCTACAGAGCGATGCTCGCCTGCTGCCGGAGCTGCCTGCCGCACTGGGAGACTTTACTCTGCGAAAGATGCGGGGACGGCATGTCGATGTTCGCTTGAATACTCGCGCCTCGCATGTGACGGGCTTCGGCGTGCGCCTCGAGTCAGGTGAGGTCATCGCCGGCGGCACTGTCATCTCGACGATTGGTAGCCAGCCCAATGCACTCCTCGATCAGATCCCCGCCGAGCGGTACCGGGGGCGGCTGCGGGTGAATCCCGACCT
>JAGWPE010000192.1 GCA_028870635.1 Gammaproteobacteria bacterium | reverse complement strand
TCGGCGACGTGTACCTCTGCTCCGGTCAATCCAACATGGAATATCCGACCCGGCTCGCCTCGGACTATGACCAGGATGTCAACAACGCCACCCACACTCTGATTAGATTGTTGCACATCGAGCGCTTCCGCAGCGTGGTCCCACGCAACACGTTCGGCGCCGCTGCGCGCTGGGACGTGACCAGCCCGCAGACCGTCCGCGAGTTCTCTGCCGTGTGCTACTTCTTCGGCCGCGATCTGCAGCCGGCCGGCGGAGTGCCGATCGGACTCATCGAATCCGCCTGGGGCGGCTCGGTGATCCAGGCCACCGGCCGGTCGGATTTCAGCTCTGCGATCGCGCGGGACACTGCGCTTTTGCCGACGCGCTGCAGCACGGGGCCGAGGTGACTCTCGACGCATCGTCCTCTCCCGAGGCGGTGACGGTGCGGTACTGCTGGTCCGACAGTCCGATCTGCAACCTCTACGATCGGGAAGGCCTGCCGGCGGTGCCCTTCGAGCTGCCGATCGGGGACGCCGCGCCGGAATCGGGCATGGCACGGTAGAATGACGCGCATCACCTTCGAGGCACGACCTGCCGCACGAGCGGCCTGAGGCACAATGACCGGATACACAGAACTGAAGCTGTACATCGATGGAGAATGGATCGGCACGGAGAAGCGCAGGACGCATCGCGTCGTGAATCCCGCGACCGGAGGGTCGCTGGGCGAGCTGCCTCTGGCCGATGCCGCGGACCTGGACCGCGCACTGCAGACGACAGAGCGCGCGTTCCGCCAATGGAAGCGCTCCGCGGCCGAGGAGCGCGCCAAGGTCCTCAAGGGCGCCGCGCAACTGATGCGTGAGCGGGCCGAGCATATCGCGCGGGTGGCCACGCTGGAGGAAGGCAAGCCGCTGCGCGAGACCCGCGCGGAGGCGCATGCGGTCGCCAATCTCTTCGAGTTCTACGGTGAGGAATGCCGCCGGGCCTACGGCAGAGTGCTGGTTCGCCCGACGGGGACACGCTCGCTGGTCGTCAAGGAGCCTGTCGGCCCCGTGGCGGCTTTCGCTCCGTGGAACTTCCCCATCATCAATCCGGGCCGCAAGCTCGCGGCGCCGATCGCCGCCGGCTGCTCCGTGATCCTGAAACCGGCCGAGGAGTCTCCGGCCTCGGCCATCGAGATAGTGCGCACGCTGGTCGATGCCGGCCTGCCCGCCGGTGTCGCACAGCTCGTTTTCGGCGTGCCCGACGAGGTGTCGCGGCACCTCCTCGCCTCGCCCATCGTGCGCAAGCTCTCCTTCACCGGCTCGACGGCCGTCGGCAAGCATCTGCTCGCGCTTGCAGCCGCCACGGTCAAGCGCACCACGATGGAGCTCGGCGGTCACGCCCCCGTCATCGTGTTCGACGACGCGGATCTCGAGCGCACGATCGAGCTCCTGGCTACCGCGAAGTTCCGCAACGCCGGCCAGGTCTGCGTGTCGCCAACACGCTTCTACGTACAACAAGGCATCTACGATCGCTTCGTGAGCGCCTTCACCCAGCGCACCCGCAAAGTCGAGGTAGGCGACGGGCTCATCGAGCGCCATCACATGGGCCCGATGGCCAATCCGCGCCGTCCGCAGGCCATCGACACGCTGATCGGCGATGCCCTGAGCCGCGGCGCCACGCTGCGCACCGGCGGTGAGCGCCACGGGAAGGAGGGATTCTTCTATCAGCCGACCGTACTGTCGGACGTGCCGATGGAATCGCGGATCATGAGCGAGGAGCCCTTCGGTCCGGTCGCGGTACTCGCTCCATTCGCGACGTTCGATGACGCTGTCGAGCAAGCCAACCGCCTGCCCTACGGGCTCGCCGCCTACGCCTTCACGGAATCAGGCAAGCGTGCAATGCTGATCGGCGATGCCCTGGAGGCGGGCATGGTCGGGATCAACGCCGTCGGCATGGCGGCCGCGGATGCGCCGTTCGGCGGCGTGAAGGAAAGCGGTCACGGCTCCGAAGACGGACCCGAAGGGCTGGAGGACTGCCTCGTCACGAAGGCGATCCATCAGGCCTGAGGCGCAACGGGGGCGATTACCCTGACCTCGCCGCTATCTGCGGGGTCGTAGGCCATCACGCAGTCGCGCCCCGCCCGCTTGGCCCGATAGAGTGCCGCATCGGCGTGCGCCAGCAGGCGCGCCAGGTCGTATCCAGACACGAGCGTCGAGGCGATTCCGAAGCTCGCCGATGGCGTGACGGGCTCGCCTCGGTGCTCGGCTTGAATCCCTCCGATCGTCTGCCGCAGCTGATCCGCCTGCCTGCGGGCCTCCTCGAGCCCGCATCCGGGCAGCAGCACGCTGAACTCCTCGCCACCGAACCGCCCGAAGAGATCGGTACGCCGCAGGTATTCCCGGCAGAGGGCGGCGGCGCGCTTGAGCACGAAATCCCCGGTGGCATGACCGAAGCGATCGTTGATCGACTTGAAGTGATCGAGGTCGAAGAGCACCAGCGAGACTTCCTGCCCCGACTTTCTCGCATAGGCCAGAGCGGCCTCGGCGCGCTCGATGAAATGCAGCCGGTTCGAGATGCCGGTGAGCCCGTCGACCCGCGAAAGACTCTTGAAATGCAGCTGCGAGCGCTTGGTCAACACGGCCCAGAACCCGATGAAAAGCAGGATCAGCGTGAGGATGACGCCATAGAGCCGCGTCGCCTCCATTTGCTTCGCCGCCAGCTTGTGTTCCAGCTCGAGCAGGCGGTTGTCGCGGCTCAGACTCTGGATCTCGAGCTTTCTCGCGATGTTCTCCTGCTTTGCTCTTTCGTATGCGAGCTGCCGCGCGGAGACGTCGTTGAGATAGCCGATCTTGGTGATCGTGTATTGCTCATGATAGGCGAGAGCCGCGCTGGCATCGCCTCGCTGCTTGGCGAGTTGATAGAGGATCTGATAGGCCGCGATCAGGGGTTGCGGGTACTCGCCTGGAATCGCGAGTTTCGCGGCATCCAGGGCGAACCGCTCGGCCGCCGAGACATCCCCGCTCCTCTGGTAGGCGAGGGCCAGCAGAGCGTCGAACCCGATGATCTGGCGGCTGTAGCCCAGCTTCTTGGCCTGCGGATAGTTCTCGGTCAAGAGGGCCAAGGCCTCCCTCGTGCGGCCGCTCGCCAGGTCGCGGCCCGCGAGACTCAACCTGAGCTCGTTGGCGTACGCGAGTTGCCCGAGCCTGATGCAGGTGGCGATGGTGGAGCTCACCCCAGCATCGAATTCGGCAAAACGCCCGCTGTTGTAGAGGGCGTACAGCCTGCGCTCGCCGCCCGTGCACACACCCTGACCGGCCCAATTGTCGTCGATCACGGTCTGGGCCGCATGCAGGGCCAGATCGTACTGACCCACCTGGCTGTAGAGCTCCGAAGCGGCCAACAGCCCCTCCGCACGGGCGGCGCCGTCGGTAACCTCCGGCAGAAGACTCGATGACTTGCCCAGATACTCGTAAGCGGTCTGGTAGCGCCTCTCGGTAGTGAACAACAACTCGAGGACCGCGTAGGCGCGGAAGCGGAATTCCACGCTCGGGGAGTTGGCGGCGAGCGCGGAGAGCTGGGAGGCGGCGTTTGCGTCACGACCGTCGTAGGCGCTCCTCCATGCCCGCAGAAAGAGGAAATACTGCCGGTCCCTCGCGGAAAGCTCGCCATCATGCGCGCCGACCTGCCGCATGATCGCGGCGAATCGCTCCGGATCCTTCAGCTTTATGGCGTCCGCCTGCTGGAGGAGCGCGGCCAAATCGGGGCGGGGCGCGGCCTGAGCACCGCCCGCCAAGAAGAGAAACAGGAGCAGCCCCGCTCGCAAAGCGCGCCTGTCGCAGCGCGCGGCGCTCCGGACACCGCAGGCCATGAGCCTAGCCCACCTGCTACGGAGACGAGTCGCGCGGCTTCGGTTTCTGCCCCGGGGCGGTCTCTTCCTCATCGTCCTCTTCCTCTTCCTCCTCTTCTTCTTCGTCGTCCTCCTCTTCCGAGGGGTCGATGAGACAGCAGACGATATCAGGGGCGCGCAGCAATTCTCGCAGCGTTTTAGCATTGCCCTCGAGGAGCGCCGAGCGCAGCGCCGGCGCCAGCCCGACACCCTCGAGCGACTCGCGCAGCTGCGCGACATCGCCGCTCATCAGGTCGGCATCGGCGCCGATCGTCTCGAGAAGTGTGACGGGATCCCACATGGTACTGGCCCTTCAGGAAGACATGGCAGATTACGCGCAAGGCTCGCTTCACGGCAACATCGATGTATCCGGGCAGTGAAGCAGTTCGCGCGTCGCGGCAGCGTCTCGACCCACTCAGAGGCTTCAATCGCCCGGGCTCAGTCCTGCTCGCGGTCCTCGATCCGCGCCAATCGCGGCAGATGATCCAGGTCAACATTCTTTACGGCGTCCGCAAGGCGAAGCTTCGAGTCATGCGACAGTCCCCGCACTTGCCGATCATCAAAGCACGCCAGCGCCTTCACGGTGATCCACGGGTCGAATGATTTTCCGTATAACGTTCGCGCCGCGGCCAACGCCGACGATAGACTGACTCCTCCCATGTGGATCAGCGCATCCATATCGATGTAGTCCTCAGCCGCGCCCCGGACCTGAACGACCATCGCCTTGGTACCGGCCAGGTCGAGAAGGGAGGCAACCTTCAGGCCGTTGTCGCCGGCAACGAGGCGCGGAGCAAAGCGCGGCAACCTGGTAACGCCGACGAAGGACACCGTCACGGGAGCCCCGCGATGGACCCTGGCGGTGAGCTTGCACTTCTGACGCTCTACGATCTCCCCGCCAGCCAGAAACGGCAGTGCACGCACCAGCGCCGTGACATCCATGGGGGGATGGCCGAAGAAGTCGAAATAAACGGATGTGCGGTGACCCAACTGCAGAGCTATTGCGGTCCCGCCATACAACGTGAACGCATCGGGTACGGCACCCAACTCGTCCCAGAGCTGCCGCTGCGCTTCGGACAGTGCATCCAGATTGGGTGAAAACCTCTGCATACGACACGGAAGCGTCCGGCCGGGTCCCTACGCGGCCGACCGGTCCAGCGTATGCAGCCGCTCGCGAATCGCCTCATCCGGCACGAGCGCGCTCGACGGCGGCACGATCAGGGTGGAATGCATGTCGCAATCTGCCTCAGGGAGCGCACCCAGCGGCAGCCTCACGACGTGCGGCCGCGAGAGAGGCAACGTCACCGCCTCGTATAGGATGACCTCGTGGGTCACATCGTAGTCACGGGAGAGCACGTCGACGAAGAGCCTCCGATGCGATGCGCTGGTCGACAACCGTGCCAGGGATTGATCGCCCACCACGCCGATCTGCCAGAGGATGAGATAGGCGGCGGTATCGACACGGCGCCGATAGAACATGAACTGGCTGGCCTCGAAGTGCTGACAGCCATACTTGCCGGGATCGATGCCGAGGTCCGCATAGAGGCAATCGGCTGCAGATATTCCAGGCTCCATGCGCGCCGGGTATCCTTCGCTGCGCGCCAGCTCGATGGCCTTGTGGGTGGGCCACGTGAATACGCCTGGGTGGCCGTAGAACGCTCCGCAGACGCGCTTGCCGGCTCGAACCTCCGCGAGCATGGCATCCACCATTTCCCGATAGGTCTGCAGCCTGGATTTGCCCTCGCGGTAGTAGCACTGCAGGCTGCGCACGTCCGGGTTCATCTTCGCGAGCCACAGCTCCATGACACCATCGGACAGTGCCGTGAAAACTACGTCGGCCTTCTCGATGTGGCTTCGTGCCAGAGGCGTGATATGCGATCCCAACGTCATTCCGACGCCAACGCAGACAAGACTTCCCCTACCGCTCACTCGCCCCCCAGGGCAATCGTCAAATCTTGACGGGTGCGCCCGACGATGCCCTATCTTGAAGTTGTAGGGTTGATAGCGTAGCCGATGGGCGGCTCAGGAGCAAACTTTATGTCGCATTCCGCGAGCGGCGGACGGCGATGTAGTCCACCCGGTCGGGTGTCAAAGCGTAGGAGTCGGTGTCGTCGCGTGATCGTGCTCGTACGCCCGCTGACATGCCGCACAGCGATTTGCTGTCGGATAGACCTCCAGGCGCTCACGCTCTATCGGCTGGCCGCAACTGACGCAGGTGCCGTACGTGCCCAGCGCTATGCGCTTGAGCGCACGCTCGATCGCGCGGATTTCCTGCACGTCCCGCGTGATCTCCGCCAGGCTCACGTCGACCAGCAGGTCGGCAAGGGATTGATCCTCGAGGCCGGTGACACGGCTGGCGATATCGGCATAGCCTTCGTTGTCGGACCGGGACAGCACCTCGCGAGTCTCGTCCCGCAACTCGGACCATCTATCCCGCAGCTTGTGCTCGAAATGGGAGTACTCGCCGCGCCTGACGGTGCTTTCGCCTCGAGCGGAATCGTGTGTTTGCGGTGCCATGCCAGGATTCAGCAACCGCTATGCCCGGCGCAGCATGCCCTGCCTCATCGAGGAAACCTCGCCGCAGGCCACCTGGAATGGACCCCACCCCATGAGCGATGGATCGCCTCAGAGGCGCACCGAAAGTCGCATGGTATGATGGGCTCATGCCCCCGCTCGTGACGGACCTGCGCTATCTGCTGCCCTGGCAGTTCTCTCCGACCGTCTTCGTCACGAGTGTAGTTATCGTCACCCTCTACCTGCGCGGTCTCCTGGCACTGCGGCGCAACGCAGACCCGGTCGGGTTTTGGCGGGCGTTCACCTTCCTTCTGGGGGTCGCGCTCAATTACGCGGTGCTGCAGACGTACGTCGACTACCTGTCGCAGCACATGTTCTGGATCCACAGGTTTCAGCACCTCATTCTCCATCACGTGGGTCCGGTGCTGGTGGTATTGGCGGCACCGGAGCGTGTGCTGCGCGCCGGCTTGCCCCCCGGCGTCGTGCGGCGGGTACGGATCCCCGCGTGGATTCGGCGCCCGATTCAGCTCCTCTTCCGCTTCCTGCAGCATCCGGTCATCGCCCCGACGCTTTTCGTGGGCCTGATCTTCTTCTGGCTGACGCCGTCGATTCACTTCACGGCGATGATCGACACGCGGCGCTATCTCCTGATGAACTGGAGCATGCTCGCCGACGGCCTTCTCTTCTGGTGGCTGATGCTGGCGCCGCGTCAGGCGCAAGGCAGCGCCGCGATAGGCTACGGCTGGCGTCTCGTCATTCTCTCGCTCGTGGCCATTCCGCAGCTCCTGCTCGGCGCCTATATCACTCTCCACAGCTCCCCCCTTTATGATGTCTATGCCATCTGCGGCCGCGCCTTTGCCATCAGCCCGCTGGATGATCAGCAGATCGGCGGCCTCCTTACATGGATCCCGGCCGCGATGATGTCACTGGTTGGCATCATCACCGTGCTGCATCACATCCTCCACGACCCCGAGGCCACCGCTGCGCGCCGGCGCGGGGGATTCACCCCTCCCGTGCAGGCGGCTGGCGGCGCTCGATCGGGAGCCACGGCGTGACGGGATTTCTCTCGGGAGTGATCCGCCGCCGCCGACCGATCGCCGCCCTGGCGGCTGCCGGCGCCCTCCTCCTTTCGTCCCTGCTCGCAGGCTGTGCCGGAAACGATCCGCACTACACCCTCAAGAACATCAAGGGTCTCGTGTCGCCGCTCGAGTTCCGGTTGACCAATCAGGACGGCCAGGCGGTCACGGCGGCCGATTACCGCCACGATCTCGTGCTGCTTTATTTCGGTTACACGCAGTGTCCCGACGAGTGCCCGACGACGCTCACTACTTTGGCCAACGCGCTGCGCACGCTCGGGCCGCAAGCGTCGCAGGTCCGGGTACTCTTCGTCACCGTAGATCCGCGCCGCGACACCACCGAAGTGCTCAAGCGCTACGTCGGCAACTTCGGCCCGGAGTTCGTCGGACTGCGGCCTGACCAGGGGGAGCTCACCGACCTGAGCAAGCGCTACCGTATCGCCTATCATTACGAGGCGCCGGACAAATACGGCAACTACGAGGTCGACCACAGCAGCGCAGTCTTCATCTTCGATGGCGACGGCCGCGCGCGACTGCTCGCGCTGTCTGACAACAACGCACGGCAGGTGGCCTCCGATCTGCGCCGCCTGCTCGCAGGCAGCTGATCCGCCGCTGCCGTGATGCGATTCCCCACCACGCTTGCGGTGCTCGTGCTCGCTTTGGCTCCTCTCCCGCCAGCCGGTGCCGCAGACGCGCGGCTCGCCTCGCCCGTCGGCCTGTGGCAGCCGCTCGACAGCTCCGGCAGGCCGCTCGGCCTGATCCGGATCTTCGAGGCCAAGGGCCTCTACTACGGCCGGATCGAGCCGAGCTCTCCCACGGATGACCGCAATGCCCGCTGCACGCACTGCACCGGCCATCGGCACGGCCGGCCGATCATCGGCCTCCTGTTGATGCGCCACCTGCGGCCCGAGAATGGGGAGTACGTGGACGGAGACATCCTCGATCCTGACACCGGGCGCATCTACGGCTGCAGCCTGCGACTCACGGACGGCGGCCACCAGCTCATCATGCGCGGCTTCCTCGGGATCTCTCTCTTCGGGCGCTCGCAGACCTGGCAGCGGGTGGAGAGCCGCCGCCCGCGCTGACCAGGAGCGGGGCGCACCCGCGCGCGCTCAACGCGCGCCCGCGGCCTTCCTCAGCTCCGTCGACTTGGAGCGGATGACCCCCATCAGACTGTCCCAGGACGTCACGAAGGCATCAGCGCCGTCCTTCTGCAGCTTCGCCGCAAGAGCGGTGAGGTCCACGCCCGACTTGGCAAACTCCGCGAGCACCGCCTCGCTATCACCGCCATCGGCGCGGATCGCTTCGCCCACCTTCCCGTGATCGGCAAACGCCTTGAGCGTGTTTTCCGGCATGGTGTTGATGGTGTAGGGCCCGATGAGACCCTCGATGTACATCACATCCGGAGCCTTCGGATCCTTGGTACCGGTGCTCGCGAAGAGCAGCCGCTGCGGCCTCGCCCCGGCGTTGAGCGCCCGCAGCCAGCGCGGCGAGGTGAGCAGCTCGCAGTAGGCACGATAGGAACGCCGTCCGACGGCGAGTCCCAGCCGGTTGCGCAGCGCCGCCGGCACCTTGTCGGCCGTGGCGACATCCCAGCGGCTGAGGAAGATGGAAGCCACCGAGGCGACGTTGGGATTGAGGCCGGCCTCGATGCGGCGCTCGATGCCGCGCAGCCAGGCCTGCGCAGCGGCAACGTACTGCTCGGCGGAGAAAAGCAGCGTCACGTTGATCGGCACGCCGGCGAAGATCGCCGACTCGATCGCGGGCAGCCCTTCCTCGGTTCCCGGTATCTTGATGAAGAGGTTGGGACGGGCGGCACGGGCATGGAGATCCCGAGCCTCCGCCAATGTGGAGTTGGTGTCGTAGGCCAGGCGCGGCGAGACCTCGAGCGACACCCAGCCGTCGACGCCCGCGGTACGCTCGTGCACCGGCCGGAACAGATCGGCCGCGCGCTTCAGGTCGGCGAGCGCGAGCTCGAAGAAGAGCTTCTCGTCCGCGAGGCCGCCCTGGGCGAGCTTGCGAATGTCATCATCGTAAGCCGAGCCGTGCTTCATCGCGTGATCGAAGATCGTAGGATTGGAAGTGAGACCGGTGACGGTCAGATCCTCGATGTAGCGCTTCAGGGTGCCGCTCGAGAGCAGCTCGCGCGTGATGTTGTCCAGCCACAGGCTCTGGCCTGCACGGTTGAGCTCCAGTGTCGCGCTCGATTGGGTCATCTTCAACTCCTCAGGCAGATTTCAGAGCATCACCGACGATCCGCTGCGCCTCCTCGACGATCATCGCGAGGTGGCTCTCGCTGCGGAAGCTCTCGGCGTAAATCTTGTACAGGCTCTCCGTTCCCGACGGCCGGGCCGCGAACCAGCCGCTCGCTGCAACGATCTTCAGGCCGCCGATCGAGGCGCCGTTGCCCGGCGCACGCGTCAGCTTGCTTGCGATGGGCTCGCCGGCGAGCGTGGTGGCGCGCACGGACTGGGGCGAAAGGCTCGCGATGCGCGCCTTTTCGTCCGCCGTGGCCGGCGCATCGATACGTGTGTACCAGGGCGTGCCGAGCTCCGCGGTCAGCTCACGGTAGTGCTCGCCTGGGTCCTTGCCCGTGCGGGCCGTGATCTCGGCCGCGAGCAGGCCCATGATCAGGCCGTCCTTGTCCGTGGTCCAGACGGTGCCGTCGCGGCGCAGGAAGCTGGCCCCGGCGCTCTCCTCCCCGCCGAAGCAGATCGAGCCATCGAGCAGGCCGGGCGCCAGCCATTTGAACCCGACGGGCACCTCGCGCAGCGGCCGCTGCAGGCGCGCCACCACGCGGTCGATGAGGCCGCTCGAGACGAGGGTCTTGCCGACTGCCGCGCTGCGGCTCCAACCGGGACGGTGAGTGAGCAAATAGCGGATGGCCACGGCGAGATAGTGGTTGGGGTTGAGCAGGCCCGCCGATGGGGTCACGATGCCGTGCCGGTCGGCATCGGTGTCGTTGCCGAAAGCGACGCGGTAGCGGTCCTTGAGCTGCAACAGGCCCGCCATGGCGTAGGGGCTCGAGCAGTCCATGCGGATCTTGCCGTCATGGTCGACCGTCATGAAAGCGAAGGTCGGATCGATGACCGGATTGACGATCTCGAGCTCGAGACCGTACTTCCTGTTGATCGGCTCCCAGTAGTGCACCGCCGCGCCGCCCAAAGGATCGACCCCGACGCGCAGCTTCGCCCCGCGGATGGCTTCCATGTCGAGGACGTTGGCGAGATCGTCGACATAGGGATCGACGAAGTCCTGCGCGTGCGTAGTCGCCGCGCCCAATGCCGTCTCGATCGACACACGCTGCACACCCGTATTCCCCTCGCGCAGCAGAGCATTGGCGCGACTCTGTATCCAACCGGTGACGTCACCGTCGGCCGGTCCGCCGTTGGTCTGGTTGTACTTGAAGCCGCCGTCCTCCGGCGGATTGTGCGAGGGGGTGACGACGATGCCGTCCGCGAGACGCTCCGTCCGGCCGCGGTTGTGCGCCAGAATGGCCCGCGACACCGCCGGCGTCGGAGTCACTCCGTCGTTGGGCTGGATCAGCGTCTCGACACCGTTGGCTGCAAGCACCTCGAGCGCCGCACGCTGGGCGGGACCGGAGACCGCGTGGGTATCGCGGCCCATGTAAAGCGGCCCGGTGATGCCATGCCCTTTGCGGTACTCGCAGATCGCCTGGGCGATGGCGTGGATGTGCGCCTCGTTGAAGGACCCCTTGAGCGGCGAGCCGCGATGGCCGCTCGTGCCGAAGCTGACCAGCTGGGCGGCATCCGCAGGATCGGGCTTGCGGCCGTAGAACTCGCTCTCGAGCCGCGCCGGATCGATCAGCAGCGACTTCGGCGCGGGCTTGCCTGCGAGGGGGGAAAGAGCCACGATCCGACCTCCGTACGGTGGGACGAGGCCGGCATTATATGACGGTACGAGGGCTGGAAATCCGCTTCGAGCGGCTGCTTTTCGGGGCGCGCTGGCTGCTGGCGCCGCTCTACGCCGGGATGGCGCTCGCGCTCATCGCGATCGTGGTGGTCTTCGCGCGCGAGCTGATTGCCGAGCTCGGCCATCTCGCGATCCTCACCGGCGAGCAGGCGACCGTGCTCGCCCTGTCGCTCATCGACCTCTCCCTGATCGGCAATCTGCTCATGGTCGTGATGTTGGCCGGCTACGAGAGCTTCGTGTCGCAGCTGCGCATCGACATGCAGGAGGATCGCCCGGAGTGGCTCGGCACCATCGATTTCGCCGGGCTGAAGCTCAAAGTCATCGCCTCCATCGTCGCGATCAGCGCCATCGCGCTGCTGCGCTCCTTCCTCCTCCTCGGCGAACCGGGGGTCGCGATCGATGAGACGCGTTTGCGCTGGATGGTCGTCATCCAGCTCACCTTCGTCGTCTCGGGCGTGCTGCTCGCGCTCATGGACTGGATCTCCTCGCGCACGCCCAGCCACCCGGCGCCGAAGCACTGAGCCTTCGCCGCAGCCCCGGCATTCCGGTAGACTGCGGCGCCCATGAAACTATACTCCTGGAACGTCAACGGCATACGCGCCGTCATCAAGAAGGGTCTCTTCCAGAGCTTCATGAAGGCGCACCGGCCCGATGTGCTGTGCCTCCAGGAGACCAAAGCCGAGCGCGGCCAGATCGAGATCGACCTGCCCGACTATCGCGAGTATTGGAACTCCGCCGTCAAGAAGGGCTACTCCGGCACAGCCATTTTCTCCAAGGAGGAGCCCATCGCGGTCACCAACGGATTCCCGAAGACCTTCGCCAGGCGCTTCCGGTTCGCCGATGAGCTCGAGCGCGACAGCAGCGAGGAAGGCCGCCTCATCACGGCGGAGTTCCCCAGGTTCTACGCGGTCACCGTCTACACGCCCAACGCCAAGGACGATCTCAGCCGGCTCGCGCTGCGCCACGAGCACTGGGACCCGGCCTTCCTCGCCTACGTGCAGCAGCTCGAGCAGAAAAAGCCCGTGGTCTTCTGCGGCGACCTGAATGTCGCACATACCGAGCTCGACCTCGCCAACCCCAAACCCAACCGCGGCAAGAAGGGCTTCACCGACGAGGAGCGGGAGGGCTTCCAGAATTTCATCGACGCCGGTTTCATCGATACGCTGCGCCTCTTCAAGGAAGGCAACGGGCATTACACCTGGTGGAGTCATTTCTCCAACGCGCGCGCGCGCAACGTCGGGTGGAGGATCGACTACGTCCTGGTATCGGCTGCCCTGCGCAAGTCCGTCAAAGCGGCGCAGATCCACGCCGACGTCATGGGAAGCGATCACTGCCCCGTCAGCGTGACGCTGGCCCTCTAGCCCACCGAAGGCGCACCGCCTCAGAAGATCCCCGGCCTGCCACCGCTTGCGATGAAGGCCTTCATGGCGCTCAGCTTGCGCGGCGGCAGCACGGGGCGCGGCCGCGCACTGCCCGCCAGCACCATGACCTGGGGATCATCCGGCGCCATGGCCGGCCACGACGGCAGGCCGGCGCCGTTCGGATTGCCCGTCTTTACGAAATCGACCCAGTAGCGCATCAGGCGCGCG
>JAGWPE010000191.1 GCA_028870635.1 Gammaproteobacteria bacterium | reverse complement strand
GTACTGATTCTCGGCGCCGGCAAGATCGGCGCTCTCATCTCCGGGCTGCTGGGCAGCTCCGGGTCTTACCAGGTTCAACTCGCCGACGTCGACGGCTCCGTGGCGGAAGCCGTGGTGCGCGCGCACGGGGCCCCGGGCCTCAGCGCGTACGCCCTGAACGCCAAGCAGCGCAGCTCGCTCGAGCAGCACCTGGCCAGCCATCCGGTCGATGCCGTCATCTCGAGTCTGCCGTTTTACTGCAACGTCACGGTGGCCGAGGCCGCTCGCAGCGCCGGCGTGCATTACTTCGACCTGACGGAGGACGTGGAGGTCACACGGTCCGTGCGCGCCATTGCAACCGGCTCCTCGCGGGCGTTCGTGCCGCAGTGCGGTCTGGCGCCCGGCTTCATCAGCATCGCCGCCGCGGAGCTCATCAAGCACTTCGAGGAGCTGCGCGCGGTGAAGCTGCGCGTCGGGGCCCTGCCGCAGCATCCCAACAACGTGCTCAAGTACTCGCTCACCTGGTCGACCGAAGGCCTCATCAACGAATACGGCAATCCGTGTCAGGCCATCGTCGACGGCCGCACGGTGGAGGTCGCGCCGCTCGAGGGAATGGAGGAGATCGAGATCGACGGCACGCTCTACGAGGCATTCAACACCTCCGGCGGCCTCGGATCGCTCGCGGAGACGCACGGCACGCGCTGCGAGTCGATGAACTACAAGACGATCCGCTACCCCGGCCACTGCGAGCAGATGCGCCTGCTCATGAACGACCTGAAGCTCAATCAGGATCGGGGCACCTTGAAGCGCATCCTCGAGAACGCCGTGCCCCAGACGCTGCAGGATGTCGTGATCGTGTACGCCGCGGTCACTGGCACGCAGGACGGGGAGCTGCGGGAGGAGAATTACGTCAACAAGATCTATCCGCAGCTCATCGCAGGCCGGCTCTGGTCGGCGATCCAGGTGTCCACCGCCGCGGGCATCACCTCCGTGGTCGACCTGGTGCTCGAGCATCCGGACCGCTACCACGGCTTCGTGGCTCAGGAGGAATTCCGCCTGACGGACATCCTGGCCAACCGCTTCGGCCGCTACTACGCGCCGGGCGGCAGCAAGGATGTCTCCGGCGAGGTGATCGTCTCGGGCAAGACCGGGCATCAGCGGACACAGAAGAAGGCGGCGGCCCGATGAGCGCCGAATCCGACATCAACGGCACTCTGGCGAGGCTGGAGCTCGCTCCGCTCAATCCCGGCGCCTGGTCCGGCTCGCAAGGCTGGACGAGCGGCCGCGAGGCGGCGCTCCTCAGCGTCAGGAATCCCGCCACCGGCACGCTGATCGCGCAAGTGCGCCCCGCCGGCCGGGAGGACTACGAGGCCGTCATCTCCTCCGCCGTCGAGACCGCGGCGGCCTGGCGCGCGGTGCCCGCGCCCAAGCGCGGGGAGGTCGTCCGTCTCATCGGCGAGGAGCTGCGCCGCGCCAAGACCGACCTCGGCACGCTGGTCTCGCTCGAGAACGGCAAGATCCTCGCCGAGGGCCTCGGCGAGGTGCAGGAGATGATCGACATCGCCGACTTCGCGGTCGGCCAGTCGCGCATGCTCTACGGCCTCACCATGCACTCCGAGCGCCCGGGCCACCGGATGTACGAGCAGTGGCATCCGCTCGGGGTCGTGGGCATTCTCTCCGCATTCAACTTTCCGGTCGCCGTCTGGTCCTGGAACGCGTTTCTGGCCGCGATCTGCGGCAATGTCTCGGTGTGGAAGCCCTCGCCCAAGACCCCGCTCACCGCAATCGCCGTGCAGCAGCTCTGCAACCGGGTGTTGGCCGCGCGCGGGCTGCCGCCCATCTTCCAGCTCTTCATCGATGGCGGCACGGAGCTCGCCGCCCGCTTCGTCGACGACCGCCGCATCGCCCTCGTGTCCTTCACCGGCTCGACCCCGGTCGGCCGCAAGGTCGGCGAGCGCGTCGCGGCGCGCCTCGGCAAGAGCCTGCTCGAGCTCGGAGGCAACAACGCCATCATCGTGGATGAGACCGCTAACCTCGACCTCGCCGTTCCCGCGATCGTCTTCGGAGCCGTCGGCACCGCCGGGCAGCGCTGCACCAGCACCCGCCGCGTCTTCGTCCACAAAGCGGTGGCAGGGGAGCTCGAGCGCCGTCTGACGCATGCCTATCGTCAGGTACGCATCGGCGATCCCCTCGATCCCGCGACGCTGATGGGTCCCCTCATCGATGCCCAGGCCGTCGAGCGCTTCGAGGCGGCGGTAGCCGCGGCCCGCGCTGCCGGCGGCGAGGTGCTGCACGGCGGCCGCACGCTCCCCGGTCCAGGCCACTTCGTCGAGCCCACACTGGTCCGCGCCCGCAACGACTGGGCCGTGGTCCAGTCGGAGACCTTCGCGCCCATCCTCTACCTCATCCCCGTCGACTCTCTGGATGAGGCCATTGCCGGGCAAAATGCGACGCCGTACGGCCTTTCCTCCGCGCTCTTCACCGACCGCCTGCAGCACGCGGAGCGCTTCCTCTCCTCCTCCGGCAGCGATTGCGGCATCGCCAACATCAACATCGGAACGTCCGGCGCCGAGATCGGCGGCGCCTTCGGAGGGGAGAAGGATACGGGCGGCGGCCGCGAGTCCGGGTCGGATGCCTGGAAGGCTTACATGCGCCGTCAAACCAACACGATCAACTGGTCGCGCGACCTGCCGCTCGCGCAGGGAATCAAGTTCGAGCTCTGACAGCATCCATGCCCGAACCCGGAAGGTCCCCTTCATTGATGCGCCGCAGCACCCGCTGTCAATTCAGCCGCTTCCCCGGCAGCCGCAGCGAAAACCGGGCCCCGCCCAGGGGCGAGGCGTCCACGAGCAGCTTGCCGCCGTAGAGGTCGACCGCGTCATGGACCATGGCGAGGCCGAGTCCGTGCCCCGGCACGCTCTCATCCGTCCTCACTCCGCGCTCGAGCACCTTGGCCCGGTTCTCTTCCGCTATCCCG
>JAGWPE010000190.1 GCA_028870635.1 Gammaproteobacteria bacterium | reverse complement strand
GGTCGGCGGACACGACGCAGCTCGAGCGCACGTGCTCCTCGCCTATGCGCAGCTCCGACCGCGAGTAGGCGCGCACGAGGTTCACTCGCGAGCTGCTTTCCAGTGTGAACTTCATGATGACGTACGATAGCGCCCGTGCGCGAGATCGTCATCGTCATTCGGGATTTGTATCTGCAGCCGGAGCTCGAGCCCGCCTCGAGCCAGGGCGAGGGCGCGACGCCGGGGATGGACCATCTCGCACGCTTCGGCGACAAGACGACTCTGCCCCGAGGCTGGCGCGCATGGACCGCGCATTGGCTCGGCCTGCCGCAGTACGCGCGCGAGCCCCCGGCCAGTATCGCAGCGGCCGCGCTGCCTGATGCGCCGGCCGCGGCCCCGGCAGACCGCGCCGTATGGATGGCGACGCCGCTGCATCTGGTCGCGGGGCTGAACAGCCTGCACTTTGACAGGCGCAGTCTCCTTCACCTGCCTGATGGCGAGCTCGCGGCCCTCGCGGCGAGCTTCCGGGAAACATTCCGCGGCTCGGGATTCGACCTGCACCCGCTCGCGGGCGGCGAGCTCCTGCTGTCAGGTGCGCCAATCCGCGCTCCGTCGACCACGACCGAGCCCGCGCGGATGGTGGTGACCTCGGTGGCGGAGTCGCTGCCGGCGGGAGAGGGCGCGCCCGCACTGCGGCGGCTCGGTGCCGAAATCGAGATGTGGCTGCATGGCCACCCTGTCAACGGCGAGCGCGCCCGCCGCGGCGCGCCGCCGGTCGCCTCCCTGTGGGTGTGGGGCGGCGGCGCTGCCCCCGCTTCCCCCGCCGCGGCTGCGCGCGAGACGGCGGCTGCGGCGTTTGGCCGGGATGCTTATGTCCGGGGTCTGTGGCGGCTCGCCGGCAGAGAAACCGGGCCGATGCCGGTAGACTGGGCGGCGCTGATCGGCGAGCCGGGCGCGCAGCGCGCGCTCGGCGTGGTGGAGGTTGCTGAATTGCTGCATGCCAACTCGTCCTGGACTCTGGCGGACGCCGTGGCGGACATCGACCGCCGGCTGATATCGCCGGCGCTCGCCGCCTTGCATCGCGGCGCGCTCGATCGGCTGGTGTTGCTGGCGAACGATCGCTCTCTGTCCCTGCGCGCGGCGAACCGTTGGCGCCTGTGGCGGCGCATGCGGACGGTGCGCGGGGGCTTCGAGGCCTTGGCATGAATCTGCGCGTCGTGCGGCGTGCCGCCTGCGCCGAGGATGCCTCGATGCTCGCCGGCGCCGGATTGCATCCGGTGCTGCGGCGGATATACCTCGGCCGCGGCGTGCGCACGGCCGACGATCTCGACATGTCGCTCGATCGCCTCCTGCCCGTGAGCACGCTCGAGAGCATCGCCGCCGCGGTGGATCTGCTGCTCGAGCATCGGGCCGGCGGCCGGGTGCTGGTGATCGGCGATTTCGATGCCGATGGCGCCACCAGCACCGCGCTCGTCGTGCGGGCGTTGCGGGCCTGGGGCTTCGCCGCGGTCGATTTCCTCGTGCCCAACAGGTTCGAGTTCGGCTACGGCCTCACGCCCGAGATCGTGCGGTTGGCCTCGGGACGCTCTCCGTCGCTGATCATCACAGTGGACAACGGGATTTCGAGCGCGGCCGGCGTAGCGGAGGCGCGCACGCGAGCCATCGACGTGCTGATCACGGATCACCATCTGCCGGGCACCGAGCTTCCGACAGCCAACGTCATCGTCAATCCCAACCTGACCGGCAGCCTTTTCAAGAGCCGTGCGCTCGCCGGCGTGGGTGTGGCCTTCTACGTCATGGCCGCGTTGAAACGGCGGCTCGATCAGGAGCGGCTGACGCCGCCCGGGGCTCCCACTGCCGCGGAGTTCCTCGACCTCGTCGCCCTGGGAACGGTCGCCGACCTCGTGCCGCTCGATGCCAACAACCGGGTGCTCGTGGCCCAGGGCCTGAAGCGCATCCGCGCCGGCCGCTGCGCCGCCGGCATCCGCGCGTTACTGGAGATCGCGGGCCGGCCGCTCGAGCATCTCATCGCCGCCGATCTCGCGTTCGGCGTCGCGCCGCGGCTCAATGCAGCGGGGCGCCTCGATGACATGACGGTGGGAATCCAGTGCCTGCTCGCCGACGACATCGGCGCCGCCGCCGCGCTCGCCGCGCGTCTCGATGAGCTCAATCACGAGCGGCGGGCGATCGAGGCGCGCATGCAGGCGGAGGCGCTCGCAGCGGTGCGCCGGCTGCGCGATCCCGGCCCGCGGGCCTTGCAGCGCAGCGGCGTCTGCCTCTTCGACGAGAGTTGGCACCAGGGCGTCGTCGGGCTGGTGGCGAGCCGGGTCAAGGACCGGATCCGCCGGCCGGTGATCGCTTTTGCCGTCGCCGGTGACGGGCAACTGCGCGGCTCCGCGCGCTCCATGCCCGGGATCCACATCCGCGACGTCCTCGACAATCTGGATGCGCGCCATCCGCAGCTCATCGGCAAGTTCGGCGGCCATGCGATGGCGGCCGGACTGGCGCTCGAGCGCTCCCGCCTGGATTTCTTCGCGCGCGCCTTCGACGAGGAGGTCGCGGCATGGGCGGCGCGGTGCGGCCCGGGCGATGCCATCGAGACGGACGGCGAGCTGACGGTGGCGGAGATCGCGCTCGAGACCGCGCACGCTCTCCGAGCCGGCGGTCCCTGGGGCCAGGCTTTTCCCGAGCCGAGTTTCGACGGGGTGTTCGCCATCCGCAGCGCCCGGATCGTCGGCGACAAGCACCTCAAGATGTGGCTGGAGCTGCCGCGCACCGGCCGCTCGTTCGACGCGATCGCCTTCAATCACGTCGAGGATCAGTCGACGTTCACCCTGCCGGAGGGCTCCCTGCAGCTCGTCTATCGGCTGGACGTCAACGAATTCCAGGGCGAGCGGCGGCTGCAGCTCCTCGTGGACCACGTTCTGCCGAGCCCGTAGCCCGCGACAGGTGGGGCTCTCTCTCAGCGCTAGGGGAGTCCCTCATAGATTCGCTGCAGCGGCAGGACGAGGTCGATGGATTTGAGCTCGAGTGCCTGCTCGAGCGAAGCGAGGACCAGCGGCGTCCAGTCGTCCGTCCGGCGGTACAAGGTGACGAGCGCTGATTTCTGGGAGACCAGCACGATTTCCTCCATGGAGGGCAGCTCTCGATAGGTGAAGGCCTTCTCCCTGCGGTCGATCCGTTCCGTCGTGCGTGACATGACCTCGATGACGACGCGAAACTCGTCGACGAACTGTCCCTCATCGTCGAGCGTCTGACCACAGGCGACCACGAGATCCGGATAGTAGAAGTAGTCCGCCCCCTGCGCCTTGATGTTGACGCGGGTCTTTTCGTAGTAGGGGCGGCACGGCTTGCCGCGCAAGTGCGCATGAACCGCGGCGAAGAGGTTTCCCGCGATCAGCTTGTGTCTTTGCAGCGGCGCGGACATGGCGTAGATCTGTCCCGCTGCGTATTCGTACTGGTCGGAGCTGCGCTCCTCGAGCGCGAGATACTCCTCGACCGTGAATGTCTCCCGATCATCGCCCGTGGCGCCGTACCGTGGAGCGGTTTCGGCAACGCGCCACCTGTTGTCCAGCGATTCCGTCATCCAGGCGACCAGCTCCCGCTGCTCCGGCTCCGGGAGCCGCTGGATGAGATCCGTGACTTCGTCGAGCGTATTCATGTTCGCCCTCACTCTCGAAGGATGAATGACGCGCAGTGTAAGACTCGAGTGATAGAGTTGGAATAGAAAATTAGGTGGCGATTTTGTTGGTAACGCGGTGTTTCTAGGTATTTTATCCACATTCTCAACATACGTTCTGTTTGACGCACTAAGGGCGTAGGTTCTTGAGCGCAACAGAACGCGCCCAGGTGCCCGTGATCCGAACACGTCCGACGCCAACGTGCGACAGGTTGGCCGTCAAAGGGGTGACTGCCGCTCGCATGGCGAGCGGGCACGCGCCTTGCCTGATTCCGGCGTGAACGGCGTCTCAGTGCCGGTCGGAGCGCTCGGCTAAGGTTCGGTCATGCAACGGGTGTGGGAGGCTGCCTTGACTCACGAAGCGCGTTCTACGCTCCGGCGGCCCGTGCCGCGCGGATGTGCAAAAGGAAGTATCGCCGCGGCGGCCCTGGTCCTCGCCTGTCTCGCTGCGCCGGCGCCGTCCCGGGCGGCGACTGCGGATCTGGCGGTCGCGGTGCGCGCCGGCACGCCGGGCGTGGGCTTGGATCTGGACCTCGGCCTTTCACCGTCGCTCGGTGTACGTATCGGCTTTGCCGGCTTCAATGTGAATCACAACGTCGACACTTCGGACGTCAATTACGAGGGGCGCCTGAAGCTGCGGACAGTGACCGGCTTGCTCGACTGGTATGTCTTCAATGGAGGCTTCCACCTGACGGCGGGTGTCGCGGGGAACGATACGAAGCTCGACGTCGTGGGACAGCCGAGCCAGGGCAGCTACACGATCGACGGCAGCACGTACTCCAGCTCGCAGCTCGGCTCCCTGAGCGGCCAGCTCAAATTCGGCAACTCTGTGTCGCCGTACGTCGGGCTCGGCTGGGGCAATCCCGCGGGCGAGGACGGCCGCTTCCACTTCCTCTTCGATGTAGGCGCCATTTACGGCGGAACGCCGAGCGTCACCCTGTCCGCGCAATGCGGACCCGCCGCGCCGGCCGGGTCGGCCGTCTGCAACCAGGCACAAAGCGATGTCGTCGCCGAGGAGGCGAAGCTGCGCCACAAGGCGGACATCCTGCGGTGGTACCCCGTGGTGAGCCTCGGAATCGGCGTGCGGTTCTGATCCGGGAGCAGCGGGCGAAGCGGTGGTAATTCCCTGCCCGGGCGTTTAGCATGCCGGGCTCCTCGCGGCACCGCTTCACCCTGGCTCACCTTGGCACGGCACACAATATGGAAGTCAATCAGCTCAAGCGACAGCTCAAAGACCTAGGCGAGCGCACGGCTTCGCTTCGGGGGTTTCTTTGAGTACGATCGCAAGAAAGAGCGCCTCGAGGAGGTAGGGCGGGAGCTCGAGGATCCGGCGGTCTGGACGCAGCCGGAGCGGGCGCAGGAGCTCGGCAAGGAGCGCGCGCGCCTCACCGCCGACGTGGCGGATATCGATCGCACCACCAAGGGCATCGCCGATGCGGCCGAGCTGCTGGAGCTGGCCGAGGGCGAGGGCGACGAGGCTGCCGCCCGGGACATCGGCCAGGATGCGGAGCGGCTCGAGGGCGACGTGCGCCGCCTCGAGCTCAAGCGCATGTTCCGCGGCGAGATGGACTCGCACAGCGCCTTCCTCGATATCCAGGCGGGTGCGGGCGGCACCGAGGCGCAGGACTGGGCGCAGATGCTCCTGCGCATGTACCTGCGCTGGGGGGCCGCGCGCGGCTTTGCGTGCGAGGTGATCGACTCCAATCCGGGTGAGGTGGCAGGTGTGAAGAGCGCCACGGTGGAATTCAAGGGCGACTATGCCTATGGGTGGCTGCGGACCGAGACCGGCGTGCACCGCCTGGTCCGCAAGTCGCCGTTCGACTCCGGCAACCGGCGCCACACCTCGTTCGCCTCGGTGTTCGTCTCGCCGGAGATCGACGAGGACATCCAGATCGACATCAACCCGGCGGACCTGAAGACCGACGTCTACCGCTCCTCGGGCGCCGGCGGCCAGCACGTCAACAAGACGGAGTCCGCCGTGCGCATCACCCACATGCCGACCGGCATCGTGGTCGCGTGCCAGAACGAGCGCAGCCAGCACAAGAACCGCTCGACGGCCATGAAGATGCTGAAGGCGAAGCTCTACGAGCTCGAGGTGAACAAGCGCAACGCCGCCGCCAGGGTGCTCGAGGACTCGAAATCGGACGTGAGCTGGGGCAACCAGATCCGCTCCTACGTTCTCGACCAGTCCCGCATCAAGGACCTGAGGACCGGCGTGGAGGTGGGCAATACCACCGCGGTGCTCGACGGCGAGCTCGATCAATTCATGGAGGCCTCGCTCAAGGCGGGCCTGTAACCGACATGACAGACAAGCAGCAAGACAGCGGCGCCGCCTCTCCGGACCGCGCGGAAGAGAACAAGCTCATCGCCGAGCGCCGCGGCAAGCTCGCGGCCCTGCGGGGCCGCGGCGGACCGGCCTTCCCGAACGACTTCCGGCGCACCGCGCTCGCGGGACAGCTGCACGGCGCCTATGGCGAGCGCGATCGCGAATGGCTCGAGGCCAACCCGACGCGAGTGAGCGTCGGCGGCCGCATGATGCTCAAGCGCTCCCAGGGCAAGGTCAGTTTCGCCAACATCGCCGACCGGACCGGACAGATCCAGCTCTTTCTGCAGAGGGATGCCGTCGGTGAGGAGGCCTACGCGGACTTCAAGACCTGGGACGTCGGCGACATCGTCGGGGCAACCGGATTGATTTTTCGAACCAACGCCGGCGAGCTCTCGGTGCGGGTCGAGAGCCTGCGCCTCCTCGTCAAATCACTGCGGCCGTTGCCCGACAAGTGGCACGGGCTCGCCGACGTCGAGATGCGCTACCGCCAGCGCTATGTCGACCTGATCGTCAACGAGGCCAGCCGGAACGTCTTTCGCACCCGGGCGAGAATCGTCAGGTATTTGCGTGATTTTCTCGACGCGCTCGACTTCCTGGAAGTCGAGACGCCGATGATGCAACCCATCCCGGGTGGAGCGGTGGCGCGTCCGTTCGTAACGCATCACAACGCGCTCGACCTGGACATGTATCTTCGTATCGCGCCGGAGCTGTACCTGAAGCGCCTGGTTGCCGGCGGGTTCGACCGCGTGTACGAGATCAATCGCAACTTCCGCAACGAGGGGCTTTCGACCCAGCACAACCCCGAGTTCACGATGCTGGAGCTCTACCTCGCGTACGCCGACTACCGCGATATCATGGACTGGGTCGAGAAGGCGATCCGCGGGCTCGCCGAGACGCTCCACGGCTCGCAGCGGCTGACCTATCAGGGGCGCGAGTACGATCTCTCCAGGCCCTTCCGCCGGGTCACGGTGGAGCAGGCGATCCTCGAGAACAATCCGGACTTCGATCCGCTGTCGATGCGCGATCCGACGTACCTGCGCAAGTTCTGCGAGCGGCTCGGCATCCCCGTGCACCCGCACGACGGCCCCGGGAAGCTGCAGATCGAGATCTTCGAGAAGACCGCCGAGCACACCTTGATGGATCCGACGTTCGTGCATGCGTATCCGGCGGAGGTGTCGCCGCTCTCCCGCGCCAACGATGCGGACCCTTTCCTCACCGATCGCTTCGAGTTCTTCCTCGCCGGACGCGAGCTCGCCAATGGCTTCTCCGAGCTCAACGACCCCGAGGACCAGGCGGCGCGCTTTCGCGCGCAGGTCGCACGCAAGGAGCGGGGCGATGAGGAGGCGATGTACTACGATGCCGACTATGTGCGTGCGCTCGAGTATGGGATGCCGCCCACCGCCGGCCTCGGCGTCGGGATCGACCGGCTGGTGATGTTCTTCACCGACTCGCCGTCCATTCGCGACGTCATCCTGTTTCCGCACATGCGCCCGGAGTGATGATAGGTCCCTCCACTCGGCGCGAAGCGCCGCTGCTCGGACGGGGTTCGCTTTGCGAGCCCCGTTAAGACCTGCGCGCAGCGCATGAAAACCCAGGACGCCCCGATAGGCGTCTTCGACTCCGGGGTCGGCGGGCTCACGGTCCTCAAGGCCCTACTGGCGCAGCTGCCGCGGGAGCGGTTCGTCTACCTCGGCGACACCGCCCGGCTGCCTTACGGTACCAAGAGCCCGCAGACCGTGGTGCGCTACGCGCTGCAAGCGGCAAAGTCGCTGGCGGACCGCGGCGTGAAGTGTCTGGTCATCGCCTGCAACACCGCTTCGGCCGTGGGACTCACTGCCGTCAGCGAGCGCATCCGCGATGTGCCTGTCGTCGGCGTGATCGAGCCTGGCGCGGAGGCCGCGTGCGCGGCTTCCCGCTCCGGCCATATCGCCGTCATCGCGACCGAAGGTACCGTACGCGGCGGCGCTTATCAGGATGCGATCGTACGGCGCAGGAGCGATGCTCGTGTGAGCGCCGCGGCGGCACAGTTGTTCGTGGCTCTGGCCGAAGAAGGGCTTTGCCGCGGACCGATTGCGCAGAGCGTTGCGCGCCACTACCTGGAGCCGCTCTTCAACGCTCGGCCCGGCGTATCCCGCCCCGATACGCTCGTGTTGGGCTGTACGCACTTCCCGATGCTCGCGGATTCGATCCGCGCCGTCGCGGGCCCGGACGTCAGCATCGTCGACTCCGCGGAAACGACCGCGCGATCCGTACGGCAGACGCTCGAGTCGCGGGACCTCGCCGCGCGCGGCGGGGAGGGGAGTCTCAGGTTGCTGGCGACGGATGCGGCGGATCGGTTCGCAAGGATCGGCGGGCGCTTTCTCGAGCGTCCGATCCATCCGCACGAAGTCGAGCTCGTGGACTTATAGAAGCGCTGGATCCGGGCATCGTGCGCGAACGAAGCGCGGTCTCGGGCAAAAGCGCGGTTTTTGCTCGAGACCTCCGCCGCCTTCGGCGGCGGGGCACGTCTATGTGCCTCAATCGGGGAGCGCGTAGGGCAGCTCGAGGCGCTCCAGGTCGTGCGGCAGCTCTTCGACGCGGCCGGGCGGCAGCACCGGGGTCCCGGCCCGCCGCGGCGCCGCCGGTGAGCTCGCAAACGGCGCCCAGACCGCTCCCGTCGTGCTGAGCTCCGCCGGCACGGCCGCGTGCAGAGCTGCGCCCGTGGAAGGCGCTCCGACGTTGGTGCGGGTGAGCGCTGCGGCTCCCGCCTGGGAGGGCCGCACTGCGAGGGGAGCGCTGACACGCTCCAACATCGCGTCGGGTTGGGTCGTAGCGGACAGATCCTGCTCCGAGGTCGGCAGGGGCGCCACGGCCAGGAACTCGCAGCGGCCGTCCTCGAGCCGTACGGCCTCGACCACCGTGAAGGCGTGGCCATCGGGCAGCTCGCCGCTGTCGCCCGGCTTCAGATCGAGCGGTCCGCGCGAGCGGAACCGCTGCAGCCGGCGCTTCACGCGGCCCCGGTAGTGGGCGCGCGCGATCACTTCCTGTCCCGTGTAGCAGCCCTTGTCGAAAGCGATCGCGCCGACGACATCGAGATTCAACATCTGCGCGACGAACACTTCGGAAGTCGCGCCGTAGACCTGCGGCAGTCCGGAGATGATGTCGAGCTGGCGCCAGATCTCGCGTCGCGCCGGCTCGCCGTGCGGTAACCGGCCAACCTCGCGAGGCGCGATGAGCAGCCACCTGGCCGGCCGCTCGTCCACGCAGATGACGACGTCATCGCCCACGCGGCGCTGCTCGCCCGCCGCACAGGGATAAGCGGCGAGCGGCGAGGATGCGGTCTGAGCCGAGCGCAGCTCGCCTGCCGCACCCAGGCCGCAGGCGATGAGACCGGTGACGCGCCAGCTCTGCGACTCGCCCACCGTCACTTTGGCGCGCAGCACGTACTTCGTCAGGCGGGCCGCGACGGGCGCAGCCAACTCGCGCGGCAGCAGCGCGAGGAAGTCATTCGGCGCCAGATGCACGATGCGCAGCAGCGCGACCGTGCGGCCCCGCGGGTTGTGCAGGCCGGCGAGCGCCGAGCGCTCCGCGCTCACCCGGCCGAGGTCGTTCGACAGTTGGCCCTGCAGAAAGCGTGCGGCATCGGCGCCCGTCACGCGCAGCGCGCCGAGATCGTCGAGCTCGACGGTCTGCAGATGCATTCCATTCATACGACTAATTATGGCGGTTCGGGCTCCGCTGCGCGCAGCAACTTCGTGGCCGCGGAAGCGGAATTCTGGCACACTTGTAAATCATGCAGATGAGCCCAGATAAGAACTCCTCGACATCGCCTTCCGTTCCGTCCACCGCCTCGCATTCGCGCGCAATTCCTGCCGCAACTGCCGATGCAGGGCCGGGCGGGCGCCGCAGCGAGATCGGCGGGCCCGCGGGCCCGGAGCCCACGCGCTTCGGCGACTGGGAGCGCAAGGGCCGCTGCATCGACTTCTAGTCCTTGACGCCGCCTATGACCGAACGACCGCTCTCTCCACACCTGTCCGTGTACAGGATGTACCGCTACAGCCTGCTGACTTCCATCACGAACCGCGCCACCGGTGTGGTGCTCTCGGCGGGGCTCATCCTGCTCGTCTATTGGCTGGTTGCGATCGCCGGCGGGCCGGCCGCCTACCGGGCCGCGCGCCACTTACTGTCCCTCGGCGTGCTGAAGGCCGTCTACGCGGTTCTCCTCGCCGCCTTCTCCTATCACCTGATCGCGGGTATTCGCCACCTGGTGTGGGACACCGGTCACGGGCTGGAGCGGGCGCAGTCACAGCGCAGCGCCTGGGTGGTGGCGATCGCGAGCATCCTGCTCTTCGCCGGCCTCGCCTGGTGGGCATTGCACGCAGGAGGGCGCGCGCCATGACCCTGCGCAGTCCGCTCGCCCGGGTTCTCGGCCACGGCTCCGCGAAAGAGGGTGTGCACCATTGGTGGGTGCAGCGCCTCACCTCCGTGGCGCTCGTGCCCCTTACCGTCTGGTTCGTCGTCTCGATCCTGTCGCTCCCGTCCCTCGATCACGCCACGGTCACCGCCTGGCTGGGTCAACTGTGGACGGCCGTGTTCCTGATCCTGCTGGTGCTCACCGCGGCCTGGCATTCGCAGCTCGGCGTGCGGGTGGTGGTGGAGGATTACGTGCATGGCAGCGGTATGAAGACGCTGACGCTGACACTGGTGACTTTCTTTCATGTCGTGGTCGCCGTGGCCGGGGTGCTCGCGATCCTGAAGGTGGCGCTGGGAGGCGCCGCATGAGCTACGAAATCATCGACCATACCTACGACGTCATCGTGATCGGGGCGGGCGGGTCGGGGCTGCGCGCCACGCTCGGGCTCGCGGAGGCGGGACTCGCCACCGCCTGCATCAGCAAGCTCTTTCCCACACGCAGCCATACCGTGGCCGCCCAAGGCGGCATCAGCGCAGCGCTCGGCAACATGGGCGAGGACGACTGGCGCTGGCACATGTACGACACGGTCAAGGGCTCGGACTGGCTGGGCGACCAGGACGCGATCGAGCTCATGTGCAAGGAGGCGCCCGCGGCGGTGATCGAGCTCGAGCACTACGGCGTGCCTTTCTCCCGCACGGAGGAGGGGCGCATCTACCAGCGGCCCTTCGGCGGCATGACGACGCGGTTCGGCAAGGGCATCGCGCAGCGCACCTGCGCGGCCGCGGACCGCACCGGCCACGCGATGCTGCACACGCTCTACCAGCAGTCGATCCGCCAATCCGCCACGTTCTTCGTCGAGTACTTCGCGATCGACCTGATCATGGAGGACGGCGCCTGCCGCGGCGTCATCGCCCTCGACATGACCGAGGGCAAGCTGCACCGCTTCCGTGCCCACATGACGATTCTCGCGACCGGCGGCTATGGGCGCGCGTACTTCTCCTGCACTTCCGCGCACTCCTGCACCGGTGACGGCAACGCCATGGTGCTGCGCGCCGGACTGCCGCTGCAGGACATGGAGTTCGTGCAGTTCCACCCGACCGGCATCTACGGCGCCGGCTGCCTGATC
>JAGWPE010000189.1 GCA_028870635.1 Gammaproteobacteria bacterium | reverse complement strand
CCCAACCATCGTCGAGATGACTTCCTTCTCCAGCAGCCCGTAGGCATCCGGAGCATCAGCGAGATGGCGGAACAGCGTGAGCGCGTCTTCAACGAACCGTGGCGAGCCCCCGCGGCTGCCGACGAGCTCCCTCAGCGCGTCCAGGGAAGAGTCCGAGGGCTGCTGCGCGATGCGCATCACCAGGGGGCCGATGCATGGATCGGCGAGTCCGCAAAGCTCCGCCAGGCCTCTCGCCCCGATGCGCGCCAGTTCCGGCTCCTCCGTGATCCATTCGGCTAGCTGCTTCTGCCAGAAAGATGCCGCGGACGACTTCGACAAAAGGCGCACGGCTTCGCAGAGTCGAGCCGGTGACAGCACCAGGTCGCTTGCAGCGCAATCGGCTGGCGGCATCCCGTCCTGTCGTATCCAGGATTTGAGGGTATGGGGCACGGCGACCGCAAAGATGGCCAGAACCTTGGCCAGGCACCGAGTGTGCGGTCCCTGGTCCCAGGACAACGCGCTTGCGCCGGTCCGCAGCAGCCTCACGAGCTCACCGGAAGCCGCCCGAATCGCGGGATCCGGTTCCTCGCCCGCGGGCAAGGCCAGCAGGTGCTCGCCCCAACGCGCGAACGCATCGAGGGTCAACTCCCAGAGGCGCGCATCCGTTGAGCGCCTGGGCAGCGCCGCGGACACCGCCGCGACTCCTTGGGCAAGCGCCGAGGGAGCGGCGCCCAAGAGCGCCTGGGCGGAGAGGTGAACGACCGCCGCATCGTCGAGCTCCAGCCCCTTTGCGACCATCGCGCGCTCGGCGTCATCCAGCTCGCCAGCCGCGCACAACGCGCCCAGTTCCAATTCGAACAAACGCGTTCCCGGCAGGGCGCCGCGAATCGCCTCATGCCAACGCGGGGTGTCCTGTCCGCGAAGCTCCGCCAGGAGGGCGGGAAGAACCGCGGCGAGGGGGCCCGCCGCCGCGTCTTCGCTGACGAACGACCACGCTTCGTCAGGATGACGGCGGACGAACTCCTGCAGATACAGGCGGGCTCGAGGCTGCAGCGGCTGCCCCGGCAGCGCACTCACTGCTGACGCCAACAGCGCCGACCATGCCTTTGAGTCGCTGCAGAGAAGATCGAGTCGATCGAACAGCTCCCTGGCGAGCTCGACCGCGCGTGCCGCGGACGGCTCGATGAGCGGCAGCAGCTGGTCATGCCGCCGCTGGGGCTCGATGGACTCATCCAGCGGAAGCTGGAAAATCGGCAGCGTGGCGGCGTGCAACGCCTTCCAGAGCGAGTAGGTGTCGGAGGCGGGCACCGACTCGAGAATGCGGCTGCCTCCACGGCGAATGAAGGGCTCCGCGCCGTCCATCCACCACTGCCACCCCTGCTGCTCGACGGCGGCCCGCACCGGCAGATCAGCCGTTGCCGAGCCGAGCTTGCCGAAGGCCGCCGCCAGCAGATCCAATTCCCGAATGAGCTGCGGCTGCCAACGCTGGAGCAGCTCACCCGTCAGCTCGCGTTGACCGTGCGCCCAGTGCTTCAGTGAGCGGGCCGCAGCGTATCCGACCGCCGGTGAGGCGTGATTGGCGCACCGCAGGAGGATAGCGAGAGCCCGATCGCGCACTTTGCAGATGTCGTCCCCGGGATCGAGGCCGATCGAGACGAGAGTCGGCGCATCCTTCTCCCAGCGACGGGCGCGCATCTCGAGACGCAGGAAACCGTGCACCAGCGATGCCGCGAGTTCCGCGGTCTGCGCATCCGAATCCTCGGACCATCTCTGCAGAACATCGAGGACGGCCGCGGCGTGCGCGAGAGGACGCGCAACGGCAAATTGACAGGACTCCCGCAGATTTTCGAGCAGGAGGCGACGGGCGCTGTCGTCAGCGCGAACTTGCGCCAACAGGTGGCGCGAATACTCCAGAGCCCGGGGTACGATGGCCGGATCGCTCTCGCCGGCCGAGATGAGGAGCCGCTGCGCACCGACCTCGGGGTTGTCCGCATGGCTCAGCTGCGAAGCCGGGGGAACGACCCGCAGAACGCCCCTTGCCGTGAGAGCTTCGATCAGGCGAACGACCACTGCCGGCTGGCGGACAGCCAGGCGCGCGCAGCCGGCCAACAGCTCGGCGGCTGGCGCGTGATTCTGCGGCGACAGCTCGTTGGCCCGTTCCAACACCAGCTCACTGAGAAAATCCACGCGCTCCGGCCTGGAGAAGAGCCAGGCGAGCTCGCCGCAATTGCGGATCACCGGCGCGTAATGCCGCTGCTCGAGAAGATCACGCAGCAACGATTTGCCGAACGGCGTCGGCCTGCCCTCCTCATCGAGGCAGGTCTCCTCGAGAATGAGGTCTCCGACCACATCCGGCAGCGGTCGTATCGATCCCAGTCCGTCCGTCTCGAAGAGGCCCGCTTGCAGAACGCGGCGCTCCAGTGACTCGACGTCGGCGGCCGGCAGGGCAGCGTGCGTCGCGGCGCTCGAGCGAATTGCGGCATCGCCGGCGCGCACCGGAGCGCATGCCGCATATACCGCCAAGGCGCGAAACGCCTTCTCCGGCGGACACAGGTCCCCGATCGCCTGGGCGATCGGCTGACGCACGGCGTAGTCGCGCAGATTCCTGGTGCTGAGGGTCTGCGGCAGCTTCTTCTGGCGGGCCACGCTCGAGCACAGGAGCACGGCGGCAAAGAAGGAATCCGCGACGAACCGCCGGATCACGTCCCGATGATGGGGTGAGAGCTGCGGGATCAGTGCGCCGATCAGCTCGCGTATGACTTTCGGATCGGGCCGCCCCAGGTCGATCTGCAGCGGCTCCTGGAGAGGAAGGTGGCTCGCCAGCGCTTCGATCAAGACGGCACGGCCGGCCGGCCGGGTGAGACAGACGAGGTGCGTCTGCGACGGCCCGGGCGCGGTGCATGCCGAGGCGAGACGCTGGACGAGAGCCGGACAGTTCTGCGCATCGTCCACGATCAGGATCAAGCGGCTGGCTTCAGGGAGCTCCCGCAGCTCCTCGTCAAGGGCCGGCTCGTCATGGCGGACGAAGCGCACGTCGCAGGATCGCTGAGTCCGCTCGATTCGCCGCGCGAGCTCGAGCGCAAAGCGACTCTTGCCGCAACCGGGCGGCGCCGATATCAGGAATGCGCTCCTGCCGGCCGCAATCGAGTCGATCAGCTCCGTCTGCCGCACTTCACCGCCGACGTGGGGGCCGCGGTGATCGACCAGCGGGCGCTCGGGAGTCTCCTCGAGAAAGTTGCGGTAATGGGTCTGCCAGCCGACCAGTGCCTTCCACTTGTGGTGCCGGGTCAAGCGATCCCGCAATTGCGTCGCGAGCTGCGAAGCCCGCGTCCCCGCACGCATGCTCTTCAAGAAACGAATGTCGCTCTCCCGCTACAGTTATTTCCGCTCTTGCGGGCAATGATATTCGAGCGGCGCGTCGTGTCTTTGGCGCGGGTCGCAAATCGGCAGCTCGGGGTGAAGATCGCGGCCGCCGATCGGCCGGAGGCCAAGTGCTCGTCACCGCTGCGGCGGCGCTCCAGGCCGAGTCACCCCAGGGCACTCGAGGGCGCCCAGGCGAGCCGGCGAGGACCCGCGGGCTCGCCCCCGAAGGATCGAGGGATGCTTGACGGCATCAAATGCACGGGTATATATATACACCATAATGCATATCGACACCTTCGAGACGCTCGCCGATCACACCCGGCGCCGCATCGTCGAGTCGCTGAAGAGCGGTGAGAAGCCGGTGGGTGAGATCGTCAGGCACTCCGGCATCCATCAGTCCGGAGTATCCCGCCACCTGCGGATACTCAATGAGGCGGGCTTTGTCTCGGCGCGCCCGCTCGGGCAGCAGCGCCTGTACTCGCTGAGGCCTGAGCCCTTCCGCGAGCTGGAGGCCTGGCTCGCCGGCTACCGCAGCCTCTGGGAGCGCCGCCTCGATCGCTTCGCAGCGGCGCTCGAGCCACGCAAGTCATCCCGAGGTCCGCGCAGGAGGTCCCGCAAATGAGCACGCAAAAAGGCAGCACCAGCCGCTCGGGCGCGGTGATCGAGCGTACCTACCGGACACGCGCCGAGGAGCTGTGGAGGCTGTGGACCACGAAGGCCGGTTTCGAGTCCTGGTGGGGGAGCGAGGGCTCGCGCGTCGAGGTGCACACCATTGAGGCTCGCGAGGGCGGCGCGCTCCACTACGAGATGATCGCGGTGGCCCCTGCGGACATCGCCGCGAGGAAGCAGATGGGATTGCCACCAGCGTCTTCGGTGCGCGCACGATTTGCGGAGTTCAGACCGTACCAGCGGCTCATCCTCACGCACGTCATCGATTTCGTGCCGGGGGTGAAGGCCTACGAGCAAACGATCGCGGTGGACTTCTTTCCGGCCGGCGAGCGCGTGCGCATGGTGACCACGATCGAGCCCATGCACGACGAGGAGTTCACCCGGACGTCGATCAGGGTCTTCACCGGCCAGCTCGAGATGCTGGAGAGGCGATTCCAGGGACAGTGAGAGGCGACGTCAGGCCCGCTCCAACAAACTGCCGACCGTGCGGGCGCTGGCGATCGATCTGGGGAATCACCACAACACTGTGGGGCAGGCCCATCGGCAGCTCGCGGACGAGGGATGGCTCGAGCTCAAAAGACACCGCGGCGCGATCGTCCGGGAGCGTCACCAT
This sequence comes from Gammaproteobacteria bacterium, assembly GCA_028870635.1. Taxonomy (GTDB): domain Bacteria; phylum Pseudomonadota; class Gammaproteobacteria; order Steroidobacterales; family Steroidobacteraceae; genus 13-2-20CM-66-19. Next base: position 5,397 of record JAGWPE010000189.1, on the reverse strand, counting down.
GCAGCCAACCGGTCGGACGCCTCCGAGCGATTTGCCCGTCCCGGCTCAACGAGTCCGGTCGGAGACCGCACGGAGGACCGATTCTGGAAGCTGGGCGTCTTCTACTTCAACCGCAGTGACCCGTCCGTGATGGTCGAGAGGCGATTTGGATTCGGATACACCGTGAACTTTGCGCGCCCCGTGGCTTGGGTCATCATTCTTCTGCCGGTGCTGGCACTCATCGCTGTCAGTACTACCATCGCGGTGAGGCATACGATGCGCTGACAGCGGCTGACCGCCAGTGATGAGTTCCTGCGGACGCGGGTGGCGCAAATATCGCTTGACACTACATGCATATGCATGTACTGTGCGAATCATGAAGATGCAAGCGCTTCCCTGCTACTGCTCCACCTTGCGGCAGGCCGCCCGTGCCGCTACCGCTCTCTACGAGGAGGTGCTTGCGGAGGCGGGTGTGCACGCGACGCAATTCGGCGCCCTGCAACTCATCGACTCGGCCCCGAATTTGACGACGACGGAACTGGCGCAGGCCATCGGCATCGATCAGACCACGGCCACCCGAACTCTGGCGCTCATTAAGCGAAACGGACTGGCTACGGACACCGTTGGTCAGGACCGTCGACAGCGTCGTTGGAGTTTGACGTCGAAAGGGCGGGAACAGCTCCGTAAGTCCAAGTCACTGTGGCAAGCAGCGCAGACGGCATTCGAGAAGCGCGTCGGCCGCACTGAGGCCGTGGCCTTGCGGCATGCGGCGTACCTTGCCGCCACCCGCCTGGCCTCGGAATAACGAAGCCAGCTCGGCTTACCGATCCATCCAATACATGCATATACATTTGTCTGCGATGCATGTAGTTGCATACATAACCCGATCCATGAATCCACTGCAGGAGTTCAGCGTCATGTCCTCACCTATCGTCAAGACCCTCAAAAGTACGGTTGCGGTCGCTTCCGCCGCGCTCTTCATCCAGATCGGCAGTGCCGCTGCGGCAAGTCCACGAGGTGATTTCCAGCAGCAGGTGAGACGAGTGCTCACTGGGATCCCCGCAAGCCCGTCCATTGCGCGCCCTGACTCCGGACGTCCGGACCGGCTTGATCGGGATACCGACGCGCAGGCCTTCGTGCGACGAGTGCTGTTGGGCGTGAGCGTTGCGCGCTCCGCGGCCGCGGACTCGGTAAGGCGGCCACAGGCGAAAGGTGCTCTCGAGGTCACAAGGAGCACAAGCACGGGCGAGGATGCGCAGACGACCGTGCGGCAGGTGCTCCTCGGCCGACGCGCCTCGGTGCGGGGCGCCCTGTAAGGGCTCCTCGGCGCAATTCACACCAAGCCGCCCCCTCCCCCACACACCGCATAACTGGAGATGCCATCCATGAACGCCAAGCCCACAGTACTCATCACCGGCGCCTCGGCCGGAATCGGCTCGGTCTATGCAGACCGTTTCGCCCGTCGCGGTCATGCGCTCGTCCTCGTGGCCCGCGACGGTGCGCGGCTGAATGCCCTCGCGGCGCGGCTCCGTGCCGAATCCCGCGTCGATGTCGACGTCCTCGCCGCCGACCTGGCGGAGCCTGCGGGGATCGAGGCCGTCGAGGCTCGGCTACGCGATGACGCGCGGATCGGGATCCTGGTGAACAACGCCGGCGCCGCCGCGCGAGGAGGATTCACCGACCAGACACCGGGCGATGTGAGCGCACTCGTCAGCCTCAACGTCGTCTCGCTGACCCGTCTCAGCCGCGCGATCAGCCCGCGTCTCGCGCAGGCCGGGAGCGGCGCCATCATCAACCTCGGCTCCGTCGTGGGCCTGGCACCTGAGCTCGGCATGAGCGTCTACGGGGCGACAAAGGCATTCGTCCTGTTTCTCAGCCAAGGGCTGCATGCCGAGCTAGGCCCCAAGGGAGTATATGTTCAGGCGGTGCTGCCCTCCGTGACACGAACGGAGTTGTGGGAGCGGGCGGGACTGGACCTGAATGCGTTTCCGACATCCATGACGGCCGATGAGCTGGTGGACGCGGCCCTCGTCGGTTTCGATCGACGTGAGACGGTAACGATCCCGTCGCTACCGGAGATCGGACAATGGCTCGACCTCGAGGCTGCGCGAAAGGCGATGCTGCCGAATTTGGTGCAGCAGCATGCGGCCAAGCGCTATGAGTCCACGAACTGACCTGCCACTCCGCGGCAGTGGCGCTCGTCACGTCGCACGGGCTGCAGTTCGCTACGGTCCCGCGGCCCGCGGGTCAGCTGGACTGCGCCCGGAACTGCGCGACGATCGTATACCGAACGCTTACCCCGCAGGGGCCCGTTGTCAGACCCGGACGAGGGCGCGTGCCTTTGCAGTCGAGCATCCCGTCCGCATGCGAAGACGCGCTCGTCATCGCTGACTGAACAGCAGCGGTAAGGTCGAACGTGCCGTCGCAGTCAGCGTGGGGGCAGAGAAACTCGAAGAACGCACGCGCCGCAGGATGCAGCGCGTGAGATTGGGCGCCCGGGGATGGCGCTGCGGCGTCCCGGAACATCAGATCCACACAGACCCGCTCGACACCAGGAAAGGCGCTGCGCAACGTCAGTGCGGCCGCTCGGTCGCGCAGCCATCGCTGCCGATGCAGCTCGTGCACGGAACCAGGTGCGCGTGATGTGGCCGGCATGCGAACTCCTCGAAAGGTCAAGTCAGCGTGACACGCGTGTGTGCCGCTTCGCAGCGCCCGCAATCACGGTGCGCATAGGCCGATGCGACCAGCAAATATCTTTTGCTACGAGTGGAAACGCTCGCATCAGCGTCTCCGCCGAGCGAGTTCCCGCTTGAGCGCCGCAATTCGCGCTCGCAGCTCAGCGTTCTCGGCCGAGGAGTTGATCCATCGGCTGCCCAGGTACAGGGCCAGTGCCATCAAGCCGAGGATTGCGCCGGCCGTCACATCGCAACCATCGGGGGCTTGCCGGGCGATGGATCGAGACCCCATGGCTTGCGATGCGGCCCTGCGACCTCAGCGGCGAATGCCCGCCTGCACTTCCTGGAACAGACCGTGACGGCTGGCTGCTCCCGATCTTCGATCGCACCGCGATTGCGGTGGCAGTTCACACGGAAATGCGCGCGGGGGCGGCCCCGTTCATTGCGGTTTCCGTCTTTGTATTCGTATTCGCCAGGCGTCGCCGCTGCTCCTCGTGCATCTGCTCGAGTGCCAGACCCGTTGCGGCTGCAACGATGCCCAGTGCCGGGTGATTGGAATCACGCGGCAACGTCAGTCCATGGCGTCGCTCCCAGATGAGTATGCGCTGAGCGGGCGTGTTGCGCTCGGATATCTGCTCCAGAAGCTCTTGCCGCTTGCGCTCGAGCTCCTGCTTCTGCTCGTGCGCGAGGCGCGCCCGGTGGTCTGCAACGAAATCGCCGGCCCCCGGAGCTGGCAGCTGATCACGCCCGTGAGCGACGAAGAAATCGAACGACATGGACTCTCCTCAAGTACTGACGCATGGTTAGCCCCCCGCAGCTTCACCGCTCCACGCGCGGATCGCTGCGAATGGATGCGGCCGATCGGGCATGAAGATGACGCTTCCGCCCCATATCGGTCGCGGCGTCATGCCTCGTTACGGATACGCGCAGCGGGAAGTACCAGTCGCGACGTCGGCGCAACCGCCAACCGTGGCGCGAGGCGGACCGTGCACCCAACGCATCAGCATACTCCTCTTGGCACCACGCCATGCAAGATAAAGCCCACATCGATCCCGATCTGTGCGTTACTACGCCTGCACATAGCGAAGCCGCTCCAACGGTGCGGCGCGGCGGCGAGGAACGGTGACTCATGAGCGACAACGGGATTCAGACGGGCTGGCAGCGATTTCTCGACAGATTGCGGCGACTGTGGCCCAAGCGCGGCGACGCAAGAAACCCATTACCGGCCTGAACGCAGATAAGCGCTTCGAGACCTCTCGCAACGTCCCGGCGATGAAGGGCGTCACCGAGTAGCGCCCGGAGCGGCATGCGCACTGCGTGAGCACGGCGCAGCCGAGCGAGCCCGCAGGCGGATGGCGGCGCGATTGATGCCGCGCGAACCGTCGCGAGCCGTTCGACCAACCGTGCTCATCTGCAGCACGCAATAGAGGCAAGCAAGATGTTCACCGCAAAGAAATGCGAGTTTGGCAACCAGGCCGGAAAGTGGTTCACCGTTACAATCCAACCCGGCGGCCTCGCGCAACGGATCGGCTATTGCGCTCGAGGCTGCCCGGGGCACGAGTCGGACGTTGCGGCACTTGCCCATCATCTGCAATTTCAGCTGGACCGGGAAACCGACTTGTGGCTCGAACGGCAGCAAGCTCGCGCATGCGAGATCTGCGGCTCCCCTACCACGCTTCGGGCGCGACTGGGACGCGGCACCAAGCCCCACGCCCTGTGTACCGACCATCAGTCCTCAAACAGCCTGCAGCTGCTCTTTGAGCGACGTACCGCGCTCGCCGGTGTAGAAGCACCTGATGATTCGAAGGCCCCGCCTCGGCCAGATGCGGAGCCGGATGTCCCGCCCAATCCGTCACCAGGCAAGCGGATCTCGTCGACGTAGTCGGGCGTGGCGCGGACTCGAAAGTACGGCCGGTGCCGCCTTCCAGCCGTAGATGCCGAAGCTCATCATCTGCAATTCCGGGAACACCCGACGCAGCCTCACAGGAATTCGTACTCGATTTGCGCCACCCAGGTGCGCCGTGGAGCATCGGTGTTGATGCCTTGCAGCAGGCCGACGCGGTATTCGATGTTGCCAGTAGTGCCAGGTACGTGCCATTCACCGTGTACGACCGGGCCGATCTGATAGGCGCGATCGGCCGGACGACCGTAGAACTCGACGCCCGGCTGGAAGGGCCCCGAGAAGGCATAAGTTCCGGAATAGCTATAGCGGAATTCGTAGCGACGACTGGCGCCGGCGCCGATTTCCTTCTCCCATATCAGGTTCAGGCGATGGTCGAAGCGGCCGAAGGTCTTCTCGAACAGCGGGCCGAACTCGAGCCTGTTGTTCTCGCCTTTGATGCTCGCCAACTCCAGCGAAGCCAAGAGCCCCACGTCGACCCAGTATTGGCCGGGCTCGGTGAGCTGGAATGTGTTTTCGAACTCGTAACCCGCCAGGCCCGCGTTTTCGCCCGGATTTTTCTCGTACTCTACAACATAGATTTCGGGTTTCCACCACCCCAAGAAGGCGTGCGATAGCGAAAGCTCACTCGCGGCCCAGCCGTTGAAAACGGACCGGCCGTCGCTTGTATGGAATCCGCGCAACTCGACCTCCGACTGACCGCGATTGACATGTGGCGAGTAGACGATGAAATCGTCGGCGTGCGCGTCGGCGCCTGCCCCGGCGAGCAGCCACAGGCACAGTGCGAGGGCTTGGCTCGCCCAAACCCGTGGCGACATCGGATCTATTGCATGCGGCATGTGT
>JAGWPE010000188.1 GCA_028870635.1 Gammaproteobacteria bacterium | reverse complement strand
GGTGCGCCGCACGATCGACGGCATGAACACCATCCGCGAGACGATTCAGGAGACCTCCAAGCGCATCAAGCGCCTCGGCGAGAGCTCGCAGGAGATCGGCAACATCGTGGAGCTCATCAACGACATCGCCGAGCAGACCAACATCCTGGCGCTGAACGCCTCGATCCAGGCCTCCATGGCCGGGGAGGCCGGCCGCGGCTTCGCGGTGGTCGCCGATGAGGTGCAGCGGCTCGCCGAGCGTGCGGCCAACGCGACCAAGCAGATCGAGGTGCTGGTGCGCACCATCCAGACCGACACCAACGAGGCGGTGGTCTCCATGGAGCGCAGCACTACCGACGTCGTCGGCGGCGCGCTGCTCGCGGAGAACGCGGGCGCCGCGCTCGAGGAGATCGAGCAGGTGTCGAACCAGATCGCGAGCCTGGTGCAGAACATCTCCGCGAGCTCGCGCCAGCAGACGGGCGGCGCGCAGAACATCGCCCGCAACATGCAGGTGCTGAAGGAGATCAGCGTCCAGACGTCCGAATCGACCAACGCCACCTCGGCGGCCATCGCCAAGCTCGCCGAGCTTTCCGCGGGGCTGCGGCGCGCGGCCGCGGGCTTCCGCCTGCCCGGCACGATCACCTCCGAGACGGTCGGCGCCTCCGGCGCGTTCCGGCGGCCGGCCGCGGACGGCAAGGGCGCCAACACCAACGCCGCCGCGAGCGGTGTCCGACCGATCTCCGCCCTGGGCGGCACCTAGTTGCAAAGTCTCCGAGACCTCTGAATGCCGGAAGTCGCTTCCCAGACGCTGGACCTCGTCGGCCGCGAGCTCACCGCCACGCTGGCCGAGGCCCGCACGGCCCTCGAGACCTACGTCGAGCAGCCCGACAACGTGTCGCTCCTCGAGCGCTGCAAGCTGGAGCTGCATCAGGTGCACGGGGTGCTGCGGGTGCTCGAGATCTACGGCGCCGCGCTCCTCGCCGAGGAGATGGAGCAGGTGGCGGGGTACCTCCTCGCCACCGTCACGGAGCGCAAGGGGCAGGCGGAGAGCCTGGATGCGCTGCTGCGCGCGATGGTGCAGCTCCCCGGCTATCTCGAGCGGGTGCTGGCGGGAGGGCGCGATCTCGCGCTCGTGCTGCTGCCCCTGCTCAACGACCTGCGGGCGGTGCGCGGCAGCGCGCTCCTTTCCGAAGGGACGCTCCTCCTCCTCAACCTGAAATCCGACAAGCAGGCGCAGCCCGTCGCCGCCTCGGCCGACGAGCCGCCGCTCAACATCGAGCAATGGAGCCGCAGGCTCCGCGCGCGCTTTCAGACCGGCCTCATCGGCTGGATCCGCGGGGAGCGCATCGAGCACAACCTGGAGACCCTGTCGGCGGTGGCACAGAAGCTCGAGCAGACCGCCACGCGCCAGCCGGTATTCCAGCTCTGGTGGGTGGTGGGCGCGGTCATCGAGGCGCTGCGCGAGAACGGCCTGGAGGGCGGCCAGTCGATCAAGCGGCTGCTCGGGCTCGCAGACCGCGAGATCCGCCGCCTCTACGAGCTCGGCGAGGCACGTTACTGCCAGAGCCCGTCCGTCGAGCTGCTGAACAACCTGCTCTATTACGTCGGGCGCGCGGAGTCCAACGGCACGCGTGTCTCGGCGGTGCGCGCCTCCTTCCGTTTGGCGGAGCTGCTGCCCGTCGATGAAAGCATCGAGCAGGAGCGCGAGAGCCTCTCGGCGCCGAGCGTCAAGCTCATGCAGACCGTTGCGGCGGCTATCCGCGAGGACCTCTCGAAGGTGAAGGACGTCCTCGACATCTTCGTGCGCCGCGGCGCCGGACAGCCGCAGGAGCTCGGTCCGCAGGTCGAGCTGCTGCGCAAGATCGGCGACACGCTCGGCGTGCTCGGGCTCGGCGAGCTGCGCGGCACCGTGCAGGCGCAGACCGAGAGGCTGGAGAAGATCGTCGCGGGAACCCAGCGCGCCGACGAGACGACGCTGGTCGAGATCGCCGCCGCGCTCATCGGTGTCGAGGACCGGCTGGATGACGGGCTGGTCGGCATGATCCTGCCGAAGACGGGCGCGGACCCCGCGCAGAGCGAGGATCACGAGTTCCAACAGGTGCAGTCTGCCGTGCTGCGCGAGTGCATCCTCAACCTCGCGCGCATCAAGGAGGCGGTCACGCAGAGCGTCGGCGGCACGCTGGACGCCGCCGGCCTGGACAGCTGGCAGGAGCTCATCCGCGGACTGAAGGCGGCGCTGCTGATCCTCGGCAAGACGCGCGCGGTGGAGGTCATCGAAGCGATCACCACTCAGCTGAGGCGCGTCATGCAGCCGGGTGCGCTGGCGCTGCCTTCGGGCTTTCTCGACCGGCTGGCCGACGCCATCGTCAGCGTCGAGTACTACATGGAGACGTTGCAGGCCGGGCGCAGCGATCCCTGGTACATGCTCGATAACGCGCAGGCGTGCGTCCAGGCGCTGGAGCAGCAGCAGAGCATGGGCGTGCCCACCGTGCCGCCGCTCGAGCCATCTTCGTTCGCAAAGACGATGCAGATTCCCGCGGCGTTGCCTTTGGAAGCGACGCACGTGGCAGACGTGTCATCCACCGCGCCGGACCTCGGCGAGCAATCGCCCCCCGTTCTGACGCCTTCCGCCACCGCGCGGCTCGCGGCGCTGGCGGAAAACGCGGACCCCGAGCTCGTGAAGCTCTTCATCGAGGAGGCCCGCGAAGAGCTGGCCAAGATCGAGCGCAGCTTCCCGGTATGGGATCAGAACCCGCTCGAGCGCGAGGCGCTGGTGACGGTGCGCCGCTCGTTCCACACGCTGAAGGGCAGCGGCCGCATGGTCGGCGCCCGCGAGCTCGGCGAGCTCTCTTGGGCAGTGGAAAACCTGTTGAACCGCGTGCTCGACAACACGCTCACGCGCAGTCAGGCGATTCTGGAAGTGCTGCGCGATGCGATCGCGGCGCTGCCGCAGATGATCGACCATCTGGAGAAGGGCGGCCCGGTGGCGGCCCCTGTCGCCGAGATCGCCGCCCGCGCCCATGCTCTGGCTTCGGGACGACAGCCGGCCTCCGCGGTCCGCGCCGCAGCCGGGCGGCCGCAAGGGTCTGCGCCGGCACCGGAATCGACCTTGGTGGAGGCAGCCGACAGCGTCAGTCTCGCCGCAGAGCCTGCGACGCCGGCCCCCGCGCGCGTGGCAACTGCAGCCGCGGCTGCTCCGCAGCCTGCGCCGCGAGCGGCATCGCCTGCACCGATGGACGAGGCGCTTCGTGAGATCTATGCGCGCGAGACCAGCGCGCATGTCGCGACCATCCGCCACTATCTCAAGCGCGAGGCGCTGAGTGCCGAGCCGCACCTCCTTCCCGAGGATGTCTACCGCGCCTGCCATACCCTGGCGGGCAGCTCGAAAATGGCGCAGGCGCGCCATGGCGTACGCATCGCCGAGCCGATCGATCACTGGCTGCGCCGCGCCTACACCAGCGGCATCGGCCTGCGCACCGCCGAACTGAAATTGCTCGCCGACTGCATGGCGGCCATGGAATCGGTGGCCGCGCACCTCGATGAGCCCACCGGGTACTTCGTTAACCACTGGCAGCTCCTCGAGCGGCTGGGCGAGGCGGAGCGTGCGCTCGATGCGCGCATCGCCGAGGCGTCACGCATCGATGCCGGATCGCCGGCCCCGGCCCCGGCCCCGGCTCCGGCGGAAGCACGCGCGACGGTACCAACACCGCCAGCCGCGACGCCGCCGGCAGCGGAGCAGGTGCAGCCTGAGGCGCCGCCCGAAGCGGCTGCCGAGGAGCCGCCGGATTTCGACCCGGAGGTCGCCGCGATCTTCACGGAGGAGGCGCTCGAGCTGATCGATGCTTCCGAGCACGCCCTGAGCGATTGGCGCGACACGGCCGGGGTCCGACCCGGCCTGCCGGGAAGCCCGGAGAGCGCCACCGCTCTCAAGCGGCCGCTGCACACGCTCAAGGGCGGCGCGCGCATGGCGGGCATCATCGCCATGGGCGATCTGAGTCACGAGCTCGAGACGCTGGTCATTCAGGCGGAGAGCGGCACGGTCGCCGTCGACGCCAGCGTGTTCGATGTCATTCAGGCGAGCCTCGACGAGCTGGCCAGGATGCGCGAGTCCGTCGCGAGCGGCCGCCGTGTGGCCCCCGCGCGCGCGATGATCGGGCGCATCCAGGCGTTGACTCGCCCCGGGGGATCTCAGGCCGCCGTAGCGCCAACCGCTGCGCAGCCTCCGAAGCAGGAGGCGGTGGCGCCTGTTGCCGCAAGGCCGGCCCCTGTCGAGGCTGCTGCTGCGCCTGCCGCCGCTGCGCCTGTCGCACCGGCCGCTCCTGCGCCTGCCGCGCTTGCTGTTGCCGAGCCTGTCGCGCCTGCCCCGTCGGTCGATCTCGCAGTCGCGCCGCCGCAGGCCGATGAGCCTTCGGCCGGGCAATTGCCGAGTGAAGGCACCGTCGACTCGGTGGCCGAGACGGAATTGGCTGAGCCGCCGGTGCTGGCTGCGGCGTCCGAGCCCGAGCCGCAAGCCGCGCCGGAGGCGATCGAGCCGGCGCCGATCCTATCCTCGGCGCCGCCGGCCGCCGCAGAGGAGCCCGAGCCGCCCGCGCAGGAGGGCGAGCTCCCGGCGATCGAGAGCGCGCCGCCGGAAGCGCACGCTGCGGAAGCGGCGGACGATGTACTGGTCCCACCGCAGCCCGTTCCGCCCGGCCGCGAGCCGGTCGCAGCTCCGGAGCGGCAGGAGATGGCCCGCGTCGATGCCGAGCTCCTCGACAAGCTGCTCAACATCTCGGGCGAGGCGAGCATCGCGCGCTCGCGCCTGGAGCAGCAGCTCGGCTCGATCGACTTCAACCTCGGCGAGCTCTCGCGCACCGTCACGCGCCTGAAGGAGCAGCTGCGCAGCCTCGAGATCGAGACCGAGGCGCAGATCCTGCACCGGCACGAGGACGAGGGCGGCCATCGCAGCGAGTTCGATCCGCTCGAGCTCGACCGCTACTCCTCGATCCAACAGTTCTCGCGCGCGCTCGCGGAGACCGCCAACGACGTGGCGAGCATCCAGCAGCTGCTCGAGAACCTCGCGAAGGACGCGCAGAACCTCCTGCAGCAGCAGGCCAGAACCATCACGGAGCTGCAGAATGGCCTGATGCGCACGCGCATGGTGCCCTTCCAGCGGCACGTGCAGCGCCTCGCGCGCATCGTGCGCCAGGCCGCCTCCGATACCGGCAAGCGCGCCGAGCTCGTGGTCGAGGGCGCTTCCGGCGAGCTCGACCGGCAGGTGCTCGAGCGCATGCTGCCGCCGTTCGAGCACATGCTGCGTAACGCGGTGGTCCACGGGATCGAGACGCCGCAGGAGCGCACGCGCCGCGGCAAGCCACCCGCGGGACGCATCCTCCTCGAGATCCACCGCGAGGGCGCCGAAGTGATGGTGCGGCTCACCGACGACGGCGCGGGCATGAACCTCGAGGCGATCAGGACCAAGGGACGCGCTCTCGGCCTCATCCCGCCGGGCCGCGCGCTGAGCGATGAGGATGCCATGCAGCTCATCCTCGAGCCCGGATTCTCCACCGCTGGCGCGCTGACCCAACAGGCCGGGCGCGGCGTGGGCATGGACGTCGTCGCCACCGAGATCAAGCGCCTCGGCGGCGCGCTGCACATGGAGACCAAGGCGGGCGAGGGGAGCGTGTTCACCATCCGCCTGCCTTTCACGCTGGCGATCAGCCACGCGCTGGTGGTGCGCACGGGTGAGGAGTTCTATGCGCTGCCGCTGCCCACCGTCGAGGGCGTGCTGCGGCTGTCGAAAGCGGAAGTCAGCGCGCACCTGGGCCGCGATGCAGCCATGTTCGACTACGGCGGGCAAAAATACCGCTTCCAACACCTGGCGGTGTTCGTCGGCCTCGAGCCGTCGCCGCTTCCCGAGCAGGACGTGACCATCCCCGTGGTGCTGGTGCGCGCGGGTGAGCATTCCACCGGCCTCGTCGCCGACGAGCTGGTCGGCAGCCGCGAGATCGTGGTGAAGTCCGTCGGGCCGCAGATCTCGAGCATCCGCGGCATCTCGGGGGCGACGATTCTCGGCGACGGACGCATCGTCATCATTCTGGATATCGGCGCGCTGGTGCGCGCGGAGTGGCGCGGGCGCGCGCAGCTGCCGGCGGTCCCGCGGGAGAAGGAGGACCGGAGGACGTTTGCGCTGGTCGTCGACGACTCGATCACCGTGCGCCGCGTGACGCAGCGCCTGCTCGAGCGCAACGGCATGCGCGTGCTGACGGCGCGCGACGGCATGGATGCGGTCGGGTTGCTGCAGGATCACGTGCCGGACGTCATCCTGCTCGACATCGAGATGCCGCGCATGGATGGCTACGAGGTTGCGGCGCATGTCCGCAACGATTCACGGCTGAAGGACGTCCCCATCATCATGATCACTTCGCGCGTGGGCGAGAAGCACCGCGCGCGGGCCATCGAGCTGGGCGTCGATGATTATCTCGGCAAACCCTACCAGGAGGCTGAGCTGCTGGATGCCATCGCGCCGCTGGTGGAGCGCCGGCGCGCGGCGCAGGACAGCGCCCTGCAGGACGTGCCGCGGCAGGCCGAGGGCAGGTGAGCCATGTCCGAGCGCGTACAAGAGATCTACAGCCTGTTGATTCCCCTCGGCGAAGGGCGGCTCATCGTGCCGCGCGCCTGCGTCGCCGAGGTGGTCGGATTCCAGGTGCCCTCGGAGATGACGGGCGCGCCGCCGTGGTACATCGGCACCGTCCCGTGGGGCGGCAAGGCGGTGCCGCTCGTCTCCTTCGAAGGGGCGTGCGGTCAGGCCATTCCGGCGCCCTCGGGACGAACCCGCGTGGTGGTGTTCCATTGCCTGGGCACGCGGCTCGACGGCGGCAACTTCGCGCTCGTCTCGCAGGGGTTCCCGCAGCTGGTGAGGGTGAGCTCGGACGTGGTGCGGCCGGATAACTCGCGTGTGTTTCCCGAGCGGGCGCCGGTGATATGTCAAGTGCGGATGGTCAACGAGACGCCGCTGGTGCCTGACCTCGAGCGTTTGGAAGAGATGATCGCGGAGGAGACGCGGGTCGCGGCGTAGCCGGGTCTCACGGCTGGCTCCCGTCACGCCCGAGGTAGCGGTAATTCCAGCGCGCCTCGCCGTATATTCCCTTCTTTTCGGGCACCGCCGCCTCGAGCGGCGCTTTGACAACCGCCTGGCTCGGCGTTAATCTGATACCGCTACCATTCGGCCGGTAAGGGCCGGCAACTCCTCGCGAAGCACTTCGACAGGATCGTCTCCGGGAACGACAGGTGAGCGGCCGTCGGTGTCAGGCGATCGTCACGCCGCCTTCCAATTACCCGGTGGTGTTGGGCGACGTCGCCGGAGGCGGCACGGCCTCAGCGTCGTTCACCGTCGAGTTCCGCAACTGCAGGGACGATGACGATCACGACGGCGACGATCATCCGCGCTTCGTCCTGTGGGCACCCTGGAGCGCGAACGTCTACGAGAACGGGACGCTGGTGGAGAAGAACCTGCAGCCGTAGCCGCGGCCGAATTTTCCGTCTCAAAGCCGCTCGCGCGGCGCTGCGCACGAGTTCCTGCGCGGCGTTGCTCGAGCGGCAATCCCTCACTTGAAGATCAGCTGAGCACTTCAGCGGCCGCGGCGTGCAGGAGTCCGTTCGTCGCGAGGACCGTGGTCGTCTCGAGCGTGACGTCCTTGCCCGCCAGGTCGGTG
>JAGWPE010000187.1 GCA_028870635.1 Gammaproteobacteria bacterium | reverse complement strand
GGCACGTTTTTCATGCGTGCGCCAATCTCGGTTCAACGATGCAATTGCACCGAGGTCAATGCACTAATTGCACCTAGACTCTCGGCACCACTGAAATCGCACCCATTCCAGACGGGTCAGCGGGGTCAGCGGGTCGGCCGGGTCAGCGGCTCGGCGAGCCGCCTGCAGCCTTCAGGCCCATGCGCGAAGCCGTTCGGCTCGCATATCGAATTCGAGTACGCCATGCTCCCCGGCATGACTCCGGATTGCGCCCTCTCGCAAGTCACACTCGAGCACTTCCGCCGCGAGGCGGCGGGCCAACAACCGATGCCGGCAGGCGTTGCCATCGCAGCCGTCTCGGCCGCCTTCGCCCTCGGCCTCGTCGCGAAAGTGCTCGCCATCAGCGGCCGCCGCAACACCCTTCCCGAGGATACCGCCAGAATCGAGCCGCTCGCCGCCGCGGCGCAGGCGGCATCGCAACGCATGCTGCAACTGGCAGGCGAAGACATCGCGGCGTTCGAGGGGTACTTGACCGCCAGACGACTGCCAGAGGCAACCGAGTCCGAGCGCCAGGCGCGGCAGCAGGGCATGGAGTCCACCCGCCGCGGCGCGATCGACCTGCCGCTCGCGGCCGCGCAGCAAGCCGCGGCAGGCCTGCAGCTGTGCAGCGAGGTGTCCGCCTTCACGCCGCCCGCTCTGATCGCCGATCTCGGCGTCGCCGCCACTCTTCTGGAAAGCGCCCTGCGTGGCTTCCTGCTGTGCGCGCAATCCAATGCCAGCCAGCTGGTGCCGGATGCCGCCTCGTACCGCGAGCGGCTCGCAACGGAGACGAAGCGGCATGAACGCGCATTTCGTCAGGCGGAGGCGGTGCTCGAGCTCGCCCGAGCGGCTGTGGAAACCGCTGCGGCTCCGGGCAGGGAGCCGTGAATCCGGCTCACGAGAGACCCATCACACGCCCCGTCTCAAGGTCCAGATCGATGTCGTAATAGCCCGGACGTGTTGGTAAGCCCGGCATCGTGCTCATCGTTCCCAGCAGCGGATACAGGAAGCCCGCCCCGACGCTCGCGCGAACGTCCCGAACCGGAACGGTGAAGCCGGTCGGGGCGCCTTTGAGGCTCGGGTCGTGGCTCACGCTCAGATGGGTCTTTGCCATACAGACAGGGAGGTTGCCGAATCCCAACCGCGTATAGAGCTCGATTTTCTTCTGCGCTTCCGGGAGATATTCGACGCCGCTGCCGCCATAGATTTCGCGGACGATCGTCTCGATCTTCGACTTGATGCCCATCTCCAGCGGATAAAGGAACCGGAAGCTCCCTGGAAGCTTGCACGCAGCGATCACGGCTCTACCGAGATCTACGGCACCAGCACCGCCTTCGGCCCAGTGGTTCGAGGCGACGGCATCGTGCGCCCCGGCCCGAATTGCGGTGCTCCGCACGAGCTCGATTTCCGCCGCCGTATCGTCTGCGAAGCGGTTTACGGCCACGACCACCGGAATGCCGAACAAGCGCGCACTGCGTATCATCCTGATGAGATTCGAGCAGCCCTTCTCGACCAGTCCGAGCTGCTCCCGGGTGTAATCCGGGTGCAGCGGCTGCCCTGCGGTGACCTTTGGCCCGCCGCCGTGCATCTTCAAGGCGCGGATCGTGGCGACCAGCACCACGCAATTCGGTATCAGGCCGCTGTAACGGCACTTGATGTCGAAGAATTTCTCCATGCCCATGTCCGCGCCGAAACCCGACTCCGTCAGCACGTATCCATCCGCCCCGACGAGCTTCAGCGCGATTTGATCCGCGATGATCGACGAATTCCCGTGCGCGATGTTGCCGAACGGCCCGGCGTGCACGAACGCCGGCGTTCCCTCGAGCGTCTGCAGCAGATTCGGCATGATGGTGTCCTTCATGAGCACCGTCAGCGCGCCGCCCACGCCCAAATCGTCCGCGGTGACCGCATCGCCCGCACGGTTCGTGCCGATCACCACGCGGCCCAGCCGCTCGCGCATGTCGGCAAGGCCCGTCGTCAGAGCCAGGATGGCCATGATCTCGCTTGCGGCCGTGATGTCGAAGCCGGTGACACGGGTGTGCCCCTTCTCCGCGGGCCCCTGCCCGACCGTTATCTGACGCAGCACGCGGTCGCTCACATCGAGCACCCGCCGCCAGGTGATGGTGGCCGGATCGATTCCCAAGCGCACGAAGCGGTTGCGCTCCTCGGGCGTCAGTCCGTTGGGATCGCTGCCCGGGATGCCGAGCTTGCGCAGCCGCCGCAACATCACGGGCGAAAACCGCCGGCTGCCATCCTTCCCGGGCGGGCAGAGTCGGTCGAAGAGAGACTCGTCCGTCTGTGTCGACTCGTGGAACGTCCGCGCATCGATCGCAGCCGCCAGCAGATTGTTGGCCGCCGTGATCGCATGGATGTCACCGGTGAGATGGAGATTGAGCTCCTCCATCGGAATGATCTGGCTGTAGCCGCCGCCCGCCGCGCCGCCTTTGATGCCGAACGTGGGTCCCTGGCTCGGCTGGCGGATGCAGGTGAAGACCTTCTTTCCCAGATGAGCGCCGATGGCCTGGCTGAGGCCAACCGTCGTCGTCGTCTTTCCTTCGCCGAGCGGTGTCGGAGTGATCGCCGTGACGACGATGTATTTTCCGTTCGGCGCGCCCTCGAGCCGGTCTCGCACCGCGAGACTCACTTTCGCCTTGTATCGGCCGTAGGACTCGAGCTCCTGCGGAAGGATGCCCGCGTTCGCCGCCAGCTCCCCAATGGGCAGCGGTGTGGCGCGCTGCGCGATATCGATGTCGCGCAACACTCGTGCAACGGATTCCCCAGGGCCAACTGCGGTCTTAGGCATCGCGGAGCTCCATCCTCGGGACGCGAGAGCCTTAGTTTGCTGGCCGCGGCGGCTGCCGCGCAACTCCGCGGCCCGGAATCCCCTCAGACCCCGTCGGCGGCCCGCGCGCCCGTCGCCGGGCGGCCCGTCGCGCGGGCACGGACGATGGCCTCCGCAAGATATGTGTCGCCGGAGCTCGACGAGGCACAACGCTCGGTGACGGACGTCTCCACATGGGGGTCGGTTGCACCAGCGCGCCGCGCGGCGGCGAGCGCGAGCTCACGCGAGAGGTCCTTTGCCAGTGCTATCGCCTCTTCCGCCTCGGAAAAATCCCGAATGCCCCCCGGGTCGTGCACGCGAAA
This sequence comes from Gammaproteobacteria bacterium, assembly GCA_028870635.1. GTDB lineage: Bacteria > Pseudomonadota > Gammaproteobacteria > Steroidobacterales > Steroidobacteraceae > 13-2-20CM-66-19. The sequence continues at coordinate 2,946 of JAGWPE010000187.1, read as the reverse complement.
CACCTTCCAGTGCGGCTGATTCACGAGGATATCCACCGTCTCCGAGACTACGCCGACGACCGCACCGACCGCATTGCACACGGCGGCATGCTCGGGAACGACCAGCTGAGCACCGAGGCGGCGCGCGACCTCTGGATAGAATGCCGCGGCGGGAGCGCCGATGGCCACCAGCGGATTCGCCAGGCGCGGCTGCGCATCGAGGAGTCTCGAGAAAGGCCGGCCCTCCACCACGCGGTCGATCAGAACGCCGAGCGGCCCCCAGCGCCCGTTGTGCGGCTCGATTCCCGGATCCTGCGCCAGTGCGCTTTCCAACACCACGCGCGCCGCCTGCCCGATGACGAGCTCGTAAACACGCCCGGACAGCGCCTGCGGGCTTTCCTTGCCCTTGCGCGCGGTCACGTTGCGCTCCTCGGTGGCGAGGATGGCGGCGCCGAGCCGGGCCGCATCGCGATTCCAGCCGTCCTGGCGGCCGAGCACGTGCAGCGCATCGCTCGGCGTGAATCCCGCGAGAGTCGCAAGCCCGCGGTCCACCAGTCGGCGCAGCGCCTCGACGCCCTGGGAGGTGCGCGCGACCTGGTCGAGCCGCCGCGGTGCCGTGCCCAGCGCCTCCCAGACCCGTAGCTCCAGTCGATCGAGATCCGCCCCCGCCTCGCGCCCGGGATTGCGATAGCCGAACTGCCCCGCGAACATCGGCAGGCGCTCGGCTGCGGCGAGCGGGGTGAGCTCCGCCAGCACCTCGGGGAATTGATGCGCCAGCAAGCCGAGGGGCATCACTCTGCGCGGCCCGACTTTGAGCCGCCCTTCCCGATCGAGATGCACCTCGCTGTCCCCGCCGAGACCGCTCGTGTGAACATCGATCGCCTGGACCATCGTCCGCCAGCCGCCGATCACGGCGCCGTCCGCTCGTACCACGGGACGCCCGTCCATGATGATCGCCACGTCGGTGGTCGTCCCTCCCATGTCGGCGACCGCAAAATCCTTGAGACCGGTGAGGAAAGCCGCTCCCACGACGCTCGCCGCCGGCCCCGAGAGTACCGTCTCGATCGGATAGTCGATCGCGACGCTCGCCCGCATCAGGGTCCCATCACCTTTCACGACCATCAACGGCGCATCGACCGCCTCGCGCTCGAGTGTCTGACCCACGGCATCGAGCAGATGCCGGATGTGGGGCACCAACCGCGCATTCAGCGCCGCAGTCAGTGCCCGCTTGGGAGCGTTCAACTGCGCGCTCAGCTCGTGACTGCAGGTGACCGGCTTGCCGCACGAGGCACGGATGCGCTCGCGTATCCGCAGCTCGTGCTCGGGATTACGTACTGAGAACTGCGCCGCGACGGCGAACGCCTCGACCCTGGGCCCGAAGTCCCGTACGGCCGCCTCGATCGCCGCCTCATCGAGCGGCAGCTCTTCGACACCGGTCGGGTCGTGTCCGCCGCGCACGCGCACGACAGCGCCTCCGAGCTGCTTCTCGATGCCCGTCTCAGCGGCCATGCGGTCATTGAAGCCCACGAGGATCGCGCAGATCGGGCTGAAGCGGTTCTCGACGACCGCGTTCGTCGCGAGCGTCGTCGAAACGGAAACGAGGGAGATGCGCCGGCGCGCGCCTTCCGGCAGCTCATGCAGCACCGAGCGCAATGCCGCCCCGAGTCCCACCGACAGGTCCCAGTGCGTGGTGAGGGCCTTGGCGCTGGCGATGACTCGATCCCCGCCGTCCAACGCCACTGCGTCCGTGTACGTGCCGCCCGTGTCGAGCCCGATCCAGAGCTCTCCCTTGCTGGCCGGCTCCTGTCTCACCCGCTGCGAGACTCCGCTCTTCGAGACGCGGCTTCCACGGCGTTCGACAGCAACATGGCGATGGTCATGGGACCCAGGCCGCCGGGCACGGGGGTGATCCAGCCCGCCCGCTCGGCAGCCCGGTCATACGCCACGTCACCCACCATCCTGCCGGTGGCGTCGCGGTTGATGCCCACGTCGAAAACCGCGGCACCCGGTCTGATCCAGTCACCGGGGATGAAGTGTGGCTTGCCCACTGCCGCGACCACCAGTTCCGCACGCGCGACCTCGGCTTCCACGTCGCGGGTGCCGGTGTGACAGACCGTCACGGTGGCTCCGGCCAGCAGCAGCTCGAGTGCCATCGGGCGGCCAACGATGTTGGAGGCTCCGACCACGGTCGCTCTCAGGCCCCGCAGCGCGATGCCGTACTCTGCGGCAAGACGAATGACGCCATGCGGCGTGCAGGGGCGCAGCGCCGGGCGCTTCTGCGCCAGCAGACCCGTGTTGACCGCATGGAAGCCGTCGACATCCTTGCCCGGGTCGATTGCATCCATGACGCGGCTCGCATCGAGGCCGTTCGGCAGCGGCAGCTGCACGAGAATGCCGTCCACCCTGTCGTCGCAGTTGAGGCGGTCGATGAGCGCGAGCAGGTCCGAGTCGCTCGTCGTCGCCGGCAGGTCATGGGCGAAGGACGCTATGCCGGCCTCGGCGGCTGCCTTGCGCTTGTTGCGCACGTAGATGCTGGAGGCCGGGTCCGCTCCCACTTGCACGACAGCGAGCCCCGGCGGGCGCCCCAGCCTGCCGGCGAGCTCCGCGGCGCGAGCCGCCACCTCGCCGCGCACTTTCACGGCGACGGCCTTGCCGTCGAGGAGGATCGTTGCGCCGCTCACGACGCTAGACATTCGAGTCCGGGAAAGAGGCCTTGCGCCGGCTCATGTAGTCGAGCAGCGCCTCGTCGACAGCGGGATCGAGCGGCGGAGCCTCGTACTCCGCGAGCTGCTTCTTCCACAGAGTGTTGGCGCGCTGCGCCATGTCCGTCGCGCCTTCGGCGTCCCACTGCTCGAAGCTGTTGTTGTCGGCCAGCGGCGAGCGGTAGAACGCGTTCTCGAAATTGGCCTGCGTGTGGGCGCAGCCGAGGAAATGCTTGCCCGGGCCGACCTCGCGGATCGCGTCCAT
>JAGWPE010000186.1 GCA_028870635.1 Gammaproteobacteria bacterium | reverse complement strand
GGCCGAGATTCTGCAGCGCCGGCCGGCGCACGCTCCAGGCGACCGAGGGTGCCGGAGAGACCGGCACCGTCTGGCAGCCGGCGAGCGCCAAGGCAAGCGCAATGCCGGCCGACAGCAGGCCGGCGGGGCGGACTCTCATGTCACTTCGCATTCGGGATGAACCGGGCGACGACCGCCCGCAGCGACTTGGAATCCGGATTTCGCGCCAGCGCCTCCGCCCAGATCTTGCGCGCGGCCTCCTGCCGGCCCGCGGCCCACAGCGCCTGGCCCCAATGTGCGGCGATCTGCGCGTCGTGGCTGATGTCGTACGCACGCTCGAGCGGCGGCAGGGCGCCGGCCGCATCGCCCCGCCGCAGGCGCACCCAACCCAGGCTGTCGAGCACGGCGGGATTGTCCGGCATCTGCCCGAGGGCGCGGCGGATCAGCGCTTCGGCGCGCGGCAGCTCCATGTCATGGTCGGCCAGCGTGTAGCCGAGCGCATTCAGCAGCGTGGGATCGCCGGGCCGCTGCGCCAGCAAGCGCTGCAGCCCCTGCACGGACTCGCTCACGCGCCCGGCCTGCTCCAGGATGATGGCGCGCTCGTATTCGAGCGAGGGGTGTTGGGGGTGGGCTCGCAGCCCGGCATCCAGCAGCTTCAGCGCCGCATCACCCTGGCCGTGATCGCCGAGCAGCTGCGCCTCCGCGACCGTCAGATCGACCTCCTCCTCGGGATGCTGGCGCGCGTATTCCTTCAGCAGGGTCAGCGCAGTGTCGGGGTGATGCGAGGTCAACAGCAGTGCCGCCGCCTTCTCGCGTGCCTGCAGCCCCAGCGAGGAATCCGCGAGCTTGCCGTACCCGGCGAGCGCCGCGGCGGCATCTCCTTCCCGCGCCGCGATGTCCGACAGGTACATCAGCGTGCTCTCGTCCGCCTCCCCCTTCTCGGCAAGACCGGCGAAACGTTGCTGCGCCTCCTGCAGATCGCCGGATTCGTACGCGAGCACCGCCAGCCGCCGGTCGATCTCGGCCCGCGGCGCATCGGTGGCGCGCAGCCGCTCGAGCTCCTGGTGCGCATCCTCCACCCGGCCGAGGTCCTGGTAGACCTCCGCCAGCTCGAACATGCCTCGCCGCGGATCCTCGCGCATGAGGCCGCGCGCCGCCGCGATGGCTTTGGATGGCTCGCCCAACACCACGTAGATCCGCGCGAGGAGCCGGTTCGCCTGCAGATTGCCCGGGCTCTCGCCGACCGCACGCAGCGCGTAGCGCTCCGCGCTGCGCGCATCATAGCCCTCGAGCGCCAGCTCCCCGAGGAGTGTCAGCCGCGCGGGCGAGGCGCCCGCGGTATCTATCAGTCCGTTCAGGGCCGCGAATACTTCGGGCGGGTCGGACTCCTCGAGCAGCAGTGCGGCGAGGTCGGCAACCCCGCTGTCCGCACTGTCGGGTGCCGCGAGCGTCCCGCCCTCGTGACGGTGAGGAGCGCTTGCCGCAGGAGGCGGCGGCGCGCTGAGGAAGGCCTTCACGGCCGCGCGGGCATCGGCAATGCGATAGAGTTTCAGCGCCACGGCCGCGTACATGGCCTGCGCGTCCCGGCTCTGCGGAGCGAGCGAGCGCCAGCGTTGCGCGGAGATCCAAGCCGCGGGCAAATCCTCGCAGGCGAGCCCGACCTCGCTGGCCCGGTGCGCGACCGGGGCCGAGGCGATTTGCGCCGCCTTGGCATAAGTCTCGGCGGCGGTCTTGCAGTCGCCGCGCTGCAGTGCGATCTCCGCCACGATGGTCAGGGCGGCAGCATCGGGCGGCGGCGACGGCTGCTGCGGCACGGAGGCGCAACCCGCCGCGAGCGCTGCACAGACGACGGGAAGGAGGATACGAGGGGGAGGAATCAGGGGACGCACACTGGTCACTATAGAGCCTCCCCGCCCGGCGCGCATGGCCTACAATGCCTGTAGTTCATTGGAAAAAGTCGCCTACGGCGCCTTTTCAGAAATCAGCTCCGTTGCCGCCGGCAGAAGGCGCGGCTTTTGCCGGCTGGGCCGTGCCATGCTGATCCGAAAGGCTCCCGGCTCCCCGATTAATGAAGGAATCCATCCGCCAGAGGCTCGAGAAGCTCGCCGATCGCTTCGAGGAAGTCGGCCGGCTGCTCGCCACCGCCGAAATCGCCGGAGGGTCGGCGCAATACCGGGATCTTTCCGTCGAATACGCGCGCCTCGAGCCGCTCGCCGAGCAGCTGCGGGATTACCACGGGCTGGAGCGCGACCTCGCCGCCGCGCGCGAGATGCTCGCCGATCCCGACCCCGGCATGCGCTCGCTCGGCGCCGAAGAGGTCGGGCGGCTGCAATCGGGACTCAGCGCCGCGGAATCGAACCTGCGCGCGCTCCTCCTGCCCAAGGACCCGCGCGATGACAAGGGCCTCTTCCTCGAAGTGCGCGCCGGCACGGGCGGCGATGAGGCGGCCCTGTTCGCGGGAGACTTGTTTCGCATGTACGCCCGTTATGCCGAGTCCAAGGGATTCTCGGTCGAGGTGCTGAGCGAGAGCCCGGGCGAGCACGGCGGCTACAAGGAGATCATCAGCCGGATCGCCGGCCGCGGGGCGTTCTCACGCCTGAAGTTCGAATCCGGCGCGCACCGCGTGCAGCGGGTGCCCCAGACCGAGGCACAGGGACGGATCCATACCTCCGCGTGCACCGTGGCGATCCTGCCGGAGCTCGATGAGATCGAGGAAGTGGCGATCAACCCCGCGGACCTGCGCATCGACACCTACCGCTCCTCGGGCGCGGGCGGACAGCACGTCAACAAGACCGACTCCGCCGTGCGCATCACCCACCTGCCGACGGGCATCGTGGTCGAGTGTCAGGACGAGCGCTCGCAGCACAAGAATCGCTCCCGCGCGATGAAGCTGCTCGGCGCGCGCCTCCTCGCCGCCGAGGAGGAGAGGCAGCGCAGCGCACAGGCGCAGACACGGCGTCTGCAGGTCGGCAGCGGCGACCGGTCGGAGCGCATCCGCACCTACAACTTTCCGCAGGGTCGGGTCACCGACCACCGCATCAATCTCACGCTGTACAAGCTGCAGCAGATCATGGACGGCGATCTCGACGAGCTGCTCGACTCGCTGCAGCAGGAGCACCAGGCGGAGCTCCTGTCCGAGTTGGAAGAGTAACGGAATCGGCACGCGGCCGGCGCGTATCAGGCTTCTATCCGGATCCGGCGGAACCAGGCCTCCGTGCCGTGGTGCTGCAGGGCGACGTGCCCCTCCTCCAGCCGGGCGAACTGCGGCCACTCGCGGAATTTGCTGCGCGCGATGCGCTCCCTGACCTCCTCGCTGTCGAGGTCGTACCCGAGCACCTGCGTGTCGTCGATCCAGTGCTCGACCCGGCTGCCTCTCACGATGAGCCGCGCGCCGTGGTAAGTATTGGCGATATCGCGCTGATCGTGCCACGGAGCGATGAGGCCGTAGAGCGCTCCGCAGGACGTGAGCGCGTTGGCGCCGTCCTGGGCGTGCTCATCATCCAGAAGCTGCATCTCGGGGCCCGATTGCCACGAGTGCTCGAGCTGCTCGCTGACCCGATAGAGCACCCCCGAATTGCCGCCCCGCGGCAGCCGCCACTCGAAGTGCAGCGTGAAGTCGGCGAACCGCTCGCGCGTGATCAGATCCACCGGCGTTCCCGCCGCCAGCGCGCGCAACACGTCATCGTCCAAGCTCCAGCTTCCCTGTGGAAACTGCGCTTCGGAGTAGCCTCGCCAGTCCGCGGCGGTCAGTTCGCGCTCGGTCATGAAGTTGGTTTCATTTCCGGAAGGACAGTCCCGCCCGCAATGCCCGTACCCGCCCGGCCCGTGCGCACGTGCGCCTATTGATTCTGCTTCACTTCCCGCAGGTATGCCGCGCCGCCGAGATTGCGCATCTGCGCCAGGATCCACTGCTGCTTCCAGGCCACGAAGCGCGACGGGCGATCCACGTGCCAATGCACCGGGTCCGGCAGCACGGCCGCCAGCAGTGCGGCCTGGCCCGCAGTGAGGCGCGCTGCGGGCTCGTGATAGAACCGGCGGGCCGCCGCCTCGACGCCGTAGATGCCGCGGCCGAACTGCGCGACGTTGAGATAGACCTCCAGGATCCGCTCCTTCGGCCACAGCGCCTCGAGCAACACGGTGAAGTACGCCTCGATTCCCTTGCGCACGAAGCTGCGGCCCGGCCAGAGGAACAGGTTCCTGGCCACCTGCTGGGAGATCGTGCTCGCCCCGCGCAGCCGCTTGCCGCGCTGCGCCGCCCGCACCGCACTGCGGATGGAGTGGAAGTCGAATCCGTAGTTGAACGGGAACGTCTGGTCTTCCGATGCGATCACCGCGATCGCCGCGTGCGGCGAGATGCGCTCGAGGCTCACCCAGCGGTAGTCCGTGCGGTAGCCCCTCGCGCCTTCGCGCAGCGCCTCCACCCGGGCCTCCAGCATGAATGCGCTGGTGACGGGCGCAAGCCAGCGCAGCAACAGCACCGGCACGACCGTCAGAGCGACCCACGCAAGGATCGCGAGCAGCGCCCACTTTCGCAGGCGGCGAAAGCCCCCCCGGCTCATCTGTGCCGGGTTATTGGGCCTGCTGTTCCGAGCGGCGTGCGGAGGCGACCACCACATCCTCCAGCGGCGCGTCCTGATAACCCTGCCGGCGTCCCGTCTTCACCCCGGCGATCTTATCGACGACGTCCATCCCCTCCGTGACGCGGCCGAACACGGCGTAGCCAAAATCGCGTGCGCTGTGATCGAGGAACGCATTGTCGGACAGATTGACGAAGAATTGCGACGTCGCGCTGTCGACCTCGCTGGTGCGGGCCATCGAGAGCGTGCCGCGGGTATTCTTCAGCCCGTTCTTCGCCTCGTTGCGGATGGGTGCGTGCGTACGCTTGTTGCGAAACTGCGCATCGAGCCCCCCTCCCTGGATGACGAAGCCCGGCACGATGCGGTGAAAGATCGTGCCGTCGAAATGCCGCTCATCGACATAGCGCAGAAAGTTCTCCACGGTGACCGGTGCCTCCTTCGCGAACAGCTCCACCGTGAAAGCGCCGTGCGAGGTCTCGAATCGAATCAGGGATGTGTCGGCCATTGGCCCTCCGTCATGCGCTCGCACCCGGCGAGATCGCGGTGCGAGCGTACTTGAGCGAAGCCGCGCGCCACAAGCGCGCCCGCGACCGCGGCGGCCTGCGCGGCGCCGTGCTCCAGCAACAGCCACCCGCCGGGCTCCAGGTGACCGGGCGCGTCGCGGATGATAGCGCGCAGGGCCGCGAGGCCCTCTTCCGCGGCAACGAGCGCAAGCCGGGGCTCACGCATCAGCTCCGGCTGGCTGAGAGCCGGGTCGCCTGCCGCCACGTACGGCGGGTTGCTCACCAGCAGGTGGAAGGCCCGCCCGCGCAGACCGGCCAGCCAGTCCCCCTGGAGCATCTCCACGTACGTGAGGCCGAGCGCGGCCGCGTTGGCCTGGGCGACGGCAAGCGCCTCGGCGGAAACATCGACGGCGACGATTTGCCACCGAGGCCGGGCGCTTGCCAGCGACAGCGCAATGGCGCCCGAGCCGGTGCCGAGATCGGCGACCTTCGCCTGCGCGCCCGGATGCAGCGCGAGCGCGCGCTCCACCAGCAGTTCCGTTTCGGGGCGCGGGACGAGAACGGCCGGGGTGACGCTGAGCTCGAGTGTCCAGAAGCCCTTGCGTCCGAGGATGTACGCGACCGGCTCGCCGGCGGCCCGGCGCTCGATGAGAGTGAGAAAGCGGGCCGCAGCCCCGGTCCCCGGGATCTCCTCGGGATGAGAGCGCAGCCGCGCGCGGCCGGCGCCCAGCGCATGCGCGAGAAGCAGCTCGGCATCGAGGGCGGGCGTCGCGGCCGGATCACGGGCGAGGAGCGCCTCCTCGAGGCGCTGCGTGCCGGCCGCGAGCAGCGTTGCCGCCGTCGCGGTCGCGGATTGGATAGGCGTCGAACTCATCACGAAGCTAATATGCCCTCATGCCGAACGCCCTCTATCCGCCGCTCAAGCCCCGCTCGCTCGGGGAGCTGCTCGATGCCGTGCTGCAGATATTCCGCCTGTCGCTGCTCAAATGCCTGCCGTATGCCACGATCGCGATCATCGCCGGACAGCTGTCGACGCTCTACTATCTGTCTCGCGGCCGCCTGCCCGTCCTCGACAGCAACGACCCGGTCGGGGTCGCACTATACGGCGTGGGAACTCTTATCGCGGTCATCCTCTGGGTGGCGATGCTGCAGCGCCAGTCCTGCATCGCCTCCGGCCGGCCGGTGACGGGCTCCGCCGATCTTCTCGACACGTTGAAGCGGGCGCCCGCCATCGCCGCCATAGCCTTGCTTGCCGGAGCGGCCGTAGCGGTGCTCATGCTGCCGGCGCTCGCGCTTGCGCCGCCCTACCGGACCGCCGGTATTGCCGTGATGCTGGCGCCTGCCGCCTATGTCGCGATCGCCCTCTCCTTCGCACTGCCGGCCCTGGTGCTCGCGCGCAAGGGCGTGCTCGCGAGTCTTGCCTACAGCTTCAGGCTGGTGCGCGGCAACTGGTGGCGCGTCGCCGCGATCTACGTCGTGGGGATAGCGGTGATCTGGACGCTCTGCGTGCTCGTAGCCACGATTGCCGCCGTGGCACTGTCCGACAATGGCGCCGATGATGCGGCGATCACACGGGCCATCACCTCCGCCGCGGTCCTCGCGGTCGCCGCCATCGGTTTGACTTTCTACTCGGCGCTGACTCTGGCTCTCTTCGGTGATCTCGAAATCCGCAGAATGACGAGCCGATCGGAGTAGGAGGCCCGAACAGACTACGTCCCGTACCCGAGGTTGGCCGAAAGCCACTTCTCGGCTTGCTCCAGGGAGAGTCCCTTGCGGCGCGCGTAGTCCTCCACCTGGTCGCGCGCGATGAGCCCCAGGGGGAAGTAATGTGCCTCCGGGTGCGACAGGTACCAGCCGCTCACCGCCGCCGTCGGATACATGGCGAAGGAATCGGTCAGCTGGATGCCGGTGCGGCGCTCGACGTCGAGCAGCCGCCAGAGCTTGGCTTTCTCCGTGTGATCGGGACAGGACGGGTAGCCCGGCGCGGGACGGATGCCGCGGTACTCCTCGCGGATGAGCTGATCGTTGGTGAGCGACTCCTCCGTCGCGTACCCCCAGAGCTCCCGCCGCGCCCGCTCGTGGAAGTGCTCGGCCGCGGCCTCGGCGAGACGATCCGCAAGCGCTTTCAGCATGATGCTCGAATAGTCGTCGTGCGCGCGGTGGAAACGGGCGATGTGCTCCTCGATTCCGACGCCGGCGGTCACAGCGAATGCGCCGATGTAGTCGCGCGCACCGCTCGACTTCGGAGCGATGTAATCCGCGAGACATTCGTGCGCCTGGCCGGGCGGCTTGCCCTTCTGCTGGCGCAGGAACGAGAGCGTCACGAGCGGCTGGCCGCGCTCCTCGTCGGCGTAGACCTCGACGTCATCGCCCACGGCGTTCGCCGGGAAGAGGCCGATCACGGCCCTCGCCTCCAGCCAGCTCTCGGCGATGAGCTGCTTCAACATGCGCCGCGCGTCGGCGTACAGGTTGCTCGCCGCCTCGCCGACCTTGGGATCGGAGAGCACGTCCGGGAACTTTCCGGTGAGCTCCCAGGCGTTGAAGAAAGGCATCCAGTCGATGTAGCCGAGAAGCTCCCCGAGAGGATACTTCTCGAAAGTACGCACGCCCGGGACGCGCGGCGCGGGGGGCGCGTAGGCGGCCCAATCGATGCGGCGGCGGTTGGCTCTCGCCTGCGCGATGCTGAGCTCCGGCGCCTTCACCTTCCTGCCGGCATGCTGCTCGCGCCGGCGCCCGTGCTCCTCGTTGACCTTCGCGACGAACGCGGCGCGCTGCGCCGGATTGGCCAGCGTCTGACAGATGCCGACCGAGCGCGAAGCATCCTTCACGTAGACCACGGGCGAGCGATACTGCGGCGCGATCTTCACGGACGTGTGGGCCGGGGAAGTGGTGGCGCCGCCGATGAGCAGCGGCAGCTCGAAGCCCTGCCGCTGCATCTCGCGGGCAACGCTCACCATCTCATCCAGCGAGGGGGTGATGAGCCCGGAAAGTCCGATATAGTCCGCGTTCTCGCGGCGGGCAGTCTCCAGGATCTTCTCGCAGGGCACCATGACGCCGAGGTCGATGACCTCGAAGTTGTTGCACTGCAGCACGACGCCGACGATGTTCTTGCCGATATCGTGCACGTCGCCCTTGACGGTCGCCATCACGATCCGGCCGTTGGTCCGCTGGCCGCCGGAAGCTCCCTTGCTCTTCTCGATGTAGGGAATGAGGTGCGCCACCGCGCGCTTCATGACACGCGCGCTCTTGACCACCTGCGGCAGGAACATCTTGCCGGCGCCGAAAAGGTCGCCGACGATGTTCATGCCGTCCATCAGCGGGCCTTCGATGACCTGCAACGGATACTCGTAGGCGAGCCGCGCCTCCTCGGTATCCTCGATGACGAAGTCATCCATGCCCTTCACCAGCGCGTGCTCCAGGCGCTTGGCCACGGGGAGCGACCGCCACTCGAGATCCTCCTTGCGCTTCGCACTGCCGTCGCCCTTGTAGCGAGCCGCCATCTCCAGCAGCCGCTCCGTCGCATCCTCACGTCTGTTGAGGATCACGTCCTCCACCGCATCACGCAGTTCGGGCGCGATCTCCGCGTAGATCGCGAGCTGACCTGCGTTGACGATCCCCATGTCCATGCCGGCGGCGATGGCGTGATAGAGAAACACCGAGTGCATCGCCTCACGCACCGGATCGTTGCCGCGGAACGAGAACGAGACGTTGCTGACGCCGCCGCTCACCAGCACGTACGGCAGCCGGCTCTTGATGCTCCGGGTCGCCTCGATGAAGGCTAGCGCGTAGCCGTTGTGCTCCTCGATGCCGGTCGCCACGGCGAAGATGTTGGGATCGAAGATGATGTCCTCGGCCGGGAAGCCCGCGCGCGTGAGCAGGCCATGGGCACGCTCGCAGATGGCCACGCGCCGCTCGACCGTATCGGCCTGCCCCTGCTCGTCGAAGGCCATGACCACCGCCGCCGCGCCGTAGCGGCGCACCTTGCGCGCGTGCTCGAGGAAAATCTCCTCCCCCTCCTTCAGGCTGATGGAGTTGACGATGCCCTTGCCCTGCAGGCACTTGAGCCCGGCCTCGAGCACGCTCCACTTGGAGGAGTCGAGCATCACCGGCACCCGCGCGATGTCGGGCTCCGCGGCGATGAGGTTGAGGAAACGCACCATCGCCGCCTCGGAATCGAGCATTCCCTCATCCATGTTGATGTCGATCACCTGTGCGCCGCTCGCGACCTGCTGGCGCGCCACCTCGAGCGCCGCCGCGTAATCGCCCGCCTCGATGAGCTTGCGGAAGCGGGCGGAGCCGGTCACGTTGGTGCGCTCGCCGACATTGACGAAGAGCGACTCCTCGTCGATCGCCACCGGCTCGAGCCCGGCGAGCCGGGTCTTCACGGGAACCTCGGGAATCGGACGCGGCGCGGACCGGCCGACCTCCTGGTGCAGCAGGCGGATGTGCTCGGGGGTCGTTCCGCAGCAGCCGCCCAGGATGTTGACCAGGCCCGAATCCGCGTAGTCCCGCAGGATCTCCGCAGTCTCTTCCGGCGCCTCGTCATACTCGCCGAAGGCGTTTGGCAGGCCGGCGTTCGGGTAAGCGCAGACCCGCGTGTCCGCCACACGCGAGAGCTCCTGAATGTAGGGGCGCAGCTGGCGGCCGCCCAGCGCGCAGTTGAGGCCCACCGCCAGCGGGCGCGCGTGCCGGATCGAGTTCCAGAAGGCTTCCGCGGTCTGTCCCGAGAGGATCCGCCCGGAGGCATCGGTGATCGTGCCCGAGATGATGATGGGCACCTCGATACCGGTCTCGTCGAAAAGCGACAGCGCCGCGTAAATGGCCGCTTTGGCGTTGAGCGTGTCGATTACGGTCTCGATGAGGATCAGATCGACGCCGCCCAGGAGGAGGGCCCGCGCCGCATCGAGATACGTCGCCGCGAGCTCATCGAACGAGGTGCTGCGGTAGCCCGGGTCGTTCACGTCCGGTGACAGGGAGCACATGCGGCTCGTGGGCCCCAACGCCCCGGCCACGAAGGCCGGCCGTCCCGCCGACCCGGCATACTGGTCAGCCGCCGCGCGCGCGAGCCGCGCCGCGCGGTAATTGAGCTCCGGCACCAGCGCCTCCGTGCCGTAATCGGCCTGCGACACCGAATTCGAGTTGAATGTGTTGGTCTCGATGATGTCGGAGCCGGCCTCGAGATAAGCGCGGTGAATGCCGCCGATGACATCGGGCCGCGTGAGCGTCAGGATGTCATTGTTTCCTTTCAGATCACGCCCGTGGTCGCGGAAGCGCTCGCCGCGGTAGCCGCGCTCATCCAGCCGGTGCTGCTGCACCATGGTTCCCATGGCGCCATCGAGCAGGACGATCCGCTCATCGAGCAGACGCTTCAGGCGCTCGATGCGCTCCCGGCGCTGCGTCTCGTCGACCGGCGCAACGGCGAAAGGCGCCGCGGCGGCGCGCGGCGCGGGAGAGTCCTTGCCGGCGGGGTTTGGGCGATCTGCCCTGGGAGCGGTATGCCCGCAGATGTTGCGAGGCCCCGTCCCTGCGCCCTCCGAGACCCGGCTTCCCGGGTTGATATTCATGGGGAAACCCCTTCGGGCCGGCTCACGCCGCCAAAAATTGCTCCCGGCGATTTTTTCATGTCCATGTTCCTACGGCTACGGGTGCCTCGGCCGGCTGTTTCATCGGACGCACTCCCAATGCATGGCAGATCGCGTATGTCAGCTCGGCGCGGTTCAGGGTATAGAAGTGAAAATCGCGCACACCGTACCGCTCGAGCGTATGCACTTGCTCGATGGCGACGCTGGCGGCAATGAGGCGCCTGGTCTCCGGATCCTCCTCGAGGCCGTGGAAACGCTCCTCCAGCCATTGCGGGATGCGAGTGCCGCAGCGGCCGGCCATGCGCAGGACCTGCGGGAAGCGCGTGATCGGCAGGATGCCCGGGACGATGGGCGTCTGTATCCCCGCGTTGGCGCAACGATCGCGAAAGCGCAGGAAGGCCTCGATGTCATAGAAGAACTGCGTGATCGCGCGCGAGGCGCCCGCATCCAACTTGCGCTTGAGATTGTCGAGATCGAATTGCGCCGACGGCGCCTCGGGATGGACTTCCGGATAGGCTGCGACGGAGATCTCGAAATCCGCAACGCTCTTCAGCCCCGCCACCAGATCCGCGGCGTAGGCAAAGCCATCCGGATGCGGGTCGTAACCCGCCGTGCCCTTCGGGGGATCGCCACGCAGCGCGACGATGTGCCGAATCCCCTGGTCCCAGTATTTGCGCGCGATGTCCAGGATCTCTCCGCGGCTCGCGCCCACGCAGGTGAGATGCGGCGCACCGACGAGCGGGGTCTCCCGTTGGATGCGAGTCACGAGCTGATGCGTGCGGGTGCGGGTGGAGCCGTCGGCGCCATAGGTCACGGAGACGAACCGCGGCGCAAGAGGCGCGAGACGCTCCACGGAGCGCCACAGCGTAGCTTCCACCGTTGCATCGCCGGGCGGGAAGAACTCGAAGGATACATTCATCGCAGGTGCCCCTCTTCTATTCCGCTCCGCTGCTCGCGATCCACGAGATGTAAATCTTCTGCCGTCACGCCGCGCTCGCAGTGCCGAGCGGACGCTCGGCGGGCAACACGGCCATCGCCGCCAACACGTGTTGGCCGTCAGCCTCGATGGGGCTCATGCGCTCGCACGTCAGGCCGGCCTCGCCGAGGAGCCGTCGCAGGCGCGCGAGCGGATGCTCCACCACCCGCTCGCGGGGACTCTCGAGGGAGTCGTAGCGCTGGAAGAGCAGGATGCGTCCCCCGGGCGAGAGCGCACGCCGGCCGGCCGCGAGCAGCGTGCCGAGCGCCTCATCGGGCGTACCCAGTCGATCGAGCAGTACGGCATCGAAGGTGCGTCCGAGCCGCGCGAGGTCACGAGGACCGAGTGCTTCGCCGCCCGCGGCGAGGAGCACGCGGCACCGCAGGCCCGCGCGCTCGGCCGTCGCGCGCGCAAGCTGCGAGGAGCGCCGCGAGTGCGCGAGAACCGCGCACTCCGCCCCCAGGGCCGCCGCAGTCTCGATCAGCTCCGGATGATCCGCTCCGACGAGCAGCACCGAGCCGGTGACGGCGACAGCCTCAGCGGACTCGATGAAGCCTCGCAGCTCTCTGCCCAGGCGAGAAGCCGCCGGCACTGCGGCGTGCAGCCCGCCGCCCTGCAGCGCCTGTGCCCGCTCGCGGTCGCGCGCCAGCACCGGGTCCGCGCGATCGAGCTGTCCGAGCAGACCCTGCACGAATCCGGCGGCGGGACCGCTGCGAGCCAGACCGTAGTGCACCCATTGCCCCTGCCGCAGCCGCTCGATCAGGCCCGCCTCCCCGAGAATCTTCAGGTGGCGCGAGACCCGCGGCTCGCTCTGACCCAAGACCTGCGCGATGTCGGACACGCTGAGCTCACGCGCAGCGCACAGCGAGAGCAGGCGCATACGCGTCGGCTCTCCCGCGGCGCGCAGCCAGCTCACCAGCAGATCGGGAGTGCACGCAGGCATTATCTGAATATAAATATTTGCACAATTCTTTAATTTTAGTATACAGAACTGGGCCTCCCAGCGCAAGACTGGCCTATAGTTTCATATATGAGTCAATATCAGTGAATCGCGGGGGAATTGCCGCCCGGCTGAGGCCCGTCGTCGAACAGGGCATCGACGTCATTGGCATCGAAGCGGTAGGGCCGGTGGCAGAATTCACAGGTCACGGTGACGGCTCCCTGCTCCCGGAGCACGTCGCGGACCTCCTCCGGGCCGAGGGCCCGCAGCAGGCTGGTAACCCGGCCGTGGCTGCAGCGGCACTCGAACTGCACGGGCGCGCCGCGGAAGAGCCGCATGTCGTGAGCCGCAAAACCGCGGCCGAGCAGCTCCTCCACCGGGTAGCGCAGCAGGTCCTCCGCGCTCAATTGCTCGATGCCGCGCTCCGCCTGCTTCCAGATCTCCCGCATTTGCCCATCGTCGCCGGCCGTGTCTTGCGGGAGCTTCTGGACCAGGACGCCGGCACCGCGCTCACCGTCCGCTGCGAGCAGCACTCGGGTGGGGAGCTGTTCCGAGCGGGCAAAATAAGACTCGAGCGAGCCGGCCAGCGAATCGCCGCTCAGCGGCACGATCCCCTGATAGCGCATGTTGCGCTCGTCCGCTTCCACCGTCACCGCGAAGCGGCCCTCGCTGCCCACCAGGCGGCGGAAGACTCCGCCTGTCGAGCCGGCACCCGCCTCGGAAGCCCCGTTTGCCGCGAGCTCCGACACCGCCGCGGCGTCGAAGCGCGCGACCGCACGCAGGCGATAGTCATGGGTGCACTGCGCAACGAGAAGGCTCACGGCGCCGTTACCCTGCAGCTGCAGCGTCAGCTGACCACGGAACTTCAGGGTTGCGGCGAGCAGCACCGAGGCGGCAACTGCCTGGCCCAAGAGCTCGCGCACCGGCTGCGGATAATCGCGATGGGCACGCAGCTCGCGCCAGGCGCCTTCCAGGCGCACCCAATGCCCGCGGACCGGGCGATTCTCGACGATGAAGCGACGAACCTCGTCGCGGGGAGTGCCGGGAGATTGCATGCCCCGAGAATGGGGCACGGACCTCCATTACTCAACCTGCACGGGCTATCCCGGTAGCTTCTTCTTCAGCAATTCGTTCAATTGCGCCGGATTCGCCTTGCCCTGCGTCGCCTTCATCACCTGCCCGACGAAGAAGCCGAAGAGCTTGTCCTTGCCCGCGCGATACTCGGCGAGCTGTCCGGGGTTCTTCGCCATCACCTCTTCGATCGCGCGCTCGATCGCGCCCGAGTCGGTGATCTGCTTGAGTCCCTTCGACTCGATGATGGCATCGGCGCTCCCGCCCTCCGTCCACATGCCCTCGAACACCTCTTTGGCGATCTTGCCGGAGATCGTCTGATCGGCGATGCGCATGAGGAGTCCCGCCAGGCGCGCCGCGGGCATCTTCTGCGAGCCGACGTCGAGATTTTCCTTGTTGAGCGCGGCGGCGAGCTCGCCCATCACCCAGTTGGCGGCGAGCTTGGGCTCGCCAGGCACGGCGCGCACCACTTCCTCGTAGTAGTCGGCGAGCTCCCGGCTCGCCGTCAGCACGCCGGCGTCGTATGCCGACAGCCCGTACTGGGACGAGAAACGCGCAGCCTTCTCGTCGGGAAGCTCCGGCAGGCTCTTGCGCACCCCCTCGATGAAGGCCTCGTCGAGGGCGAGCGGCAAGAGATCGGGGTCGGGGAAATAGCGATAGTCGTTCGCTTCCTCCTTGGTGCGCATGGAGCGCGTCTCGCCCTTGTCCGGGTCATAGAGGCGTGTCTCCTGCACCACCTTGCCGCCGGACTCGATGAGCTCGATCTGACGCGCCACCTCGTACTGGATCGCCTTCTCGACGAAGCGGAACGAGTTGATGTTCTTGATCTCCGCGCGGGTGCCGAGCTTGTCGGAGCCCCTGCGCCGCACGGACACGTTGGCATCGCAGCGGAACGATCCCTCCTGCATGTTGCCGTCACAGATTTCCAGATAGCGCACCAGAGTGTGGATTTTCTTCAGGTACGCCACCGCCTCCTTCGCTGAACGCATGTCCGGTTCCGAGACGATTTCGATCAACGGCGTACCGGCGCGATTCAGGTCGATGCCGGAGAACGCGCCCAGCCCCTCGTGCAGCGACTTGCCCGCATCCTCCTCCAGATGCGCGCGCG
>JAGWPE010000009.1 GCA_028870635.1 Gammaproteobacteria bacterium | reverse complement strand
TACGTGGACAGTCTCTCCAGCACCGTCATGAGCGATGCGGGCATCAAGAAGCTCATCGCGGCGGTTCCGCAGCTCGTTCCGCCGGGGACGGATGCGGACAGCGCCGTGGGCCGCGTCTCCCGCCGCGCCCACGTGGAGACCGTGCGGACTGCAGTCCTCGACCCCAACACGGGCCGAAACGTCGACATCATCTCGGCCTTCACGGTCTCCTACGAGAGCAGGAGCCCGGAGCTTGCGGCGCGCGCCGCAAGCTGGCTGACCAACGCCTTCCTGATGGCCAACCGCCAGGGGAGGCTGGTGAGCGCCAAGGCGGCCGAGCAGTTCTATGACGGGCAGACGCAGAGCTACCGCCAGCAGATCTCCGAGATCGAGTCGAAGCTCGCGACGTTCAAGGAGAAGAACTACGACCAGCTGCCGGGTCTCACCGACCTCAACATGAACATCATGCAGACCACGCAGCGGGATCTCGACAATGCCACCCAGCAGATCGCGGCATTCCGCCAGAACCGGGTCTTTCTGCAGCAGCAGCTCGATGCGGCCAGGAACGCCGGGCAGGATGCGGGCCTGCTCGCCCAGCTGCAGTCAGAGTACAACAAGAAGCTCGCCACCTACGATCCGGACTACCCGGACATGATCGCCCTGCGCCAGCAGATCGATCAGCTGCAGGAGGGCGGCGGGGCGGTCAACAGCCTCTCGCTGCCGGCGCAGCTTCGCGCCGAGGAGCAGGCCCTCGCCCAAGCCAGGCTGCGCTACAGCGAGAATTTCCCGGACGTGAAGCGCCTGGAGCGCCAGGTCCAGATCCTCAAGACGCGCATCGCCCACGGGGAGAAGTACGCGGGGAATGCCGTGGGCAGCCCTGCCGTGGTGACGCTCGAGACGGAGCTCAACGCCAACCAGACCCAGACCAATGCGCTCGAGCGGCAGGCGGCGCAGCTTCGCCAGCAGCTCATGCAGCTCGAGGGACGGGTTGCGGCGGCGCCGCAGGTGGAGCGGCAGTACAAGTCGCTCGCGCTCAACCTGCAGCTCGCGCAGACCAAGTACAACCAGCTGCTCAAGTACCAGATGGATGCCCAGCTCACGAGCCAGGCCATCGCGAGCGGCCGCAGCGACCGCATCCGGATCGTGCAGCAGCCGTCGGCGCCGCTCACCGCGGCCAAGCCCAAGCGAATCGCCTTCGCGGCCGTGGGACTGATGCTTGCGATCCTGCTGGGACTTACAGCGGTGGTGATAGCCGAGAGCGTCGATCAGAGCGTACGCGGCAGCCGTGACATCCGGCGGGTGCTCGCGCTCTCTCCCCTTGGCGTCATCCCGGAGATCCGGGACTCGGCCACGGCGCGGCGGCATCACTTGCAGGTCATGACGCTGACGATGTGCGTACTCGTCGGCACCGCCGTGGTGCTGATGGCAGCGCGAAGTTTCTACTCCTGATCCGAAAAGCGACGCAAGCGGCGAGGTAAAGCGACTCATGAGCCTGATCGAGGAAGTGATGCGCCGGCAGGCGCACGAGCGCGCGGCGATGCCGGGGGGCCTCGCGGCCAATTCGGGTGCAGGGGCATCGGCCGCACGGGTGGCGAGATCCGTCGTCGCGCCCGCCCCGGAGGCCCCGATCCAGGAGTATCGCCCCGCCACCGTGGACCCCGAGGCGCTCGAGCGCAACCGGGTGCTGCTGCGCGTGCAGGACGTCGCTGTGTCCCGCGCGTACAAGATCCTGCGCACGCGGGTATTGCACCGGATGACGGCCAACAACTGGTACACGCTCGGCGTGACCGGCACGGGCGCCGGCGAGGGCAAGACCATCACCGCGATCAATCTCGCGATCGCCCTCGCGCAGGACCCGAACGCCTGGGTCTTCCTGGTCGATCTCGACCTGCAGCGGCCGCAGCTCGGCGCCTACCTCGGCATGAGCTACGAATACGGCCTCACCGATTACCTGACAGGCCAGGCGCAGCTCGAGCAGGTCGTCTACGACATCGGCATCAAGCGCCTGGCGGTCGTACCGAATTCCAGCCCCGTCGAGACCTCCTCGGAGCACCTGCGGTCGGCCAAGATGACCGACTTCATCAACGCGCTCGAGGGGCAGTCGCCGCGCCGCTACGTGATCCTCGACATGCCGCCCATCAACGTGAGCGATGACGTGCTGGCGTTCGCGCCGCGCGTGGACAGCTTCCTGCTCATCGCCTCCCAGGGCATCACCGCGCGCCGCACGCTCGCCAATGCCAAGGAAGTGCTGTCGGAGCTGAATGTCCTGGGCGTGGTTCTCAACCGCTCCACGGAGCGCAACGACAGTCCCTATTACTGATGGCGCTCGATCTCTCCGTGGTGGTCCCGCTCTTCAACGAAGAGGAGAGCGTGCGTCCGCTCTACGCCGCCATCGTGGCGGGCGTCGAGCCGCTCGGAGTCTCCTTCGAGATCGTCTTCGTCGACGACGGCAGCCGGGACGAGACGGTGCGGATCACCGATGAGATCGCGCGCGCCGATCCGCGCGTGTGCCTGGTCAAGTTCCGCCGCAACTACGGACAGACTCCGGCCATGGCAGCCGGCATCGCCGAGGCCCGGGGGGAGATCATCGTCACCATGGACGGCGACCTGCAGAACGACCCCGCCGACATCGGCGAGCTGCTCGCGCGGATCGAGGAGGGCAACGACATCGTGGTCGGCTGGCGGCACGAGCGCCAG
>JAGWPE010000185.1 GCA_028870635.1 Gammaproteobacteria bacterium | reverse complement strand
CAGATGGACGGGGCGATACTGGTGGTTTCGGCGGCCGACGGGCCGATGCCGCAGACGCGCGAGCACATTCTGCTGGCGCGGCAGGTAGGGGTGCCGTACATCGTCGTGTTCATGAACAAGGCGGACATGGTGGATGACAAGGAGCTGCTGGAGCTGGTGGAGATGGAAGTCCGGGAGCTGCTGACGACGTACAAATTTCCCGGTGATGCGACCCCGATCGTCATTGGCTCGGCGCTGAAGGCGCTCGAGGGGGATGAGAGCGAGATAGGGGTGCCGGCGGTAGTGAAGCTGGTCGAGGAGATGGACAAGTACATTCCGGTACCGAAGCGGGAGATCGAGAAGCCGTTTCTGATGCCGGTGGAGGATGTGTTCTCGATCTCCGGGCGCGGCACGGTGGTGACCGGGCGCATCGAGCGGGGGATCATCAAGGTGAACGATGAGGTGGAGATTGTGGGGCTGAAGGCCACGCAGAAGACCACCTGCACGGGCGTTGAGATGTTCAGGAAGCTGCTGGACCAGGGAGAGGCGGGAGACAACGTGGGCGTGCTCTTGCGCGGCACGAAGAGGGAAGAGGTCGAGCGCGGGCAGGTGCTGGCCAAGCCCGGCAGCATCACCCCGCACACGCACTTTGAGAGTGAGGTGTACGTGCTGACCAAGGAGGAGGGTGGACGGCACACGCCGTTCTTCAAGGGGTATCGGCCGCAGTTTTACTTCCGCACGACCGATGTGACGGGAACGATCGAGTTGCCGGCGGGCGTGGAGATGGTCATGCCCGGGGACAACATCAAGATGAACGTGGAGCTGATCAGCCCGATTGCGATGGAAGAGGGGCTGCGCTTTGCGATCCGCGAGGGCGGCCGCACCGTCGGTGCCGGCGTCGTCGCGAAGATCCTGAAGTGAGAGAGGTAATCTTTTCGGCGCGCAGCGCCGCTACCCTTAGCGGGTTGCGGCTTCCGCAACCCGCAGAGAAGGTCGGGGCAGGGGCCCCGTTGAACATAGTAGGGTCTCGCTGAAATTGCCTTGGCAATTTCAGCCAATTTTCACAGGCCAGTAGCTCAATTGGCAGAGCGGCGGTCTCCAAAACCGCAGGTTGGGGGTTCGATTCCCTCCTGGCCTGCCAGCGTTTGACATGACAGACGAAATCAAAGTCCAGGAAGTCGGCACGGCGGACAAGGTGAAGCTCGGCACGGCCATCGCGGCCGTGGCCGCCGGCGTCGCCGTCTATTACGTGCTCGGTAGCGCCGCCGCTTGGCTGCGCTGGATCGCCGTCGCCGCGGGGCTGGCGGTCGCGGCGCTCCTGCTGGCGTTCTCGCGCTACGGCACGGACTTCCGCGAGTTCGTGCTGAGCGCGCGCGTCGAGTTGCGCAAGATCGTCTGGCCGAACCGGCAAGAGACCGGCATGACGACGTTGATCGTGTTCGTATTCGTCGCCATCGCAGGCGCCTTCTTCTGGGGGCTGGATCTGCTCCTCTCGTGGGCGACGCGGGCATTGACGGGACAGGGGGGCTGATTCGTGGCGTTGAGATGGTACGTGGTGCACGCCTACTCGAACTTCGAGCACCGGGTGCAGGAGTCGCTGAAGGAGCGCATCAAGCGCGCCGGCCTGGAGCCGAAATTCGGCGAGATCCTCGTCCCCACCGAGGAAGTCGTGGAGATGCGCGACGGCCAGAAGCGCCGCAGCGAGCGCAAGTTCTACCCCGGCTACGTGCTGGTGCAGATGGAAATGGACGAGGACACCTGGCACCTGGTGCGCGAGGTGCCCAAGGTCCTCGGCTTCATCGGCGGGACGCCGGAGAGGCCGGCCCCGATCACCGATCGGGAAGCGATGCAGATCCTGCGCCGCGTCGAGGAAGGCGCCGACAAGCCGCGGCCGAAGGTGCTCTTCGAGCCGGGCGAGGTCGTGCGCGTCGTCGACGGGCCGTTCAACGACTTCAACGGTGTCGTCGAGAACGTCAATTACGAGAAGAACCGCCTGCAGGTGGCGGTACAGATCCTCGGGCGCTCGACGCCCGTAGAGCTGGACTTCTCGCAGGTCGAGAAGGCGTGACATGTGGCACGGAACAGCGGGCAAGGGCCGTTCCCTTGCCCGCGGCGAAATGTGTAGGGTCTCGCGGAAATCGCCTCGGCGATTTCCGCCAATCAACTTAGGGGAGCCTCACGGCGCTTGCACCCGAGGAGAGATGAATGGCTAAGAAGGTACAGGGCTACATCAAGCTGCAGGTGCCCGCGGGCGCCGCCAACCCTTCACCCCCGATCGGGCCGGCGCTCGGCCAGCAGGGCGTGAACATCATGGAGTTCTGCAAGCAGTTCAATGCGCAGACCCAGAAGGTGGAGAAGGGCCTGCCCATCCCGGTGGTGATCACGGTCTACAGCGACCGCAGCTTCACCTTCATCATGAAGACGCCGCCGGCTTCCGTGCTGATCCGCAAGGCGATCGGCATCGAGAAGGGCAGCGGCGCGCCCAACACGGCCAAGGTCGGCAAGATCAGCCGCAAGCAGCTCGAGGAGATCGCGAAGACGAAGCAGCCGGACCTCACGGCCGCGGATCTCGAGGCCGCCGTGCGCACCATCGCGGGCAGCGCGCGCAGCATGGGCGTCGACGTGGAGGGGCTCTGATCATGGCAATGGCGAAGCGCGTAAAGACGTGGAAGGACAAGCTTCCTCCCGGCAAGCAGTATCCGATCGATGAGGCGCTGAAGCTGGTGAAGGAATTCGCCAAGGCGAAGTTCGACGAGACGGTCGATGCCGCGGTGAATCTCGGCATCGATGCCAGCAAGTCCGATCAGCAGGTGCGCGGCTCGACGGTCATGCCCCACGGCACGGGCAAGACCGTGCGCGTTGCCGTGTTCACCTCCGGCAAGAACCAGGAGATCGCCAAAGCCGCGGGCGCCGACATCGTCGGGCTCGAGGACCTGGCGGCGAAGGTCAAGGCGGGCGAGATCAACTTCGACCGCGTCATTGCCAGCCCCGACGCCATGCGCGTCGTCGGCCAGCTCGGCCAGATCCTGGGTCCCCGCGGCCTGATGCCGAACCCGAAGGTCGGCACGGTGACACCCGATGTCGCCACGGCGGTGAAGAACGCCAAGTCCGGCCAAGTGACCTACCGCGTCGACAAGGCCGGCATCGTGCACTGCACGATCGGCAAGGCCAGCTTCGAGGCGGGCGCGCTCAAGGAGAACCTGGCCGCGCTGATCGCCGACCTGCAGAGGGCGAAGCCGGCCTCGTCCAAGGGGCAGTATCTGAAGCGTGTCACCCTCTCCTCGACCATGGGGCCGGGCGTCACGATCGATCAGGCGAGTTTGTAGAGAATTTTTTTCGTATTTGGTGCGGGCCATGGCTCCTCAGGGGCCGTGGCCATCATCGAAGACCGCAGGCGAGGGGACGGCCCTCTTAATGACCGCCTGCGCAGATGGTGAACCGCTCTTTGCTCGAGGCTCCTGCTCGAGGCGAGAAGGTCGCCATGGCGAAGCCCACCGGGAAGACCGGCGGCTTCATTCGTAACCGTGATCTTCTCACCCGAGAGGAGAGAAGGAATGGCACTCAACCTGGAAGACAAGAAGGCGATGGTCGCCGAAGTGGCCGAAGTGGCCGCCAAAGCCCAGTCGGTCGTGGCCGCGGAGTACCGCGGGCTGACCGTTGGGCAGATGACGGAGCTTCGTTCCAAGGCGCGGGCGCAGGGCGTGTACATGCGTGTTGTCAAGAACACGCTGGCCCGCAAGGCGTTCGCCGGCACCTCGTTCGAGCCGGTGGGACCGAAGCTCAAAGGGCCGCTCGTACTCGCGTTCTCGAAGGACGATCCCGGCGCCGCTGCGCGCCTGGTGAAGGACTTCGCGAAAACGAACGAGAAGCTGGTGGCGACTCTGGTGTCGCTCGGCGGGCAGGTACTGCCCGGCGGGGACCTGGACAAAGTCGCCAGCCTGCCGACGCGCGAGCAGGCGTTGTCGATGCTGCTGGGGGTGCTCAAGGCACCGATCCAGAAGTTCGTCGCCACGCTTGCGGAGCCGCCGGCCAAGCTCGCCCGCACTCTGGCCGCGGTACGCGACCAGAAGCCGCAGGCTGCCGCCTAGCCGACTTGTCTTGAAATAATTTGCGGAGACCCAACATGGCTGTCAGCAAAGACGAAATCCTCGATGCAATTTCCAAGATGACCCTGATGGAGGTCGTCGAGCTCATCTCCGACATGGAGAAGAAGTTCGGCGTCACCGCCGCGGCGCCCGTCGCCGTGGCAGCGGGCCCGGGTGCGGGCGGCGCCGCCGCCGCGGCTCCCGCCGAGGAGAAGACGGAGTTCACCGTCCTCCTGAAGGAGTACCCGGCCGACAAGAAGGTGACCGTGATCAAAGTGATCCGCGAGATCACCGGTCTCGGCCTGAAAGAGGCGAAGGACCTCGTCGAGGGCGTGCCCTCGACCGTCAAGGAGGCGGTCTCCAAGGCCGACTCCGACGCCATCAAGAAGAAGCTCGAGGAAGCCGGCGCGAAAGTGGAGATCAAGTAACCCTTGGTCGCCATGCGCCGTGCGATGGAACAAGCAGGGCTCGCGCTTCGGCGCGAGCCCTGTGTATCGGGCTGGATGCCCCTTTATTCCGTTCTGAGGTGAACCCCCGATGGCCTATTCCTTCACCGAGAAGAAGCGCATCCGCAAGAGCTTCGGCAAGCAGGCGAGCATCCTCGATACTCCGTACCTGCTCGCCATCCAGCTCGATTCGTATCGCTCGTTCCTGCAGGCTGAAAAGCCGGAGGACGCGCGCGATGCCGTCGGGCTGCACGCTGCCTTCAGGAGCGTGTTCCCGATCACGAGCTACTCCGGCAACGCTTCACTCGAATACGTGAGCTACCGGCTCGGCGAGCCGGTATTCGACGTCAAGGAATGCCAGCTGCGCGGGCTCACCTACGCGGCGCCCCTGCGCGTGAAGGTGCGCCTGATCGTGCTGGACAAGGAGGCCGCCGGCGCGAAGAAGCCCGTCAAGGACGTGCGCGAGCAGGAGGTGTATCTCGGCGAGCTGCCGCTCATGACCGACAATGGCACCTTCATCATCAACGGCACGGAGCGCGTGATCGTCTCCCAGCTGCACCGCTCCCCGGGCGTGTTCTTCGACCACGACCGCGGCAAGACGCACTCCTCGGGCAAGCTCCTCTTCTCCGCGCGCATCATTCCCTACCGCGGCTCCTGGCTCGACTTCGAGTT
>JAGWPE010000184.1 GCA_028870635.1 Gammaproteobacteria bacterium | reverse complement strand
GAGATGGGAAGGAACTGCATGAAGTCGATCTGATCGGGATAAATGTCGAACGCCACGTTCGGCCAGAGCTTGAAGTAGGTCCACAGCCGCTGCCGGTCATCCGGCAGATGCTCGACCCTGGGCAGCAGCGCCTGGTACCTTCCTTCGGACCAGTTGGAGGATGGAGCGTCGCGCAGCCGGCCCCACATCCTGTCGATCCACGGCTGCGCCTCGATGCCATAGCTGTTGCCGAAGAGCCGCGTGAGCGCCGGGTGGGCCACGGGAATGTGCAGCCCGTCGGAATAGTTGTCGGCGACGTTCTTCCAGTTGACCGCGCGCGGCCGCAGGGTCACCCTGCCCTGCGGCACCAGCTCCTCCAGCCGGTACGCCTCGAGCTCGTGCAGGTAGGGCGCGGCCATCTCCCGTACGCTCGGCAGCCCGGGCGCGAAGCGCACGAACACGAAGCCCAGGAAGATTTCCTGCTCGAGAGGCGCGAGACCGTGCCGCTCGGGCTCCAGTCCCTGGTAGGCATCGCGCTGCGGCACGGCAAGGAGACGGCCGTCGAGCCCATACGTCCAGGCGTGATAGGGGCAGGTGATCCGGCGCCCGCAGCGTCCCTTCGGGCCGTCGAGGAGCCGGGCGGCGCGGTGGCGGCAGGCGTTGTAAAAGCTGCGGACCAGGCCGTCCTCCCCGCGAATCACGACGACGCCCTGGCCCAGGAACTCGAACGTGTGGAAATCACCGCTGCGCGGCACGTCGTTGACGTGGCAGACGACCTGCCAGCTCTGGCGGAAGACGAGCTCCTTCTCGAGCTCGAAGAACTCCGGGTCCCGGTAGATCCAGCCCGGCAGGCTGACCGCCTCGCCGTCCATCGCGGGAACGATGTCGATCGCACGCGCACTCATGGCCAGGCTTTGCCTCGCTGCTATTTTACAACCGTATAGCAGTGTGCCCGGCGACGGTCAAGGGGAGCTGCGGTATGATCGCGGCGGATGGCCAGAGAGCAGCAGCCGAAGTTCCGCCGCGCACCGCCCACCGTGCGCCGCGAAGCGCTCATCGAGGCGACCCTGGCGTGTCTGCGCAAGTACGGTCATGACGGGCTCTCGGTACGGCGCATCGGCGCCGAGGCCGGCGTGTCTGCGGGCCTCATCACCCATCACTTTCCGAGCGTCTCCGCCCTCATCGCCGCCTCCTACGAAACACTGTCGCTTTCCCTGCTGCAATCCATAGACCGGCAGGCCCGCGAGAGCGGCACCACCGCGCGCGAGCGCCTGCGGCGCTTCTACGAGGCGTGGTTTGCGCCCGCGCTGCTCGATCCCGGCATATTCAACGCCTGGCTCGTCTTCTGGAGCATGATCTCGCACGATGCCGCAATGCGGGCCGTGCACGACCGCACCTACGCCGCTTACCGGGCCGCGCTCGAGTCGCTCCTCCGCCAGCTGCACAGGAGCGAGGGAGTTCCCCGCTTCAGGCTGCGTCCGGCGGCCATCGCCCTCTCGGCGCTGCTCGATGGACTGTGGATCGAGGCCAGCATCAATCCGCGCACCTTCAAGGCCGCCGAGGCCGTCGCGCTCTGCGAGGACTGGACGAGCGCGCTGTGCGCGGGCGCCTTCCCCGGCCTGCTCCTCGCGCCCCGGCCGGCGACGCGCCGCCGCCGGCCGCGCCAGCCGCGGGAATCGCCGGTGATACCGGCATGAGCCCCGCGGGCAGGAGTCGGCTCGGAGCGAGAATTCGCTGGCGCATCTTCGCCTTTCTCTTTGCGTTCGGTCTGATCGCCTACGTCCAGCGCACCGGAGTGACCGTCGCGGCAGAGCGGATGATGCCCGACCTGCACCTCACCCAGCTGCAGATCGGTTGGATCGAGCAGGCATTCGTCATCGGCTATGCCCTCTTCCAGCTGCCGGGCGGCCTGATCGGACAGCGAGTCGGCGCACGTGTGGCGTTCACGGCGTTCGGCATCATGGCTTTCGCCGCGGCGATCGCGACCCCCGCGGCGCCCGAGATCGCGAGCGGCAGCGCGCTCTTCATCGTGTTGGTGGGGGCGCAGTTCATGCTCGGGATCGCACAAGGCTGCATCTTCCCGGTCTCGAACGGTGTCTTCGAAGCCTGGTTCCCGGCGCGCCAGTGGGCGCTGGCGCTCGGCGCGCAGAACATGGGCCTCAACATCGGCGCCGCCCTGACCCCGGCTCTCATCGCGGTGCTGATGACCACGGTGGGGTGGCAGCAGGCGCTCGCCTGGTCCGCGATTCCGCCCCTGCTCGTGCTCGCCCTCTGGGCCTGGTACGCGCGCAATACCCCGCGCGAGCACCCGTCCGTCTCCGCCGCCGAGCTTGCGGAGCTCGGCGAGACCGCACCGTCGACGGTGGCCGACAAGATCACATTGCGGCGGCTGCTGCGCCTGCTGGCCAATCGCAACAGCGCACTCCTCGCCCTTTCCTACCTGGCGATGAACTACTCCTTCTATCTGTTATCCAACTGGTGCTTCCTCTATCTCATTCAGCAGCGTCACTTCTCGGTCCTGCAGAGCGGTTGGCTCTCCGCGGCGCCCCCCATCGTGGCAGGGGCCGGGTCGGGAATCGGCGGCATCGTCACCGGAAAGCTCTGCGCGCGCCATGGCGCCGCGTGGGGCTTTCGCGGCGTTCCGCTCGTTGCACTGCCGCTCGTAGCGGTATTGCTTCTGATAGCGGCATGGACCTCCAACGGGTACGTTGCCGTCGCAGCCCTGACTGCCTGCTTCGGGTTCATCGAGATCAACGAAGCCGCCTACTGGGCGGCATCGATGGCAGTCGGCCGCGACGATTCGATGGCCGTCGGGGGAATTCTCAACACAGGCGGCATCCTGGGCGGAATCATCGGCATCCCGATAGTCGCATATCTTTCCGGACACCACGCCTGGGGCGCGGCTTTTGCCATCGGCAGCGGCTGCGCGGTCGCGGCCGCGCTGCTGTGGCTCGGCATCGACTCCGGCCAGGCGGTGACCGGCGAGGAGCGAGCGGCCGGCACGGAGCGGCCCACCCTGGCTTGAGACGAGGCCCGCTATTTGGCGAGCGCGCCCTGCAGCAGCGCCGTCATGACCTTGTAGCCCTTGGCATTCGGGTGGACCCCGTCGTTGGAGAGATCGGGGCGGAACGCGCCCGCGGGCGTCGCGAGGTGCGCGTAATAGTCGACGAACTCGGCCCCGCTCCAGCCGGCATAGCTGCGCAACCAGTCATTCAGGCGGCGGATCTGCGCCGCCGGCCGGTAAGGATGCGGTGTCCACCAGAAAGACATCGCCGGCGGGATCGCGCCCAGCAGCACGCGGATGTTGTGGATCCGCGCCAGGGCGACCATGGCCATGATGTTGTTCTTGAAATCCTGCTCCGTGGTGGGACCGGTATTGCCCGCGATGTCGTTGGTACCCGCCAGGATCTGCACGCTGCGAGGATGCAGCGCGATGACGTCAGGCCAGAAGCGCACGAGCATCTGACTGCTCGTCTGGCCGCTGATGCCGCGGTCCACGATGTCGCGGCCGAAGAGCGCCGGATCGCCCTGTCGCCAGAAATCGGTGATGGAGTCCCCCATGAGCACGACGCGCGGATGTGCCGTCAAAGCCGCATCGTCGGCGCGGTAACGGCAGAGGTCGGCCCAGTCCCGCGCCCGCTGCCGCGCCGCTGCGCGCTCGGCGCCCTGCTCCTGCGCCGCTGACTGCGCCGGCCGCGCGAAGCGCGCCCCGGGCGTGAGGAGCATGTGCAGGAAGGCCGATCCGGCGGTATCGCCCGGCCGGGGCGGCGGACACGGATTGCGGCTCATTGCGGTCAGCGGCGCCGCCGCGAGCGCCGTTGCGGTGAGCGCCGACAGCAACAGAGCGAGCGCTGCGCCTGCGGGCACGGGTGTTCTGCGCATGGCCTGGTAACGATACCAGCGCACATCCGCGACGGTCAATCACGGCGGCGCTCGAGCCCCAGCGGCTGGGAGGGCAGCTCGGCCCGGCAGGAACTTTGAAGTCAGGCCGGCGTTGATCCCCGCCTCGCCGGAGGAGTCCCCGCCATCGACCGGAAAAGAAACTCAGGCAGAGCGGGCAAGATCGGCTTTGCTCTTCTGACGGTGTTGCTGCTGGGTCAGCTCGCCGGCTGCGGACGCGCGCAGCTGCAGCCGGCCGGTCCCATCAGCGCCGCCGAGCGCAAAATCCTGCTCGATTCCATCGTGATCATGCTCGCGATCGTCATCCCGACCATCATCGCGACACTCGGCGTCGCATGGTGGTTCCGGTCCTCCAACCCGCGCGCGCGCCGGCAACCGGATTTCGTGTACTCCGGACGAGTCGAGCTCATCGTCTGGTCGATTCCCGCGTTGGTCATCATCTTTCTGGGCGGCATCGCCTGGATCGGCTCCCACGACCTCGATCCCGCACAGCCCCTGCCCGCGAAAGCCGCCCCGCTCGACATCCAGGTGGTCTCCCTCGACTGGAAGTGGCTCTTCATCTACCCCAAGCTCGGCATCGCGAGCGTCAACAGGCTGGTGGTTCCCGCCGGCGTTCCGCTGCACCTCGTGCTGACCTCGGCCTCGGTATGGAACGTGTTCTGGGTTCCGCAGCTCGGCAGCATGCTCTATTGCATGAGCGGCATGGCGGGGACCCTCTACCTCGAGGCCGATCACCCGGGCGTCTATCGCGGCGAATCCGCGATGATCAGCGGCGACGGTTTCGCCGACATGCACTTCGACACCGAAGCGGTGCGCCGGAGCCAGTTCGACGCGTGGGTTGCATCCACACGGAGCGCCGGCCCGGCGTTGGATGATGCGGCATACCGCGAGCTGTTGCACCAAAGCGTACCGCCGCACCCCTATACCTACCGGGCCGTGCGGCCCGGCCTCTTCGCGGACATCGTGATGCTGAAGCTGCCGCCCGGAGACGGCCCGCGCGGGGGAGTGGCCAACGTCCAGCCGGTGGGGCTGCGATGACCCTGCTCGGCAGGCTCACGTGGCAGGCCATTCCGTTCCACGAGCCGTTGCCGCTCTTCTCGGGCCTGGGCGTCCTCATCACCGTCGTGGCCATCCTCGCCTGGGTGGTCGCAAAGGGATACGTGCCGTACCTCTGGCGCGAGTGGATCACGAGCGTCGATCACAAGCGCATCGGAGTCATGTATTGCATCCTCGCCAGCGTGATGCTGCTGCGCGGATTCATCGACGCCATCATGATGCGCACCCAGCAGGTGATGGCCTACGACGCGCCGGGATTCCTGCCGCCGTCGCACTTCGATCAGGTGTTCTCGGCGCACGGCACGATCATGATCTTCTTCGTCGCCATGCCGTTCGTGATCGGCCTGATGAATCTCGTCGTGCCGCTGCAGCTCGGCGTGCGGGACGTGGCCTTCCCCACTCTCAACTCCGTGAGCTTCTGGCTCACCGCCGCAGGGGCGCTGCTCGTCAACCTGTCGCTGGTCATCGGCGAGTTCGACCGCATGGGCTGGCTCCCCTACCCGCCGCTCTCGGAATTGCGGTACTCGCCGGGTGTCGGGGTGGACTACTACTGCTGGTCGCTGCAGATCTCAGGTGTGGGCACGCTCATGACCGGGATCAACTTCGTCACGACCATTCTCAAGCTGCGCGCTCCCGGCATGCATTACACCCGCATGCCGATGTTCTGCTGGACGGCGCTCGCCTCCAATCTGCTCATCGTCGCGGCCTTCCCGGTGCTCACCGCGACGCTCGCCATGCTGCTCCTCGACCGCTACGTCGGCTTTCATTTCTTCACCGACACCGCCGGCGGCAACTCGATGATGTTCATGAACCTCATCTGGGCCTGGGGCCATCCGGAGGTCTACATCCTGGCTCTGCCCGCCTTCGGCATCTATTCCGAGGTCGTCTCCACCTTCTCGTGCAAGCCGCTCTTCGGCTATCGCTCGATGATCTACGCGACCATGGCGATCTGCATCATCTCCTTCATGGTGTGGCTGCATCACTTCTTCACCATGGGCGCGGGCGCCGACGTCAACAGCATCTTCGGCATCGCATCCATGATCATCGCCGTGCCGACGGGCGTGAAGATCTTCAACTGGCTCTTCACCATGTATGGCGGCTACGTGCGCTTTCGCACGCCGATGCTCTGGTCCATCGGCTTCATAGTCACGTTCGCCATCGGCGGCCTGACGGGTGTGCTGCTCGCGGTGCCGCCCGCGGATTTTCAGCTCCACAACAGCCTCTTCCTGGTCGCACACTTCCACAATGTCATCATCGGCGCGGTGATCTTCGGTGCCTTCGCCGGGTACACGTACTGGTTCCCCAAGGCATTCGGCTTCGTGCTCGATGAGCGGCTCGGCAAGTGGGCGTTCTGGCTCTGGCTCATCGGATTCTGGGTGGCGTGGGGTCCCGGGTACGTCCTCGGCTTGGAGGGCATGACGCGGCGGCTGCAGCACTATGACGTGGCGGAGTGGCACCCATGGCTCGTCGTCGCAGAAGGCGGCGTCGTCATCATCCTCCTCGGCATCATCGCGCAGATCGCTCAGATCGTCGTCTCCGTGCGCACCCGTGAGCAGCGGCGCGACGTGACGGGCGACCCGTGGGACGGGCGCAACCTCGAGTGGGCGACCGCCTCGCCGCCGCCGGCTTTCAACTTCGCGGTGCTGCCCGACGTCACCGACCAGGAGCCGTACTGGGACATGAAGGCGCGCGCACGCGAGATCGGGCAGCTGACGAGACCGGAGCCGCGGTATGAGCCGATACACATGCCGCGCAACAGCCCGACGGGATTCGTCACCGCATTCCTCGCGGTGGTGACCGGCTTCGCGCTCATCTGGCACATCTGGTGGCTGGTGCTGCTCGGGCTCGCCGGCGCTTACGCCACGTTCGTCGTCTTCGCCTGGCGCGATCATGACGAAGAGCTGATTCCGGCCGAGGAAGTGGCCCGCATCGACCGCGCCAATCGGGCCGCGCGCAGCGCGGCGCTGCAACACCGGCAGCTGCGCCGGGAGACGCAGCGCGAGTCCGCCGAATGAGCGCCCCCACCACTGCACTGCGCACCGGCCGCGATCCCTACCACATCGGGCACGCGCCGGCCGCCGGCGTTCCGGAGTACACCGGCCATGGCGCGGGCGGACCGGCGCCGAAGCGCATCGTGGTCGGCTACGGCTTCTGGATCTTCATCCTCTCGGACGTCATTCTCTTCTCCTGCTTCTTCGCCACCTACACCGTGCTGATCCACGCGCGCAACGGCGGCCCCGGGCCGCAGGAGATCTTCGACCTGCACGGCACCGCACTCGAGACCGCGTGCCTCCTGCTCTCGAGCTTTGCCTGCGGGCTGACGAGCCTCGCGGTCGCGCGGCGCAACCTCCTGTGGTCGGAGATATTCCTCGCGGTCACGGGCCTCCTCGGCGCCGCCTTCATCGGGCTCGAGGTCCACGAGTTCTATGGCCTCGTCGCCCGGGGCGACGGCCCGACCCGCAGCGCCTTCCTGACATCATTCTTCGCGCTGGTCGGTTGTCACGGCGCGCACGTGACCGCGGGCCTGCTCTGGCTCGGCACCATGATGGCTCAGTTCCCGGCGAAGGGCTTCAAGGCGAGCATCCGCCACCGATATCTTTGCTTCTCGCTCTTCTGGCACGCGCTCGACATCATCTGGATCGGCATTTTCACCGTCGTGTATCTCATCGGGAAAATAACGCCTTGAGCTCCAACCGCGAAGACTTCGACGAATTCGATCTGGGCTCGCACGTGGGCGAAGAGCACGTCGCCGGCGAGGCGCCCCCCGGGGCGCGGCACCCCACGCTGGGCTCGGAGCTGCGCAGCTACATCATCGGGCTGGCGCTCGCCGCCGCCCTGACGGCGGCCTCCTTCTGGTCGCTCGATGAGCACGTCATCTACGGGCCGGGCATCGTCATGGCGCTCATCGTGTTCGGCCTCGCGCAGGTGGGCGTGCACCTCGTTTTCTTTCTGCACCTCACGACCTCGCCCGACAACACCAACAACGCGCTCGCCCTGGCCTTCGGCGTGCTCATCGTCTCGCTGGTCTTTTTCGGCTCCATATGGGTCATGTCCCACATGAACCAGAACATGATGCCGGCGCGAGCCCTGCTCGAAATGCGCGGCGGCTGATTCCCCGGCCGCCGGAAACGGTGCAAGATGCGACCCCATGCGTGCCCTGGGGTCCGCGGCGCTGGCCGCCTCGTGTTTGTTGCCGCTGTGGCCGGCGGTGAGTCCGGCCGCCGTCGGCGCGGGCGGCTCGGTGGCATTGACCGCCGATGATGTCTACAGGGGTGTCTCCCAGACCTGCGGCCATCCGGCCGCCCAGGCGGACGTTCACCTTCGCGAGCGCGGGGCATCCGATTGGACCGCCTTTGCGGGGGTATGGGGGTCGGCCGGTTTGAGCGGCGGGTCCTGCGGCTCGGCGAGGGAGCTCGACGCCTATGTGGGCTACGGTCTGGCGCTGAGCACCGGCCTGAGCGCCACCCTGACTTACACCCGTTACGCCTTCCCGGGCGGCGGCTACGGCAACCCCCATCTGCATGGCCAGCGTTACGACTACGATCAGCTCGGGTTGAGCTGGGACGTCATGGATCGCCTGTATCTGACCCTGGCATATACGCCGGACGCCCTGCGGTATGAGCGCTACCAGGGCTCGCTGCAGACCGATCAGGACCGCAGCGCCTTCGCCTACGGTGCCCAATGGAGCCAGCCCCTCCTCTCCTGGCTATCCCTCACCGCGGCGGTCGGCTACGATCGAATGGCCGATCCCTTCGGCACGGGGTATGGCTTCTGGAGCGTGGGTGTCACCCATGCAGCGGGCTCGCTCGAGCTCGAACTCGCTTACTTCCGCACGGCGGACCGCGCGGTGCGCCTCTTTGGGCGCAATTCGGCGGGCGGGCGGGTATCGGCGACCGTGCTCTGGCAATTTTGAGCCGCCAGCCATGAACCCGCGACGGGCGAAAAGGTACTGACTTGCATGACATTGGCGGAACAGGACGCGAGCCCCGCGGGCGGCCGCTCGAACGACGCACGCGAATGCGCCCTGCTCGTGCGGATCGCGGGACGCGACAGCGCCGCGATGAAGGAGCTCTATCTCCTTTATCACCGCCGCCTCGCCCGGTTCCTGATGCGGCTCACCACGAGGTATGACCTCGCCGAGGAGATCATCAACGACACCTTCTGGGTCGTCTGGCAGCACGCCGGCGACTTTCGCGGCGCCTCGCGGGTGTCCACCTGGATTCTCGGCATCGCCTATCGGCGCGGCCTGAAGACGCTGCGCTATGCCGGGCCCCCGCCCGTGGACATCGAGGTCGAGACGGAGCCCGCTGCCGACGAGCCCGCGCGCCAGGAAGAGCTCAATGAATGGCTCGACGTGGCACTGCGGCGCCTGCCGCTCGAGCAGCGGACGGCCATCGAGCTCGCCTACCACCTCGGGCACTCCTGCGAGGAGATCGCATCCATCATGCAATGTCCGGTCAACACGGTGAAGACCCGCATGTTCCACGCGCGCCGCAAGTTGAAGACCCTCCTCACCACCCTGGCAGGTCCCGACTGAGCAGAAGAGAGACCACGTGAAACTACGCTCCAAACGCTCCGCACTGCACTCGCGCGCCGAGCAGCTCATCCCCTGGCTCGTCAACGGGTCGATCCCCGCGGAGGCGGACCCGGCACTGCGAGAGCATATCGCCGCCTGTGCGCAGTGCCTGGAAGACTACGATGAGCAACTGCGGGTGCGCGCAGCGATGCGCGCCGAGGGACCGCTCGTCTTCGCCGCGGAATCCTCTTATCAGAAGCTGCTCGCACGCATCCAGAACCCGGATGCGGGCCGCGAGCCGCGTGCGTCTGCTGCCGGGCCCGATCTCCTACCGGTCACAAATCCCGTCCGGCGGGCGCCCCCGGTCGTGCGCTGGCTCGCGGCAGCGGTGATCGTGCAGGCGTTTGCCATTGGCGTCGGAGCCTGGATGTGGCACTCGTCCAGTGGCGCCAGCAGCGCTCGTTATGTGACCCTGACGTCAGCATCGCCCTCATATGAGTCGGGCCCGCGGGTGCGCGTTCTGTTCAGGACGGAACTGTCGGTAGGAGGCTTGCAGACACTGCTGCAAGGGGCCGGCGCACACATCATCGACGGTCCGGCGGACGGAGATGTCTATACGCTGGGATTTGCGCCGCCGGCCGCCTCCTCTGCCGTGCTCGCCCAGCGGATGGCTGCTCTGCGCGCCAATCCGGCGGTCCTCTTTGCGGAGCCGGTCCAGAACGGCGTTCGCTGATGTGGGGAGAGCTCCGCTGAGAGTCCTTTTCCTCGCCGTCATGGGGCTGGCGGCGGGGTGCGCGCTGCGGCAGGATGCCCTGCGCCCTCCTGAGCTGCCCGCCCAGGCCAGAGCCGACCCGACGCGGTTCGTGGTGATCACCGTGCGTAACGAGCCAGCGCCTGCGGTCGCAACGCCCGCCTCGACGCCGCGGGGCTATGGCGGGGCGGGCGTGTACCAGGTCAGCGCCGGCGCCCGCGCGACCGCCCGCTCGCTGGAGCGTGACTACAGGCTGCGGGAGGTGTCGGCCTGGCCGATCGAGAGCCTGCGGGTGCATTGTATCGTGGTGCGTCTGCCCGACCTGACTGCGCGCTCCTCTGTGATCGCGCGGCTCGAGCGCGATTCTCGTGTCGAGTCCGTACAGCCGCTCAACGAATTCACGACGGAGGCCGATTCCAGCCAACGGGGGAATTCCGACATCCACTCCCGACCCTCGGGCAGGCGGCCTTACCTCCCGCTGCAACGCAATCTGAGGGAACTCGGCGTGCTGCAGGCTCACAGGCTCTCGCAAGGCGCCGCCGTTCGGATCGCCATAATCGACACAGGTGTGGATTACCGGCATCCCGACCTCCGGGGCCGCATCATCGTGCGGGGGGACTTCGTCGCCGGCGGCAGCGATTTCGAGGATGACCGCCACGGCACCCAAGTCGCCGGCGTGATTGCGGCGACCGCCGACGGAGGACTTGGCGTGTTGGGGGTTGCCCCGCAGTCGCGGCTGATCGTTCTCAAGGCCTGTTGGCCGTTGCGGCAGGATGTTGCCGAGGCGGCTTGCAACAGCTTCACCCTGGCTCAGGCACTGCAGGCGGCCATCACCGCGCACGCCGACATCGTCAATCTGAGCCTCGCAGGGCCACCCGATCCCTTGCTCGCGCGCCTCATCCGTTACGGTATGCGGCAAGGCATCATCTATGTCGGCGCGGTACCGCCGGCTCATAGCGGGCTGGTCAACGCCTTTCCCATAGACGTGCCGGGAGTACTGGGCGTGCAGTCGGCGGAGGATGCCAGCGCCCGCTCTCGGCATCTGCTGGCCCCCGGCCACGGCATCCTGACGCTGGTGCCCGGGGGGCGCTATGACTTCGCCTCAGGAAGCTCTCTGGCGACCGCGGAAGTCACAGGGATCGTAGCGCTGCTTCTCGCGGACGGCAGACGGATGCCCGGGGCGAGGGTCGAGCAGATTCTCGCCCGCAGCTCACGGCGGCTCACCACACCCGCGGGCGTCCTCACCTCGGTCAACGCCTGTGCGGCCGTGGCCGACGCGCTGGCGGTCGCCAACTGCCGGATCGCCGACCCGCCCTCGACCCGGTTGCAGGAATCCGGGGCCTCCACGGTCAGAAGAACCCGTGGAGCTGGATGAAGAAGAGCGTCGAATTCTCCGAGTCGATTCCGCGCGGTCCGTTGTAGTCGCGCACACCGGCTCGCACCTGCACAAACTGCACCGGCGTCAGCTCGTAGACGAGACTCAACCGCGTCTTGCGGTTGTCGCGCACGTCCCGATCGGGGTCGTAAGGCTCGAACGTGACCTTGAGATTGTTGCCCGGCGCGATGAGCCAGTCCGCCTCGAGGAGCGCGGCCGCCTGCGTCACGCCCTTGGCCCCGGCGTACTCATTCTCGACGCTGTCCACCTCTGCCAGCCATTCGACCGGCCCGGTCCGCAAGCCGCCGAAGGCGCCGAGGATCTTGCGCCTGGCGAACGGCGAGTCGTCGTCGTTGGCCGCGATACCTAACCGCCACGCCGACTCGACATAGCTCACCTGCAACCCGTATTCCTTGCCGGAGCTCGACGGCACGGCCCCCGCCGCGGTGCCCTCACTGACGGTGAGCTGCGCGTCCCAGTGGCCGCGCAGCCAGCCGAACTCGAGGCCGTTGTCCGGTGAGTACATGGTGATGCTGCTGACGTCGTATACGAATGCGGTCTGATCCTCGAAGCGAAAGCCGAAGGGCAGATACATCCGTCCCCCCTTGATGTACCAGTCGTGGGCCGCCGACCAGAAGATGGCGTAAGCCTCACGATCGAGCGCCGTGCCGGGCGTGACCTGCGCATCGGCATAGAAGATGAGCCGGTTCGGTACGACTTCCGCCTCGGCATACAGCCGGCCCTGTTGGACCGCGAGCCGATGGCTGGTCGTCGCATGCGGCGTCTCCGTGAAATTGGCGTCATAACGCAGATCCCCGCCCACCCGCAGCCACTTCGCCACCTCGCCCGTCCACAGTCCCCAGTTCCCGCGGATAGGGTGGGCCGGCAGCTGAGTCTGCGCGAACACATCGCCGAAGTCGCTGCGCAGGCCCCCGCCAGTCGGGTTCACGTGACAGGTCTCGCACTTGAGGCCCATCCGGACGGCGAGGTACGGCTCGGCGAATGCCCGCCCGCCGCCGAGGAGGCTCGCCAGCGTGAGGAGAACCGTCAAATACCTGCCACTGATCGTCATGGTTTCACCCCTATCGCGATGGGTACCTTCCGCGGCGGAGCCCGGTTCAAGGTGAACCCGGATCCCGGTCGCGGAGCACATACGCAGACGATGCTGTCGATCCTCGTGGGTCATTCCTATTTCCTGCGCCTCGACCGCAAGCAATGGCGGCGAGCGAAACCCTATCCTCCGCTAGCGACCCTGCAGATCGCCGCGCACCTTCGCGCCCTGGGCCACAAGGTGGATCTCTTCGATGCGATGCTGGCGGACGGTATCCGGGAATACGAGCGCCAGCTCTGCAGGGTCGAGCCGCAGCTCGTGCTGCTTTACGAGGACAACTACAACTTCCTGACCAAGATGTGCCTCGCACGGATGCGGGGGGCGGCGTGCCGGATGATCGGCGCGGCGCGGCGCGCGGCGGCGCGGGTGGTCGTGGCCGGCTCCGACGCCACCGACGCTCCGGAAGCCTACCTTGCAGCCGGCGCCGATGCCGTTCTCGCCGGGGAAGGCATCGAAGCACTGGAGCTGCTAATGGAGCGCCTCGATGCGCGCCCTTCGATCGGCGGCGAAGAGCTCGTGCGGGGGGTCGCCGGCGTCACCGCCGGCGCCTCCGGGACCTCGCCGCGCCCGGCACGAATACGCATCCCACCGGCGCGCGGCGAGCTGCCATCGCCGGCCTGGGACCTCATCGATGTCGAGCGATACCGCGCGATGTGGCGCCGCGCGCACGGTCATTTCAGTCTCAACATGGCGGCCTCCCGCGGTTGCTCCTTCCGCTGCGCCTGGTGTGCGAAACCGATCTGGGGCAATCGCTACCTGCAGCGGCCCGCCGCCGAGGTCGCCGCGGAGATGACCCGCATCAAGCGCGATCTGGCCCCTGACCACATCTGGTTCGCCGATGATATCTTCGGTTTCCGCGTCGACTGGGTGAGCGAATTCGCGAGCGCCCTGGCAGTCTCGGGCGGATCCATTCCATTCACCATCCAGACGCGCGCCGATCTCATCAGCGAGCGCATGGCGGCCGCCCTGCTCCAGGCCGGCTGCCGGGAAGCGTGGCTCGGCGCCGAAAGTGGCAGCCAGCACGTGCTCGATGCCATGAACAAGGGCATCCGTGTGGCGGAGATCCGCACCGCGCGCGAGCGGCTCGGCGCCGCCGGCATCCGGGTGGGACTCTTCATCCAGCTGGGATACCTCGGGGAAGAGCTGTCCGACATTCTCGCGACGCGGGAGCTCATCGAGACCACGCGACCAGATGACGTCGGCGTCAGCGTCGCGTACCCATTGCCGGGCACGAAGTTCCACGATCTCGTCAGCGCGCAGCTGGGAGAGAAGACCCATTGGCAGGCGAGCGGCGATCTCGCCATGATGTTCCAGGGTACTTACACCTCGCCGTTTTACCGCGAGGTGCGCGATCTGCTGCACGAGCAAGTGCGTATCTCGAGCGAAGGCGGCCTTCTTCCCGGCGCGGCCGGGGAGCGAGCACACCGCTCGCTGCGGCGGCGCTGGGCTCGTCTCCTCGCGCGCGAGAAGAGCTTTCTCAGTGCACCACCCCCGACGGTCGCGACCGTCCCGTCGCCGGCGCCCGGCTTCCCATGAGGACACGCCATGCCCACCGATTCCATCCGCTTACCACCTCTCGCCGCAGTGCAGTCGGCGCTGTATCGCATCACGGAGTCGCTCGCCACGGAGTTCGCGTGCGGCGGTGCCGAGGGACCCGCGTGGAGCGAGCTCGAATGGCGGCTCGCGCCCGCGGTGGCGGCCATGCACGGCATATCGGCGCTGCTCGCGGGAGCGCTTCGCTGGCAAGGGCCACCGCATTGGATGAGCTTTCTCTCCGAGCAGCGCCGGCACACCCTGCTGCGGCAGCAACGCATCAACGAGCTTCTGGCGACGATCGAGGAGCGCTCGCGCAGCGCCGGCATCGCCGTTGTCGTGCTCAAAGGCGCGGCGATGCACATGGCCGGCGTCTATGCCCCGGGTGAGCGGCCGATGTCGGATCTTGACCTGCTGGTACACCCTGACGATGTCGAGACTGCAGTGGCAGTGATTCTGGCCCTGAGCTATCGCGACGCCGGCACCACCTGGAAGCACCAGGGCTTCGACCCGCCGGGCCCCGGCCGAAGCGCCATACTCGGCGAGCACGCAGACAATCCCATCAAGATCGATCTACATCACCGGATCAGCGAGCGCCTGCCGCTCACCCCGACGGACCTCACCGACCTGGTTTACCCACCGCATGCCCAGCCCGGCCTCAACGGATATCCCTGCGCCGCCGCGTTGATGGCGCACGTATTGGCGCATGCGGCGGGCAGTATGACATGCCGCGGATTGAGGCTCGTTCAACTCCACGACATCTGCCGACTCGCACGCCGCATGAGCGATGCGGATTGGGAGGATCTCATACGCCTGCACGGCAGCGATGGGCGCTTCTGGTGGGCCACACCGCCGCTCATGCTCACGGAACGCTACTTCCCCGGCGCAGTCCCTCGCGGCGTGCGCGCCCACCTCGAGCGGGGCTGTCCGTGGGTGCTCCGTCAAGCCTCGCGCCGGCGGACGCTGGCCGACTTCTCCTACTCGCATCTCTACATCGATCCAATGCCCGGTATCATCTGGGCCCGCTCGGCGACGCAGGCGCTGCGGTACGTCGCCTCGCGAGTATTCCTGACCAGCGAGCAGCGCCAACAGATGCGGGTCGCATCTAGAACCGGCCCCTGGTCCGCGGACCCGCGGTGGCGCGAGCAGTCTCAGACCCGGCGCATCCTGCAGTGGCTCTCCTCACGTCCGACCCGGACGGAGACTCTGCAACCGGTAAGAGCCGCCCTCGCGCGCGCTCATTGACCGTGCAACAGCTGCCTCAGCGCCGCTATCGAGTCCCGTGGATGGCGCCCGCGGCGCAACTCGAACGCCGGCACGGAGCGCATTCGCTCCGCGAATATGCGCCAACCCGGCTGACTGACGGCATAGGGTTGGCTTGCGCGAAGCCGCGCGTCGGCTTCAGCAGGCGCCAGCGGCACGAGCTGCGGCTCCCCGCCTGCCGCGCTGCCAGCGCAGAGCGCCACCAGCCCTTGGATCTCGAGCGGCCGCGGCGCGAGCCGAAACCGCCGCTGCCGCAGGTCGACTTCGAACTTACGCACGCCGCTGCGGCGGCGGATGACCGGAGCGCCACGAATGAGACTCGCATCCGCAGCCGAGAGGAAGCGCAGCGACTCCCGCCGCACGTGCAAGAAGTTGGCGACACCGGTCGCAAGCAGCGCGCGCGGCGCGACGAACAGGCTGTCCTCCGACACGACGTCCAAGCCCTCGAGAGCGCAATGCAGCACGGCGGTGGACTTGCCGGCACCACTGTCCCCGATGAGAAGCAACCCGCGGCGGCCGCGGCCCACGCAGGCGGCGTGCAGTGGCATCAACTCCTGAACACGGGCTGCGAGCGTGAATACCGCGAGCTCGATGAGCTCGTAGCGCACATGATAGGGAAATCGCAGCAGCTCGCGCGCGACGACGATGAGCGCAGTGCGCCGCTCGGGAGACATGACCGCGACGGTCGAGCAATCGCTGGCGCCGCAAAGGAGTCCGGGCGCGGAGATCATCGCGAATGGGGCCGGCTCGTGCATGCGCCCCCGCGCCCTGGCGCTCCGCAACGTGCGCTCGGCCTCCATCCGGCCACCCACCATCAG
This sequence comes from Gammaproteobacteria bacterium, assembly GCA_028870635.1. Classification (GTDB taxonomy): domain Bacteria; phylum Pseudomonadota; class Gammaproteobacteria; order Steroidobacterales; family Steroidobacteraceae; genus 13-2-20CM-66-19. The sequence continues at coordinate 12,818 of JAGWPE010000184.1, read as the reverse complement.
CCGGACCTTGATGCGCGTCGGCGCTGTCGACAGCCGATGCCGCGGCAGGCCGTCGTAGGCCCAACGGACGAGCCGCAGCAACTGCGGGCTCTCGGTCGCAAACTCGAAGACGCCCCCGAGCACCTGACGATGAATCCGCAGCAATCCGTGCGGGTGCTCGTGGAAAGGGTCGGCGGCGATGTCTGCGGACGGATGGATCAGCCTCGGCATCATGTTTGGAGATGAGTATGTTTCTCGAAGATACGCGCGACGCATTCGATAGCGTCGCCGCCGACTACGACGGGCCACGGGGCAACAATGCCCTGATCCAGGACATGCGCCGGGAGATGTGGCGTTGGCTCGACGCCACTTTCGCCGGCGGCAGTCAGCTGATTGACCTCGGCTGTGGCACCGGGCTCGATGCCGTACGCATGGCGCGGCGCGGCCATCACGTGCTCGCCGTCGATTGGTCGCCGCGGATGGTAGAAAGGACCCGTGATCGGGCGACCGAGGCGGGAGTGAGCGATCGAGTCCGCACCGCAGTGGTCGGCGGCCAGGAGCTCGAGCGAATCGAGGGACGGTCGATCTTCGACGGTGGCTACTCCGACCTCGGCGCTCTCAACTGCGTACCCGATCTGTCGGCGGTCGCGCGCGAGAGCGCACGGCTCCTCAAGCCTCGTGCACGTCTCGCGCTCACGGTGATCGGCCGCTGGTGCCCCTGGGAGATCGGTTATTACGCGGTCCGCGCCGACTGGAGCCGAGTCCGCGTGCGCTTCCGCCGCGGGATGATACCCGTCACGATGAACGGCCATACCGTATGGACGAGATACTGGACTCCCTCCGAGCTCTACCGCGAGTTCGCACGGGAATTCCGCCTGGTCCACCAGCGCGCCCTGTGTCTGCTCGCTCCGCCTCCTTACATGCGGTGGCTCAAAGATCGTCATCCGGTCTGGTACGAGCGGCTGTGGCGATGGGACCGGCGCGTCGCCGGCTGGCCGGGCCTGCGGCGCTTGGGCGACCACTTCCTCATCATCCTGGAGAAACGGTGAGCTCACGGGCGGGCCTTCTGGGGGATACGCCGGAGCGCGACTACTCGCGCAAGCTGCAGCTCTTCAACGCCTTTGCGGCGCCGGAGCTCAAGCGGGCCCTCCTCGACCTCGAGCTGCGTGACGGCATGCGGATTCTCGACGCCGGCTGCGGTACCGGCGAGATGTTGCAATGGCTGCGCGACGCCTCCGGGCCGCACGCGCGGCTCGTCGGAATCGATCTGTCCGCGGCGCACGTACGGGTGGCGCGCGCGGCCGTCCCGGACACCATCGACGTGAGGCAGGGAGACTTGCTCACCATATCGTTGCCGCGCGCAGGCTTCGATCTCGTCTGGTCCGTCAACACACTCAACCACCTGCGCGATCCGGTGGCGGGCATAAGGAGGCTCTCGGGTCTCCTCGCCCCCGGGGGCCGCATGGTCGTCGGCCAGAGCGCGCTCGTACCCGAGCTCTATTTCGCCTGGGACGCGAGGCTCGAGCGCCTCGTGATGCAGGCGGTCCGGCGCTACTACGAGGATCGATACGGACTCCGGGAGCGCGACCTGCGCGGAGTGCGCAACCTCCTCGGATGGATGCAATGCGGCGCGTTGCGCGACATCACCGTGCGCACCCTGGTGCTGGAACGCATCGCCCCGCTCGCCCCCGCGGATCATGCGTTCATTCTCGAAGGGCTGTTCCGCGGCACCTGGGGGGAGCGCCTGCGGCCCTACCTGTCGCCAGTGGACTACGAGGAGCTGCGCCGCCTCTGCGATCCCGCAGACTCGGAGTTCGCTTTGCACCGGCCCGACTTTCATTTCATCCAGACCTTCACCCTCGTTATCGGAACGCCGGGCCGCCGCCCATGAGTGCCGGCCCGCCGACAGAACGTTCATTCCAGGCGGGAGCGCACCGCGCCGCCAGGAGAGTCCTCGAGTCCCTCTTCCTGTCTATCACCTTCCTGCTGGCATGGACCCTCGCAACGACCCGCGCGCCTGGTTGCCGGCACGGAGCGCAGCCCAGCGGCGGATGGCAAGATTCATCGGCTCCTCGTAGTAGAGGAAGAGCACGATGGCGATCGTCCAGGCGACGGCGAACGTGCCGAGCACCAGAAGGGGCCTATGCCCGGGAAAGGCTCTGAGCAGCGGTGCGCTGAGGTAATCGATGACCAGCGTGTGCAGCAGGTAAAAGGAGTAGGAGCCGCGGCCGAGGAGCCGTGCGCAATTGCCGGAGAGCGCCCGCGACAGGACCGTGTCCTCGCGGATGAGTCCGCAATAAAGGAGCGCGATCGGCGCCGGAATCAGGAAGTTGTTGATGAGGATGACGGCGCGCACATCGAGCGGCGCGTGCCTGTAGATGACCAGCATGGCGCCCGCGAGCACCGACACGGCAGCAAGACCCGCGATCGTCTGCCGGCAGCCCGCGACGCGCAGACTCCCTGCGCGCTCGAGGCGCGTGACATAAAGCGCGAGCCATACGCCCGCAAAGAACTCCGCGAAGTGCCCGAAGAAGGTAGTCGAAAGCACAAAGACCGGGGTCTGCAAAAAGCCGATGCGCAGCTCCGATATCGCCAGCGCGGCCCCGAGCAGGCCGGCCCCGAGCGCGAATACCGCTGCGAAGCCACGCCGCCGGGCCAGGATCATGAATACGGGCGCCAGGGCATAGAAGCACTCCTCCACCGTGAGCGACCAGCTCGGCGCGAGGATGATTCGCTCATGGTAGAAAAGTGCGTGCGTCAGCGTGTAATTCGTCAAAAGCTCCGCCGGCCGCGCCGGCCACTGCAGCGGTACCGCGAGGCACAGAAGCAGAAAATACACGGGGTAGATGCGTGCGAACCGATTCAGGAAGTACTTCGACAGCCACGCCGTCGTGATCTCGGCCTGCTCATGATAGAGGCGCACGATGAGAAAGCCGCTCAGGGCGTAGAAGAACGCCATGACATTGATGACGACGTGCCAGTCGGGCTGCACGGGGAAATGGGCGAAGAACACCGCCGTGGCGCCGAATGCCCGGATGCCCGTCAGCGCGGGGTATCGCTCTTTGCCCGGGGACAGCCTCATTTCGCCATGGAGTCCCTGCGAATGAATTCCTCGCGGCCGGGCGCCTTACGCCTGCTCATGCTTCCGTGTGAGCGCGCGCGGCGCGAACGCAAGATCCCGCGGCATCGGCGCACTCCTTTGCGCACCGCCGCGGGCGCCAGTGTCCACCCTGCCACGGCCAGAGCACCGCGCCACCAGATCAAGTACCGACACGAGAACGGCGCGCTGATGGAGAGCGCCGCAAACGCTGCCGCATGCTGTCCCTGAACCGCGTATGCCCTGGCCAGTTGCGCCCATAGCTCGGCCCGCCGCTTGCGTACGTAGGACTCGGCGTTTCCAGCAAGCCTGGCGTCCAACATCCTGTCCACCACCCGTATCGTGTCGTGCAGCGCCCCGATCGGCTTCATGTAATGCTCTTGGTGGCGGCGTACGAGCGTGAGCGGCTCAGCGATGGCATCGATCGGGCTGCGCGCCGCGCAGCGTATCCAGAGCTCGTAATCCTCACACGTGGTCAGCGTTTCATCGAAGCCCTTTACCTCCTCTATGAGAGCCCGCGATGCGAGCACGCTCGGCAAAGCGATGACGGTGTCCGCGCGAATCAACCGCTCGAGTATCCAGCCGCCGGCCGCCGGCATCCCCTTCACCGGACTGCCGGCGGCGTCCGTGAGCACGAAGCTGGTCTGGTTCCAAAGGCACTCGGGCTGCGCCCTCAGCGAGGTGATCTGCCGCTCGAGCTTCTCGGGCAGCCACGTATCGTCGGAATCGAGGAAGGCGATGTACTCGCCGCGGGCGCAGCGCAGGGCGGCATTGCGCGCAACGGCCGGCCTGCCGCTGTGAGGCAGCCAGAGTACCCGGATTTTCGGCATGCGCAGAAGACCCGACAGATAGTTCCTCGTCTCCATTGCCGAGCCGTCATCGGCAATGATGAGCTCCCAGTCTTCCCAAGTCTGTGCCAGGACGGATGCGATCGTTTCAGGCAGGTATTGCAGCCGATCGTAGGTCGACAGGACGATGGAAATGAGGGGAGCGCTAGCCATGGCTCGCGAGAACCTCACGCCGAGAGGCATGCAGCTCCCCGTACGTGCAACTGCGCACCAGCCGGCCTCTTTGCAGCTCGAGAATGACGTCGCAATGCCGCAGAGAGGTGAGCCGGTGGCCCGTCAGAATGATGGTTCGCCCAGCCCGCATCGTCTGCAATGCATCGACCACACTTTCCTCCGCCGTCGCATCGAGCTGGCTCGTGGCCTCGTCGAGAATCAGCACGCCGCCGCCACGATAGAATGCGCGGGCGAGCCCCACCCGTTGCCGCTGCCCACCGCTCAGGCGAGCGCCGCGCTCGCCGATGCGCCCACAGCCCCGGTCGGCCAAGGCCCGATCGCATTCCACCAACCGGGCGACCTGCAGCGCGTTCTGCAGCCGCTGCCCATCGCGGGGGGTCGCTGCCGCACCGAGTGCTATGTTCTCGCTCAACGTCGCATCAAGGAGCGAGACCTGCTGCGGAACATACGCAATCGCGGACTGCCAGGCATGGCGGTTCGATGCGTCGATGAGAGCTCCATCGACGGTGAGCGTGCCCGACTGCGGGAGCAGCAGCCCCGACAGGATGTCGAGCAGCGTCGTCTTTCCAGAGCCGTTCGCACCGACGACGCCGACCATTGCACCCGCCGGCACGCACAGGCTCAGACCCGAAAACACCAACGGCGAGTCGGCCGCATAGCGGAACGAAACGTCGTTCAGGCGTATCTCGCGCAAGGGCCGCACGCGCCAGATCTGATCGACTGCCTCGATTCGCGCGGCCCGCTCGCGCGCCCTCGCCTGCCGGATGTCCTCCGCGATGCCCTCGAGCGCCGGCCGGTCCGCCCGGACCCGCACCAGCGCCACGAACGCCTGCTGCAATACAGGCAGCAGCCGGTAGATCGCGAACCCCATGAACGAGAGCGCCGCGATCCATGGCGTGTTGGATCCCCCGCGGCCCGCGAGAAGAAGCGCGCTGCCGACCAATGCGCAGACCGTGGTGATCTCCAGCACGTGGCGCGGTGTCTGCGCGATGAAGAGGGTGCTCAAGATGGTCCGGGAGATCGAGCTGCAGGCGTCGGCAAACCGGCGGGCGAAGGCCGGTTGCGCCCGCAGCAGCAGGATCTCCTTGATCGCCCCGAGGCTCTCGCCGACTATCCGCGCGCGCTCTGCGTGGTGGCGGGTCTCCTCCCGACCGTTTCGCAGCAGCTTGCCGCTTGCCACGGCATAGATGGCGCCGTAGCTGGATCCCAACACCAGCAGCGCAAGAGTGGCGATCATCGGATTGACCGCGATCATCGCGCCGAAGATCAGCACGATCGTGCTCAGGTTGGCGGCGAGCGTCAGGCCGCTTTGCAGGATGCCCATGGTCACCCGGCGAGATTCGTCAAGAACCCTGGCCGACAGGGTCGCACTGTGAATGCCGAGGTGAAACTCGTAGCCGCGCGCAAGATACTCGGCGAACAGGGCGCGGTTGAAGCTCTCCCCCACCTTCAGGGCGAATCGATTGAGGAGCAGCGAGCCGCCGAGATTGATAGCGTTGGCGAGGATGACGAGAGCGATGAAAATGGCTCCGAGCGCGGCCAGGAAGTGAGCCCCGCCGCCATCGAGGCCGAAACTGCGGAAGAGCAAGCGCAACATCCGATTCCGGTGGACGGCCGCCGGATCGGCCAGCACGGCGAAAAACGGCAGAATGGCGGCGATTCCCGTCACTGTGGTCACCGCCATGAGCAGCGACAGCAGCTGCAATGCCAGGAGCTGTCTCTTCTGCCGGCGGTCGAGAAGCCGCCATACGGTCCTCACGATCATGACCCGTGCCTCGTGATCCGCTCGCGCACCACGGCGCGCGCGAGTCTCGCCGCCGCCTTGACACGGCGCGCGCGCAGAACGCCCGCCATCTGGGGAGCCAATCCCGAGCGCTGGATCTTGCCCATCAACCGGTACAAGTCCCTGAGAGCTGCTGCGTCGCTGCCGTAGTACTCGCCGTGGCGTCGCACGAGCACGAGGTCCTCGTCGACGAAGTCGACCTCGCTCTGCACCGCCAGCCGTACGAAAAGCTCGTAATCGCCGCAGATGGGCAAGTCTTCCGGGTAGCCCCCGGCGCGCTCGATGGCCGCACGCCGAGCGAGGGCGCTCGACTGAGTCACTGCGGCCTCGCCCCGCAGCAGAGACTCGGCGATCCACCCACCCCGCACCGCGGGATACGGCAGCGAGCGCCCTTCGAGCGGCTTGGCCGAGGCGTCCACCAGTACGGCGCGGCAGTAGCTCCATTCACTGCCGGGACGGGCGCGCAGGGAGGCGAGCTGCCTCTCGAGCTTTCTCGGCAGCCACAGGTCATCGGAATCGAGGAAGGCGACATACTCCCCGTGTGCCTCGCGCAGCGCGGCGTTACGCACCATGGGCGGGTTGCCGCAGTGGTCGCGAAGAATCACTCTCACACGACACCCGCCGCTCTGCGCCAGCGCTCGCAAGTAGTCTCTCGTCGGCACATCGGAGCCGTCATCGGTCATGATCAGCTCCCACTCCCGATATGTCTGGGCGAACACGGAATCGACCGCAGCACGCAGCCAACCGAGTCGGTTGAAGGTCGGCATGACGATGGATACTTCGGGTATCCTCACGCGATCCGCCTCCGACTCGCCGCGCCGGCGACGAGTTCGCGATAAGTGCCCGCGAGCCGCCGGCCCAATGCGGCGAATGAGAGTTCCCGCTCGAAATGTGCGCGGACGCTCGCGCGTTGCGCGGCACCGCGTTCCGCCGAGATCGCGAGCAATTGGCAGGCGAGGCTCCGGGCATCCCCACGGCACCACAGCCGCGCAACCGCGCCATCGCCCGTCAGTGCCCGGAAGGAAGGGATGTTCGTCACCAGCGGCGGCAAGCCGCAGGCGAGCGCCTCGATGAGCGCGTAGCCAGTGCTCTCGCGGTGGCTTCCCGAGACGAAGACATCCGCGGCACGCATCAGCATCTCGATCTCACCGTGCGGCAGGCGTCCGAGGAGATGAACCCTGCCGCGCAGTAGCGGATCGCTCGTGATCCGCCTCGCGACGGCCGATCCGAGCGGTGCCCGACCGAAGCAACACCACAGGCTGAGCTCCGGCAGCGTACGCGCCGCGCGGCTCACGCCCTCGAGAACTGTCAACGGATCCTTGTTGGCATCGAGGTGCCCCACCCAGAGAAGGCATGGATCGCCGCAGAGACCGGTCGTGGCCCGCGCCTCGGCCTGGCCGCCCGGCGTGAATCGGCTGGTCGACTCCGCAAGTTCATACACTTGCGTCGCAGGCCGCAGCAGCGCCATCCGGCTGAAGGCCGCGCTTTGCTCCCGCGCGCAGAATGCGACGCCCGTAGCCTCTGCGAACGCCCGGCGCCACAATGCCCTCTGCCAGAGCCGCGGCGGCCGGCTGGCATGATCCTGAAGCAGCAGAGGCACGCCGGGCAGCTGTGCGGCAAGCTGCAGCACCTCGCGCGGGAAGCAGAGTCCGTGTATGTGAACGACGTCCGGGTCGAGGCAACGAATCAACGCCGGCGCCGCCGCGCCATCCGTGAAGAAGTGATAGCGCACGCCGTTGTGATTCAGGGTCTGCGCACGACGGCAAGCCTGTACTACGGAGACGTCGATCCCCGCCTGTTTCGCGGCGTCCGCGACATGCACCAGGCTCGGCCAATCCTGCAGCAGCTGCACAGGCTCGCGGCCCTGCGGGTCGAGGTGGAATCCGACCTGCACGGCACGAAGCGGCATGCTGTCCATGACTCGTCCCTACAGGCCAGCCAGACGCGGGTCCCACAGGCGAACGAGCCGCCTCGCGGCCTCGAGCTCCCACGGCCCGCCGTAGCGCCGCAGCCCATAACGCCACGACGCCAGCGCCCGCAGCGCCGACTTGCCCCACGGCGGTGAGCGGACGTCGGTGATGGTTGGAAACCTGCAACCGAGCACGGTGGTGAAATCGCGAATCCGCCGCCGCAGACGCTCTGTCAGCCAAGGTGTATCCGTGTGACACCAGTATGCGAGCCAGGGCGACTCAGCCCATCCTTCGGCGGTGGCTGGAAAGACGAGCGGTGCGCCCGTTGAATCGCGCAAGCTCGCCACCGCCCGCTCGACGTGTGGATCGCGCACGCCTGCGGCCGGAGGCAATGGGGCATATACATAGAGCATGATCTCCGTGGCCGGATGGATGCGCTTGATGTGCCGGATGTACTCGAAGGTGCGCTCGGTCTCTCCCTCCGGGTCCTGGGGCGGAGCCAGCATGAAGGACAGCTCCGGGATGACATTGTTGGCGCGGCAACGCTCGACGGCCTCGAGAGTCTGATCGGCTCGCGTGCCCTTGCGGGCATCATGCAGCAGCCAATCGCTCGGCGACTCGGCGCCGATGTAGGCCATGCGCAGACGGCTGCGGCGCACGAGGGACCAGGAAGACGCCGACAGGCCGACGAGCGCATCGGCGCGCGCGAAGCACCACCACGGCAGCCCGCGCTTCGACAACACCTCGAGGACCGGCACGGTGTCCGCTTCCCGGTCGAAGAAGTTGTTGTCATAAAAGAGCAGCGAGTCGACGCCCAGACGCTCCGTCAGGTAATCGAGATCCTGCTCCAGCCGCGGGGCCGCCGGCAGCGCCGTCTTCCCGCGAAACATGGCTGCGACGCCGCAGAAGGTGCAGCGGAAGCGACAGCCCAGAGCGGCCTGGTAGCCGCTCGTGCGCCGCCCGAGATAGGTCTTGGAAAGATAACGGCGTGGATCACCCAGTCTCTGATATGGAAGAGTCCTGGCATGGCTCGCCGTTGAGAAAGCGCGACGGAAGTTGTGCACGACCACACCGTCGCGGCGCCACGTAAGCCCTGCAACTGCCCCGAGCGAGGGCGCGCCCGCTGCCAGGGCATCGAGAAGCTCGATCAGAGTCTCCTCTCCTTGGCCTCTGACGGCATAATCGATGTAGGGCATCGCAAGGCAGGCGTCTGCGCAGAGCGTCGGGAAATGTCCGCCCCAGACGATTGGAATGCGCGGAAATCGGGCGCGAACGGCGCGCGAGAGCGCGATAGCGGAACGAAGTTGAGGGCCACCCATGACGCTGACGCCCATCAGATCAGTCGGCGTCGCTTCTATCGTCCTCAACACCGTGGAGATGAAGTTCAGATCCGCATTTCCGTCTATGAGTGTGCTCTCATATCTTCCCTCGAGCGCCGCGGCGATGTTGAGAATGGCGAGCGGGAACTTTGCCGACCGCGGCTTGGTTATCGTGGGGTTGACCAGAACGACGTGCCTGCGAGCTTTGCGAGACTTCGTCCCTGCGCCGTCTGAGCCATGCATCCGCGAGTCGGCAGTCACCGGGAAACCCCTGCGGGCGGACCGCCGCCGTCCAAAAACGTTTCAGACGATCTTGTCATGCCGCTCTCCCGACCGTGGCGGCGAGCTCAAGCCCCGGCTCCGAGGCGGCGAGACGGCTGAGGCGCTCGGCGAGGCTTGCCTCCATGAACTTCAGCCGGCCGTCGACGCGCACCTCGACCCACCGCCAGCCGGACACCAGTGCGGCAGCAAAATCCACATCACCGTAGAGGGGGATGCCGCCCACCATGACGAGCCGGATGTCGCTGCGACGCACGCGGTCCAGCGGCATACCGGCGGGGAGCACCAGCATGTCCGCCCGCGCGCCGGGCGCAACGATTCCGCGGTCCGCCAGCCGCAACAGCCGCGCCGCATCCCGTGTCACCATGCATTCGAGCGCGGCAGAACTCATCGCCGTCAGCCGCGCGGCCGTGCGCAACTCATCGAGCAGATCGCGCGAGCCGGTGAGACGGGAGTCGGTTCCGATCGCCACCCGTCCTTCCGAGGTCAACTCCGCCACGTCCACGGTCGCGCCAAAGAGGTGCAGATTGGACGAGGGGCACCAGATCAGGCCTGCCGAAGCCGCGGACAACCGGTGTCGTTCGACCGCACCGAGCGCAACGCCGTGCACGATCAGGGTGTTGGGGGTCAAGCAGCCGAGGCGATCGAGCCTCCAGAGTTCCTCCCGCGCCTCCTCGTCCACCCCCTCTGCGGCATGAATGATCCAAGGCCAGTCGGCGGGCGTGCGCTCCCGGCTCTCGATCGTCTTGGCCTCCCCTTCGACGTACAGTGAATGCGCCCAGCCATACCTCCTCACCACCCGGACGGGGTACTGGATCTCGCACAGGCCCGCGTAGAGCGGATCATGGTGAGCGACCGTCGTGACCCCGCTCAGGAGGTTCTTCACTCCCCCGAGCAGCAGACGCTCCGCGAGGGGCACCGCCACCGCTGCCTTGAGCGCTCCTTCCACACGCCGCCGCCGATCGACCTCGGCGATCCACTCGCGCACGTTGCGATAGCGCCGCGCGGGCTCGAGGCGCGGCAAATGATTGAGCTGCAAATGATCGTGCGCGTTAATCAGCCCCGGCAACAGACGGTCGCCCGCGAGGTCGAGCACACGCTCGTCAGCTTGCGGCGGCTCGCCGACCGAAGCGACCCGGGAAGCCCCGATCCTTACGACCGTGCGGTCACCGCCGACATCCGCGTTGATCAGCGTCAGCATCGGTTGACCGCCCGTATAGCCAGTATGACGGGCATTCCGTGCCAGCGCCGGTAGATGCCCGAGGATCCCGGAAACGCCTCGCGAAGCTCGATGCCCGCACGGACTTCTTCCACGGCCTCGACAATCAAGCCCGCCGCCGACGCTGCGCGCCGGTGCGCCTCGACGGTGTGGAGATGATGAGGCACTGAGTGGATGCATCCCTGCGAGTCGCGAAAGCGCCGGGTATGGCCCGCCGCCGCGGCCTGCGGGTGAAAATCCGAGTAGACCAGCGCGCCGCTCGGAGCCAACACTCGCGCCACCTCGCGCATCCACGCCCCGAGGTCCGGCGCATGACCGACCGCAAGTCCGCAGACCACGGCGTCGAAGCTGCCGCTCGCGAACGGCAACTCAGTCATGCTGCCCAGTACTGCCGCTGCACCACTGACCTGCCGCAGCATCCGCCAGGACCGGTCGAGTGCGAGCACCATCGTGGCGCCGGCGTCGGCAAGGAGCCGCGCATACCGGCCGGAGCCACACGCGAGATCCAAGACGCGCCGTTCGCTCATTGCCGGCCACAGCCGCCGCATCAGCGCCTGCTCGGCTCGCATGAGCGGGTTGTGCGGCACGGGCGGATAGCTCTCGGCCCAGCGGTCGTAGAGCTCCAGCGTGACTCCCTCCTCGGGCGCGCTCATGCGCATTCCCGCCACATGGAGCAGACACATCTGGCGCATTCGGGTCGGCTACCGGCGCGGATGGCCGAGCGAAGCGCGACCATGTCGGCGCGGTTGAGAGCCTGATCGAGCCCGTCACGCGCCCACGCATCGCCCGGCCCGGCGATGAAGAAGCACGGGCTCACACGTCCTTTCGCATCGACGACGGCGGAGAACTCTGGTGCGTTGCAATGGACGGGCGGATAGGTATCGAGGCCGCATATTGCGGCGAAGTACTGCAGGATGCGCCGGAGCTTGCGCGGACTCTCGGCGATGAACCCGCAGTTGAGCGCCCCCGCGCGATCCCGCTCCAGCGCGCAAATCAACTCTTCGAGCTCCGCGAGCTCTCCGGGACGCAGCGCAAGATCGGACTGGAAGCCCTCATGCCGCGCGAACGCGTGAGGATTGGCGACATCCACCGCCAGGAAGGACACCTGCTGAGCTCCGAGCCTGCGGGTGAGATCCACGAACGGAATCAGCTGTCGGAAGTTGGCGCGCTGCAACGTCACGCGCACTGTAACCCGCACGCCGGCATCCGCCGCCGCGCGGATTCCCTTGCATACGACGTCGAAAGCATCGACGCCGCGGATGGCCGCATATGTCGCCGCATCGGTTCCGTCCAGGGAAACCGTAACGACGCGAAAGAGCTCGCCGACCCGCCGCGCATGCTTGGCGAGCGACAGGCCGGAAGTCAGCAGCCAGACCTCGAGGCCTGCTTCTGCGAGCAGCGATGCGATTTCGACCCACTGCCGGTTCAGCAGCGGCTCGCCTCCGGAGAGGACTGCCGTCGCCGTACCGAGCTTGCGCAGGCTGGGCAGGAGATTCCTCACCGACTCAAGGTCGAGCGCGGCGACTCCGTGCCGCCAGTAGTCGCAGCTGATGCAGCGCGAGTTGCACCGCTCGCTGAGAATGAGCGTAACCAGCGGCAGGTGGCGCAGCGACGATTCGGGAAGGCACGGCATCGCTGAATTGAGTTCCCCGAAAGGGGGCGCGTGGTTCAGTGGCGTGCGATTCAGCGGCGCGCTGCCGCCGCGGTTGATGCTCGCCGGTGGTACCCCGCCAGTTCCTCATGAAGCGCCTCAAAGCACCCCGCGGTGTAATCAGCGTCCTCCCAGACGGCGCGAGTCCACGCCGCGCGCCCGAGGCGCAGACGGAGTGCCTCGTCGGCCAGCAACCGACCAAGCGCTGCCGCGAGCGACTGTCCGTCACCGACCGGCACGGCGAGCGCGGCTTCGGGTGCCCACTCCGCGACGTGACCGACGGCCGTGCCGACCGTCGGCACACCGAGCGCGGCGGCCTCGAGCACGGCGACCGGGCCTGCCTCGTGGCGTGAGGAGACGACGAGCACATGCGCCGCCCGCATCAAAGGCACGAGCTGTCGCTGGGTCATGAAGCCGTGGAACGAGAGCCTGTCGGCGAGACCGAGCTCGCGCGCGAGCCGCTGGATCTCCCCGGCCAGCATGTCCTCGCCGACGACATCGAGGTGGAAAGCGTGCGGCCCTTGTGCGACTTGCGCCAGGGCCCGCAGCAGCGTCGGCT
>JAGWPE010000183.1 GCA_028870635.1 Gammaproteobacteria bacterium | reverse complement strand
GATCTTGGCGTGCCCGTACTGACCGCGACCGCCGGTCTGGCGAATGTACTTGCCTTCGGCCTCGGCATGCCGGCGAATGGTTTCGCGATAGGCCACCTGCGGCTTGCCGACGTTGGCCTCGACCTTGTACTCGCGCATCATGCGGTCGACGATGATTTCCAGGTGCAACTCGCCCATACCGGCGATGATGGTCTGGCCCGACTCCTGATCGGTGCTGACGCGGAAGGAGGGATCCTCCTTCGCCAGGCGCTGCAGCGCGACGCCCATCTTCTCCTGGTCGGCCTTCGTTCTAGGCTCCACCGCGACGGAGATCACCGGTTGCGGGAATTCCATCTTCTCGAGCGTGATCACCTTCTCGAGATCGCACAGCGTATCGCCTGTGATGACATCCTTCAGGCCCACGGCCGCCGCGATGTCGCCGGCGCGCACTTCCTTGATCTCGTTGCGCTCGGCGGCGTGCATCTGCAGCAGTCGTCCGATGCGCTCCTTCTTGGATTTGGTCGGCACGTACACCGTATCGCCGGAGTTGAGCACGCCCGAGTAGACGCGGAAGAACGTCAGGTTGCCGACGAACGGGTCGTTGAGGAGCTTGAAGGCGAGCGCGGAGAAAGGCTCTTCGTCGCCTGCCTTGCGCGTAGCGGGCTGGCCGTCGTCATTGATGCCCTTGACGGGCGGCATCTCGATCGGCGAGGGCATGAACTCGATGATGGCATCGAGCAGCGCCTGCACGCCCTTGTTCTTGAACGCCGAGCCGCACAGGCACAGCACGATCTCGTTGCGGATCGAGCGCTCGCGCAGCCCGGCGCGGATCTCCGCTTCGCTCAGGCGCTCGCCCTCGAGATACCTGCTCATGAGGGCGTCATTCGCCTCGGCGGCGGCCTCGATCATCTTCGCGCGGTACTCCTCGGCCTGGGCCCGGAGGCCCTCCGGGATGTCGCGATACTCGAAGCGCATGCCCTGGGTCTCCATGTCCCAGTAGATGGCCTTCATGCGAACGAGATCGATCACGCCCTCGAAAGCGTCCTCCGCGCCGATCGGGAGCTGAATCGCCACCGGGTTGGCGCGCAGGCGGCTGCGGATCATGTCGACGACGCGCAGGAAGTTGGCGCCGGCGCGATCCATCTTGTTGACGAAGGCGAGCCGCGGCACCTGGTACTTGTTCATCTGGCGCCAGACCGTCTCGGACTGCGGCTGCACGCCGGCTACCGAGTCGAAAAGCGCCACTGCGGAATCGAGCACGCGCAGGCTGCGCTCGACTTCGATCGTGAAGTCGACATGGCCCGGGGTGTCGATGATGTTGATGCGGTGCTGGGGAAAGCCGTTTTCCATCCCCTTCCAGAAACAGGTGGTGGCGGCGGCCGTGATGGTGATGCCGCGCTCCTGCTCCTGCTCCATGTAGTCCATGACGGCCGCGCCGTCGTGTACCTCGCCGATCTTGTGCGAAACGCCCGTGTAGAAAAGGATGCGCTCGGTAGTCGTCGTCTTCCCCGCGTCGATGTGCGCGGAGATGCCGATGTTCCGGTAACGCTCAATGGGCGTCGCGCGTGCCACGGTGAACTATCCTCTTGGAGGGCTTCCGGCCGAATGGACCGCCGCTCGCTACCAGCGGTAATGCGCGAAGGCCTTGTTGGCCTCCGCCATGCGATGGGTGTCCTCGCGTTTCCTGACGGCGGCGCCGCGATTCTCGGCGGCATCCATCAACTCGTGGGCGAGCCGAAACGCCATCGACTTCTCGCTGCGATCACGCGCGGCCTCGATCATCCAGCGCATGGCCAATGTCTGGCGGCGCGTGGCCCGGACTTCAACCGGCACCTGGTAGGTCGCGCCGCCGACGCGGCGGGACTTCACCTCGACGACGGGCTTGACGTTGTCGAGGGCGGTCGCGAGCACCTCGAGCGCCTCCGGACCCTTCTTCCCGGTCTTCTCGGCGATGCGATCGAGCGCACCGTAGATGATGCGCTCGGCAGCCGACTTCTTGCCGTCCGTCATGACGACGTTCATGAACTTGGCCAGCATCTCGCTGTTGAATTTCGGGTCCGGCAGGATGGTGCGGACCGGCGCCTGGGCACGACGTGACATAACCTAGCCTTTAAATGCGCTGCGCGCAGGACTTACGGAGCTCGCCAAAGCACGAGCTCCGTACATGTAGCGGCGCGCTGCGCGCGCCGGAAAGACGCTCTACATTCATCATTTCTTGGGCCTCTTGGCGCCGTACTTGGAGCGACCTTGCTTGCGCTCACCCACGCCAGCACAGTCCAGGGTTCCGCGCACCGTGTGGTAGCGGACGCCCGGCAGGTCCTTCACGCGACCTCCGCGAATGAGCACCACTGAGTGCTCCTGGAGGTTGTGCCCTTCGCCACCGATGTAGCTCGTAACTTCATACCCATTCGTCAGCCGAACACGGCAGACCTTCCGCAGAGCGGAATTGGGCTTCTTCGGCGTCGTGGTATACACGCGCGTGCAGACGCCTCGCTTCTGGGGCGAAGCCCCAAGTGCGGGCACCTTAGTTTTCTCTGCCTTCGTCCGGCGAGGCTGCCGGATGAGCTGACCCGTGGTCGCCATTCTGTCTCCAAGATCCTGCGTTCGAGCGCACTGGGCGCTCTGAGCAATTCAGCAGCGCTTGCGCGGTGAGCGGCTGGAAGAAAGACCGGGCCGCCTGCTGCTCGCTCGGCGGCCCGGTGTCTTTAGTCTCGCTGTTTCCGGTACCGGCGTGAAACAGGGCCGGACCGAGAAAGGCCGGCGATTCTAGGTAGGGGGGCGGGGAGTGTCAACCGTACGCCTGCAATCCGCGCGCGCTGCGCGAAACCGCTGCGATTGCGCCCCAGCAGAATCCCTGCGACGATGAACTCAGTCCATCCATCGCCGGGTGGCGGCAGGGAGCCGCTCCTTAATAGAATCTCCCGTGTCTCGAGCTCCCGCTGGCTACCTGAGCCCCGTCCGCCGCCCTACCTGGCTCACCGCCTGGTCGCTGCTGCTGAGTGCCTGCCTCTTTTTGCCTCCTCCGGCCTCGGCCGCGAACCCCCGCTCCTCGCTCGAGATCCGCGCCCTTGCAACCCAGGGGGCACCGCCGCCTGCCGGCGAGGTGGCCAGCGGCGCGCTCGACGGGCAATTCACGCCCGTCCCTTGGAAGCCCCTGCGGCAGGCCGCGGGCATCCATTGGGTCCGCCTGCAATCCACCCGGAGCATTGGGCATCCCGCCATTCCGGTAGTCACGGTCGGCTCCGGCGCGGATGCGCTGATCGATCTCTATCCACAGGGTGCTGCCGGTACACCGGCTCCTCTCATTCGGGCAGCGGTACTGCCGGGATTCGGCGGCACGCGAGAGACCATCTTTCTCGTCCCGGGCGCCGGATTACAGGCCGGCCAGGTCCTCTACGCCCGTCTGCAGGCGGCTGCCCCGGCTGCCGATCGGATGTACTTCGCCACCGGTACGCTCTCCGGGGCGCTGGCCCGGGGAGCGCGGCATGCGCTCATGATCTCGCTTGCCTGCGGCGCGCTGGCCGCCCTGGCCTTGGCCACCGCCGCGATGTGGCTGGTGCTCGCCGACCGGCTCTTCATCCTCTATGCCGCCATGACCGGCCTGCAGGCGCTGTATCTCGCCTACTTCTCCGGAGAGGCCTTCCGCTGGCCGTGGCTCGCCGCGGGCAGTGTGCTCGCGCCCTACGCCTGGAACGTTCCCGTCGCGCTGAGCGGCGCCCTGGCGAGCCTGTTTGCCCGGGAAATTGCCGACTTGAGGCATACCTCGCCGCGAACCTACGGTGTGTTCGGCTGGCTGGCGGCGGCGTTCGCCGCGCTCGCCTTGGCGAACCTCGGACGGCTCATCGGCCTGGGCCAGATCGTGGTCGCGATCGGCAACCTGATGTTCCTCGGCGCCGGCATCTTCGTGCTGATCGTCGCCTTCCTCGCCTGGCGGCGCGGCAACCGCGCGGCCGGCTGGTTTCTCTTGGCCTGGGTGCTGCTCGAGACCTTTGCGATCCTCACCTCCGCGCGGCTGCTCTTCACTCGCGCGGCGAGCGACGAGGCGCTTTTCTACTACGGCCTGCCGGGATCGATGGTGGCCTCCGCCATTCTCACCTCGCTCGGCGTCGCCGATCGGCTGCGCCAGCAGCGCCATGCCCTGACGGAGGCGGAGCGCCGTGCCAAGACCGACCCTCTCACGGGCGTCCTGAATCGCCGCTCGCTGCTGGAACAGCTCGAGGCCGTCTGTCGCGACGCGCGCGCGAACAAGTTACCCGTGGCGGTGCTCTTCCTCGATCTCGACTTCTTCAAATCCATCAACGACTCCTATGGGCACGCGGCAGGGGATGCCTGCCTCTCGGCGATCGTGCAGCCGATACAGGCGGAGCTGCGCCAGTCCGACATCATCGGCCGTTATGGCGGTGAGGAGTTCGTGGTGGTGCTGAGCGGCGCGGACAACGCCGCGGCGCAGCCGATCGCCGAGCGCATCCGGCTGCGGGTCGCCGAAATCTGCATCCAGGCTCACGAGGCGCCGATTCAGATGACCTGCAGCATCGGAGTCGCGAGCAGCGATCCACTCAATGTCTGGGGAGAGGCGCTGATCGCACAGGCCGACGCCGCGGTCTACGCCGCGAAGCGCCTCGGCCGCAATCGCGTGCAGGTCGCGATGCCCATCGCGGCGTAGCCCCGCGGCACAACATTGTTGTAGGCTTCTGTCTGCGGCTCGCGCCGAAACACGCCGTGCGTCACGGCGACCGCGCGCGAATCGTGTTCTGCTACCCTCGAACCCTGCGCCGACCGCGGAGAAGACTGAAAAATGGGGTCCCGTTTCCTGCCGAAGTTGGCCGCGGTGCCCGGCAACCGCCCGCGGCTGCCGTCACTCGTGTGGGCTTGCGTACTTCTTACCGCCTCGGCCGCCTGCACCGCCGCCCCGGTACATCTCGCCTCGATATCCCGCTATCACCACCACTACGTGCATCGCCGCCACCATAGAGCGAGCACCCAGCCGAATCTGCGCTCCAGCGAAGCGTTGGTGATGGACGTCACCGATCACAAGGTGCTGTATGCGCGCAAGGCGGATGTCCGGGTGCCCATCGCCTCCATCACGAAGCTGATGACGACCCTCGTGGTGTCCGAGGCCAGACAGCCGCTCAACGAGACGCTGCAGGTGACCTCCGCCGACCGGGCAATCGGGCGCGGCGCGTACTCGCGGCTCGCCGTCGGCACCAGGCTGACGCGGGCGCAGCTCTTTCACCTTGCGCTGATGGCCTCGGAGAACCGGGCGGCTCATGCGCTGGCGCGCAACTATCCGGGCGGCCTCACGGCCTGCATAGCCGCCATGAACGCCAAGGCCCGCGCGCTCGGCATGACCCACACCCATTTCGTCGAGCCGACCGGCCTCTCGAGCCAGGACACCTCGACGCCGGACGACCTCGCGAAACTGGTGATGGCGGCATCGCAGAGCCCGGTCATCCGCCTCTACTCCACCAGCCGCGGCTACACCATCCGCTCCGGCCGCCGCATGGTGGCCTACCGCAATACCGATTTGCTGGTGGACCGGCGTTCCTGGCACATCGTCGTGCAGAAGACCGGCTTCACCGATGCCGCCGGCCACTGCCTCGTGATGCAGGCCGTGATCGACCACCGTACCGTGGTCATGGTATTGCTCAATTCCTGGGGCAAGTACACTCGCGTGGCGGATGCGCGCCGGGTCCGGCAGTGGACCGAGGCCCAGCTCACCCGCCATACCGTCCGTCAGGTGGCGAGCCGCGCTTGATGCGATCCGATGACCTTGGACAGGCTCTGAGTCAGTCTCTTGCGGGCGCGGCGTGGCCCGGCAGCAACATCGTCATCTTCAGCTCCGGCCATTGGGCGACGCGCAGCGTATATTGCTCGTAGGCGCAGGATCCGCGCTTCGGATGTTGGAAGCTTCGCAGGCCGCCCTCGCGGGACAGCACCTGCTGGGAGCGCCACGCGGACTCGAAATCGGAGCTTGCGGCGCAGAGCTCGTGGACGAAGGCTTTCCCCACCGGATCGTCACGCCGGCTCGCCATGTCCGCGCGGTATTCGGCGACCAGCCGGCGCGCCCGCTCGCCCCAATCGACGATGAATCCGGGCGCCCTATCGTCCAGGAAGACGTACCGCAGAAGATTACGCTCGGCCGCAGCGTCGCGGGGCCTCGCATGCTCGAGGGATGGACGCGCACCGCTACCCAGCCAATCCACGAACAGCTCGGCGGCCGGACGATTCCAGGCGATGGCGTCCCAGTGCCTGTCGAGGACGTAGGCCGGTGACCTGACGGCGCGCACCAAGCCCGCGAGCTGCTGCGGATCGGATCCCTCGCCGCGCGGCGGCGCGGGATCGGCCCGCGCGCCGAGCTCGAAAAGATACGCCCGCTCGGCGCGAGACAGATGCAGTCCCGAGGCAATCGCGCTCAATGTCTCGACCGAGACGGCCGTGGCGCGGCCCTGCTCGATCCACGTGTACCAGGTGGGACTGATGCCGCAGAGCTGGGCGGCCTCCTCGCGCCGCAGGCCGGGCGCCCGCCGCCGGCCCCGAGGGAAGCCGAGATCTTCCGGGCGCAGGCGGTCGCGCCGCGCCCGCAGGAAATCGCCCAGTGAAGGACGCACCTCGTCTTCCGCGCCGGACTGAGCCGGCTCTTGCGCGCGCATCTGCCGTCGCCCCTTTCACGGGTGCTGGATGTAATAGGATAAGTTCCTATCTTGTACTAGCATAACAGGGCGCTTAGCGTGGCCGCATCCGGTATCGCCGAGCACACCCATGCGCACCCATGAGCAGACCGTCCAAGAGCAATTCGATCCACAGGCCGAGGCGTACCTGACCAGCGCCGTGCATGCTGCCGGCCCCGATCTGCAGCTGGCAAAGACGCTGATCTCGCGTACAGTTCCGGTCGCCGCCCAGGCCCTCGACATCGGCTGCGGCGCCGGCCATCTCAGCTTCGCGCTGGCGCCGCTCCTCGCCCGCATGGTCGCGCTCGATCCTTCTCCGAGCATGCTTGCCGCAGTGTCGAAGACCGCTGCTGAGAGGGGCTTGGGCCAGATCGAGACCCAGCAGGGCACCGGGGAATCGCTGCCGTTCGCCGACTCCAGTTTCGCCCTGGTGTGCACGCGGTACAGCGCTCACCACTGGACGCGGCTCGAGCTCGCCGTGAGGGAGATCGCGCGCGTGCTGGCGCCGGGCGGCGATGCGCTGATCATCGACACCCTCGGTCACGAGGACCCCCTGGTCGATACGTTCATGCAGAGCATCGAGCTGCTCCGTGATCCCTCACATGTGCGTAATCGCTCGCGGGCGGAGTGGCGCTCGCTGTTGCAGTCGGCCGGGCTGCTCGAGCTCGAATGCGCCGCGTGGCCGACGCGGCTCGAGTTCACCCCCTGGGTCGAGAGGATGCGCACGCCCGTCGATCGGGTCGCAGTCATCCGCTCGTTGCAGGATGGCGGGCCGAAGGAGGTCCGGCAAGCGCTCACGATCGAGCCGGACGGCTCCTTCACGATCCGTACCGGCCTCTTCTGGCTCCGCAAGGCCGCGTAAGCGC
The DNA here is from genome assembly GCA_028870635.1 of Gammaproteobacteria bacterium. GTDB lineage: Bacteria > Pseudomonadota > Gammaproteobacteria > Steroidobacterales > Steroidobacteraceae > 13-2-20CM-66-19. The sequence continues at coordinate 9,690 of JAGWPE010000183.1, read as the reverse complement.
CGGGGTGGCCTCTCCGGAGGGGGGGCCGCCCCTTGAAGATCGGCTGCACCCCGGAGCACCCTGCAGCGCGTATAGGTATATGTGGAAGCCGATTCCTTGAGCCTGGACGGCTGCAGCCAGAGACATAATGCCGAGCTACACTGCCCGCACCGCCCCAACCGGGCGCGATTCGTCGGAGAGCACCGATGCCTGAGCAGCTGGCCGCGAGCATTCGGGGGCAATTGCGCCTGGCGCCATGGCCGCGCGGGCTCGTGTGGTCGATGGCTTGCGTGCTGCCGCTTTGCGGCATCCCTGCAGCCGCATTCGCGCAAAGCGCCCCCGCGGCTTTGCGCGCCTGTGCCGCAGAACCGGACTCCGCCAAGCGGCTTGCCTGTTATGACAGGGAAATGGCGCGCCTTTCGGCTACGCCGGCGCGCCCGGCCGCCGGACCGGCTGCGCCCGATCTCGCATCGCGCGCCCCGCCGGCACCAGCCCCGAGCTCCATGCCGGCGCAGGGATCGAGCTCCATTCAGCCTCGGTCCTCGAGCTCCGCTCCGGCGCAGCCGGCACACACGGCCGTCGAGAAGTCAGCCAGCCCCGAGACTCCCGCGCCTCATCGGTTCTCACCGTGGAAGATATTCACCGGCGGCCTCTCCGCGCGCGTGACGGCGCACGTGGCCAGCCTGGATCACTCGCCGAATACCATGGTCCTGCACCTCGACAACGGTCAGGTATGGCGTCAGGTCGGACGCGCCTCCGGCGATCTCAGCCTGCGGGCGGGCGACAGTGTGACCATCGAGAAGCACCTCGGCTCCTACTGGCTGTCATCCCGGTACATCTCCAACATGCAGGTGCGGCTGGAGCCTCAGCAGGCGCAGTGACGGCCGCGCGGCCTGGTTCCCCATTGGCTCGTGCCGACCCCGAATCATGAAGCGGTACGACACTGTCGCAGGCACAGGGACGTGCCCCGCCGCCGCAGGTGGCGGAGCCGCGAGCAAAAACCACGCTTTTTGCTCGCGGCGCGCTGGGCCGGGCAGGAGCCCGGATCCAGCGCTTCATCCTAGAGCAGGTGCACGCCCGTGATGCCGCCGTATACCCCGAGTCCGGCCGTCAGGACCGATACGGCGACGACCAGCCATGCGTACGGGCCTTTCAGCCGGTGCTTGGCCGGCAGAGCCTTGAATGCCAGCAGAACCAGGAAGCCGAGCACGAGCGGCAGCATCAGCGCGTTCATGACCTCCACGCCGATGTTGAGCGCGACGAGGTCGGGTACGAGGTCGACGATCACTGCACCCCCGATGACCGCCACCGCATAGATGCCGTAGAACCAGGGCGCTTCCAGAGGATGGTGCTCGAGGGAGTGGCGGTAGCCGGTGACCTCGCCGAAACCCCAGGCGGATGCGAGCGACACCACGATGGCGGCCACCATGGCGGCGCCGATCGTGCCGAGTCCGAAGACCACGCGGCCCACGCTCGGCCCGAGGGCGGGGACCAGCATCTTGGTGATGTCACCGATGCTGTTGAGGCTCGCGCTCGCGGCTTGCGCGTGTACTTTCCCGATCGTTGCCGCCGCCGCAATCAGCACCGCCGCCATGACCGCCTGCGCGATGACCGAGCCGAAGGCAGTGTCGTATTGAGCATGCCGGTAATGGCAGGGCTGCAGCTTCTTGTCGGCAACCGCGGACTGCTGATAGAAAATCATCCACGGCATGATCACCGCGCCGATGTTGGCCGCGACGAGATAAAGATAGGCGCTGTCCTGCAGCGGCATGTGGACCAGCCCGGCCGCCAGCTCCGCGCTCTGCGGATGGGCGCGCCACGCCACCACGAAGAAGGCGAGCTCGAACAGTCCGAGAGCGATCGCCACCCGCTCGACCCGGCGGTAGCTTCCGGTCAGCACGACCGCGAGCAGCAGCGCCGTCGAGATGCTGAGACTCACGGCGCGCGATACCCCGAACAGCTCGCCCACGCCCGCCACCCCGGAGAACTCCGTGATGAGCGCACCGATCGTGGCCACGCCGAGGCCGCTGACCGATACCCAGGCCCAGCCGGCGCCGAAGGTATTGCGGATGAGCTCCCCGTGCCCCTTGCCGGTGAAAATGCCGAGCCGGACGGTCAGCTCCTGCACGATGTAGAGCACCGGCATGAGGAGCAGCTGCAGGAGCAGGAGCCGGTAACCCCATTGGACGCCGCTTTGCGCCGCCGTGATGATGCTGCCAACGTCGGTATCGGCCAGCATGACCACGATTCCCGGGCCCATGACGGCCAGAAAGGTCTGCCACCCGGGGCTGAAGATCCGGGAGCGCTTCGGAACGTGGGCTGTGCGCTCGTCCACCGTGGCTACGCCTGGCGCTCAGGCCGAGGCGCCACAGATAAGAGTGATTCGCATTTGCAGATGAGCCTATCAGCCGCCGAAATTCAAATCAAGGAGCGGGTTCCGGAGGCGAGAGCCGCAGCGCGGGCCCGGCCCGGCGTGGGTAAACTGCCGCCATGATCGCGTTCCGCTCGAAGGTCGATGGCGGATTCACATTGGCCGCGCTGGCGATGCCTTGTGTGGCGCTCCTCGCCCTCTTCACGGCTCGACCCGGCAACCGCCTGATGTGGATACCGGTCGGCATGGTTCTCGTTGCCACGGTCTTCGTCTGCTGGATTTTCGTAGCCACGGGCTACGAGATAGGGGGAGATGAGCTCGTGGTCCGCTGCGGGCCTTTCACCTGGCGGGTCCCGCTCGCCGAGGTGACCGACGTCCGCGAGTCCAAGAGCACGCGCTCGGGCCCGGCACTCTCCCTGGACCGGGTGGAAGTCGTCTACGGCGGCGGCAGGGTGCTCATCCTCTCGCCAGCCGACAAGGCCCGCTTCATGGCGACACTGTCGCTGCGTGTCGAAAAGGCGCAGGGCCGCGCGTCTACCGAGTAGCGGCGCCACTTTCCGCCGGCGCTTCAGGAGTGTTGCGATGAAACTTTACGAATTCGGCCCCACCCGCTCGATCCGCGCCCGCTGGATGCTCCAGGAGCTTGGCGTGGAGTTCGAGGCAGTCACCGTGAATCTCCAGGCACGGGAGCACCGCCATCAGGGGTTTCTCCAGCTGAATCCGGCCGCCAAGGTACCGGTGCTGGTGGACGGCGACCTCGTCCTGAACGAATCCGTTGCCATCGTGCTTTATCTTGCGGAGAAATATGCTGATCGCGGCCTGGTACCCGCCGACCTGCGGCTACGCGCCGACTTCTATCGCTGGATGCTGTTCGCGGTAACGGAGCTCGAGCAGCCGCTGTGGCGGATCGCGCGCCACACCGCGCTGTATCCGGAGAAGGATCGCATCCCGGCCGATGTGGTCCTTGCCGGCCGCGAGTTCGCGTCCATGGCTGCCGTGCTCGAGAATCACATGAAGGGACGTGCCTACGTCGTGGGCGACCGTGTCACGGCGGCTGACTTCGTGGTCGCGTACACGCTCGACTGGGCGGATGAGGCTCAGCTGCTCGGCGAGTACCCAACCTTGCGATCCTACGTCGAACGCATGTACGCGCGGCCGCGCGCTCCGGGCCGGATCGGGGACATTTTCCAGGCGATACGATCCGGCAGCGCAACGGCGGCCGCGGGCGCCTGAGGAGGCTGCAGCCATGTCGAGACTGGGTGTGCGCTGCTTCACCGTTTCGCTGGACGGTTACGGCGCGGGACCTGACCAGAGCAGAAGCGACCCTCTCGGACGGGGCGGCATGGCCCTGCACGAGTGGATGTTCGCCACGCGGACGGCACGGAAGATGTTCGGTCGGGAAGGCGGAGAAACGGGGATCGACGATGACTTCACCGCACAGGGATTCGAGAATGTCGGCGCGTGGATCCTGGGCCGTAACATGTTCGGGCCCATCCGCGGAGCCTGGCCCGACGAGAGCTGGCGGGGCTGGTGGGGAGAGACCCCGCCCTACCACACACCGGTGTTCGTGCTCACCCACCACCCGCGAAAGCCGCTCGAGATGGAAGGCGGCACGACCTTCCATTTCGTGACCGATGGCATCGAATCCGCGTTGCGTCAGGCGAGATCCGCCGCCAACGGCCGCGACATCCGGCTGGGCGGCGGCATTCAGGCCATTCGCCAGTACCTGTCGGCGGGACACATCGACGACCTGCACCTGGTCATCTCGCCCGTGCTGCTCGGCTCCGGCGAGCCGCTCCTCGCCGGTATCGACCTACCGCGTCTCGGCTACCGCTGCGTTCGCCACGTTCCGAGCGCCAGAGCGACTCACGTGGTGCTGGCCAGGCAGTGAGGCACTACCTGGGCTTGCGGAACTCGTAGATGAACTGATCCGTATGGCCGCGCACCGAGGGATCGAACACGGGCTTCGTGTGCGGGTCGCTGTTATTGCGCAGGACATTGCTCTCGCCGACGAACTTGAATCCGGCGGACATGATCTCCTTCTTCGCCGCCTCGGGATCGATCCGGTGCAGGGTCGAAGTGTCGCTGAAACCGGAGCCGGCGGGCGCCACGTGATCGAGCACGAGATAGATGCCGCCCGGCTTCAGTGCCTTGTAGACCGCACGGTCGAAGCCGGCGACATCGAGCCCGGATATGTTGTGAAGATCGTGATAGTTCTGCGACGTCCATACGAGGTCCACGGGCTGAGGCACATGGAAGTCGGCAACGCGCCCCACCAGCACCGTGATGTTCCGGTAGTAATGCGGGTCGGCGGCGATCGCCTTCACGGCTATCGGCTTACCGGGCTTCGGCGGCGGAACGAACTCGTAGACATGTCCCTTGGGACCCACGACCCGGCTGAAGATCCGCGTGAAATAGCCCGCGCCCGGGAAGAGCTCGGCCATCGTCATGCCCGGATGCACGCCGGCGAACGCCACGCAAGCCGCGGGCTTGCGCAAGGCATCACGGTCCCGATCGGCCGCCGGCCGTGCCGGGTCGGCCACCGCCGCGGCAATGGGTTTCGAAACCCACATTGCGGCCTGCGCAGGTGCGGCAGTCAGCGCAAGCGAGCCCATCGACAGGCCGGCGGCAGCAAACAGGACGAGGCGGCTGCGAGGCCCCGTCCCTGTGCCTCGCCCTCGGAGCCGGCTTACGCCGTCCAAAATTGTTCCCGGCGATTCTGTCATCTGACGGTCTCCCGCGGCAGCATGGCCGACGGCTGAAATTACCTAGTGGATCTCCGGCGCCGCGGCGACCGTAATCGCCTTGCCTGCCGCGAGCGTCGGTGCGCCGGCGGTATAAGCCGCCTGATTGTACGCCGCGACATCGCCTGAGAGCAGCGCGTTGTAAGCGGCCAGCTTGGCGTCGAGCTCTCCTTTCAACTCCGCTCCCATCGCAAGAAGCGGCGCGGTCGGTGCCTGCACGCCCAGGCTCGCGAGCACGGACTCATTCATCTCGAGCGCATCGTGCAGATCCGTCAGCTGGTGCAGACTGTCCTCCATCACCTTGTGCTGCACTTTCGGGTCGTAGACGGAATCCTTGAGCTTCCCGAGCTCTTTGCCGAGGCTGCCGGCACGAGCCAGAAGTGCGGACTGCGCCTTCGCCGCGGCGCGCACGGACGGATCGATGCCGTTCTCTTCCGTCTCGAGGGTCTTGCGATAGCCCTCGAGCTGCGCCTGCATCGCGCTGATGCGGTTCAGCATTCGGTTCAGCGCATCCACCTGGGAGCGAGCCTCGAGAGCGAGCTGCAGCGACTGCTTTTGAGGGGCGAGGGCCGGGGGCTGATTCGGATCGCCGGTCACATGCGCGCTCGCCGTCTCGGTGTGCCCATCGACGGTCACGCTGACCGTGTATGTTCCCGGGAGCACCTCAGGTCCAACCGGCTGCGCCCACGCAGGCGGCTTGCCCTCGAGCGGCTGAGTCTCGAAGTCGGTGGTGGCCGCCGCGTCGTAACGCATATCCCAGACGTAGCGGTTGACACCGTATTGCGATTCTCCGTAGCGCGTAGCAATGAGCCCACCGCTGGAATCGCGGATCTCGATCTTCACCGGCGTCTGATGCAGGGCCTTCTGCTGCTTGCCGGCCTCCAGCTTCTTCGGCAGGCTGTAGTCGATCACGACCCCGTCCGGCGCATTCGGCGTGACGAATGACGGCTCCGCGCCCTCGCCCCGGCTCCATCGTTGGTACTCGACGCCGGTACCTGGCGTGAAAAGCTTCACCTGCTTCGGCAGCGCGTCCGGATCGAGCTGCGCGACGGCAGCGAAATGATCCAGGAGCCAGAGCCCGCGGCCGTGGGTCGCGAGCACCAGATCCCCGCGCACGAATTTCAGGTCGAAGACCGGCATCGTCGGCAAATTGGACTTCAGCTGTGTCCACCGCCCGCCGCCATCGCGCGAGATCCAGACTCCGCGCATGGTGCCGGCCGCCAGCACTTGCGGCTCGTCCGGATCGGCGCGGACGACCATCACCGAGGCGTCGGCGGGCAAGCCGCCGCCGATCGAGCGCCAGTGGTGGCCGTAGTCCGTCGTCGCGTACGCATAAGGCCTGTTGTCGCCCAGCTCGTGCGCATCGACCGCGACATAAGCCGTGCCGGCTTCCGTCGGCGAGATGTCGATCTGGTAGACGCGCGCCCAGGCCGGGGCCTGCGGCGGCGTCACCTTGCTCCAGGTGTTGCCACCATCGCGTGTGACGGACACGAGTCCATCGTCGCTGCCGACCCAGATCACGCGCGGATCGCTCTGCGCCACCTGGATCGAGAGGAGAGTGTCGTAAGTCTCGGCGCCCGACAGATCGTAGTGGATCGGTCCGCCGGAGAGCTGTTGCTTGGATTTGTCGTTACGCGTCAGGTCTGGACTGATCGTCTTCCAGTTCAGGCCGCCGTCGGTGGACTGCAGCAGCACGTTACCACCGACATAGACCGTCTTCGCATCGTGCGGATCGACTGCGATCGGCGGCGTCCAGTTGAAGCGGACCTTCTGCGCGAATGGGGCAAGGTCGTCGACGAATCCCGGGCCGTGCAGGTACGGCATGATGAACAGCGACTGCTTGGTTTTGCGGTCGAACTGAGTGACGGCGCCGTCCTCGGCGTCCGCATAAATGATGTTCGAATCCGAGGGTGCGGGTACGGTGTATTCGCCGTCGCCGCCTACCACGGTGAACCAGTCCTGGCCGGAAACGACGTTGTCCGCAAGTGTGGAGGAGGGTCCACACCAGCCGCTGTTGTCCTGAAGGCCAGTGCACAGCGTGTAGGGAGAGCGGCTGTCGGCTGCGACCATGTAGGCCTGCTCGATCGGCAGCCCGTCCAGGAAGCGCCAGCTTTTGCCGCCGTCCTGCGAGAGGTACGCGCCGCCATCGTTGCCCTGGATCATGCGCTTGGGATTGGTGGGATCGATCCACATGGCGTGATGATCGACGTGCACCGGCTCATCGATCACATGCGCGGTCTTGCCGCCATCGTCCGATTCGGCGAGCTGGAAACCCAGAAAATAGATGCGGTCCGAATCGTTCGGCGCGACCTCGAGCGTGGTGAAATAGAACCCTCGGACGTTGTACGCATGGTTGTCCGAGACCTGATGCCAGTGATCTCCCAGATCGTCCGTGGCGAAGAGCGATCCCTTGCCCATCGGTGCCTCGAGCAGCGCGTAGACGCGCTCCGGGTCACTCGGTGCGATCGCCAGACCGATGCGGCCGATGGTGCCCTTCGGCAAACCGTCGCGCAGCCGCTTCCAGGTCTCGCCGCCGTCGGTCGAGCGCCATACCCCTGAGCCGGGGCCGCCGTCGTGGAGCGTCCACGGCCGCCGATCCGCCTGCCAGGTCGCCGCGAACAACACCTGGCCATTGTCGGGCTGCATCGCAACGTCGATGGCTCCGGTGTGATCGTCGACATACAACGACTTGCGCCAGGTCTTGCCGCCGTCGGTCGTCACGAACACGCCGCGGTCCGGGTTCGGGCCCCACTCGTGGCCGAGCGCCGCGACCACCACGTGATTGGGATCGTGTGGATCGATGACGATGCGGCCTATCTGGCCGACGTTCTTCAAACCCATCGGCTGCCAGGTCTTGCCGGCGTCGGTGGACAGGTACACGCCCGCACCGGGTATCACGTCATTGCGGATATTCGCTTCGCCGGTCCCCACCCAGACCAGATTTGGGTTCGTGGCGGCGACCGCAATGGCGCCGATCGAGCTCGTCGCCTCATGCTTGAAAACCGCCTTCCAGTTCAGTCCGCCGTCGGTCGTCTCGAAGACACCGCCGCCCGCCGAGCCGACATAGTAGACCTGCGGGTTGCCGGGAATTCCGGCCAGGGCCGTCACGCGCCCGCCGGCGATCGCCGGGCCGAGATTGCGGAATTTGAGATGCGCAAAGACGTCCTTGGGCTTCTCGGCCGGTGCCTTGGTGGCAGCCGTCGCCGCGTAGGCGGCTGTCGCTACACAACTCAAAGCGAGCAGCACGGCGGCCGCCCTCATCAGGAAGGATTGTCGCGTCGTCATCGGCTACCCCGTAACGCCGGAGCTCGGTGGCTCACGGCCCCTCATATTGGATAGCGGCGACGGTACTGGTGCGAAGCGCGGGACGCAACCGTCCCTGGCCCCCGCCGGCGCAAAATCAACGGCTCATCGCGCGCCGGTGCCGCTTGGTCGCAATCAGCTTAAACGGTAAGCTCCCCGCGTCCCGTGCACGGAAAAGGCCATGTCACTCATCCGTGGTCTCATCGATAGGCTGCTGCTCGTCTGTGCGATCGTCGCAGGCGGGCTCGTCCCAGGGTTCATTGCGCAGTACCGCCAGCGGCTCGGCGGGCGCCTGGACCAGGCGCGGCTCGACCTGGCGCCCTGGCAGAAGATCGCGGACCAGTATTTCCAGGGGGATATTGGCAAGCTGATCCAATACCACCTGGCCAGCAGGGATCCGACGTTCCATGCCGAGGGCGGCGCGATCCAGGCTTTGCTCGCCAGCGTGCAGCACCTGCAGCTCGAGGCGGCGGCTCTGCACGGCAGCCTGTTCCAGCAGGCGGTCTACCTGTCGCTGCACGCGGATCCTGAACTGGCGCGAGCGACGCTCAGCGACTGGGTGCCGACCTTCGGGCTTTCCGCAGAGGCAATCGTCTTCGCGTTGGTATTTGCCGTCGGTCTGTGGCTGATCTTCCAGGCGTCGTGGTCCCTCACGGCCGCCGGCGGCCGGCATATCTCCGCCCGCCTGAGGCGCCCACCATCGGTGGCGCCGAAGAAGCCCTCGATCAGCCGCTGATCCTGACTTGGAAAAGACAGGGCCGATGAGAGCTTTCGCGCTCACCGGCCCGTTCGAGCCATTCGCGCCGACCGGCTTGCTCAGCCGCCCGTCGCGCTCTCCGGCTCCTCGCCGACTCCGCTCGACTCCTCCGCGTCCGGCATGCCGCCGCCGACGTCCATGAAGCTGCGGCGCTCGACGCCTTCGGTCTTCTTGCGGCGCGAGGCATGTGCCGCGAAGCCCGTGCCGGCCGGGATGAGCCGGCCGACGATGACGTTCTCCTTGAGGCCACGCAGGTCGTCCTTGAGGCCGCGGACCGCCGCCTCAGTGAGGACGCGGGTGGTCTCCTGGAACGATGCCGCGGAGATGAACGACTCCGTCGCGAGGGACGCCTTGGTGATGCCGAGCAGCACCGGCTGCAGAACAGCGTTCTGCTTGCCGTCCTGCTGCGCGCGATCGTTGATGTCGAGCGCGCGCGCCCGATCGAGCTGCTCGCCACGGAGGAGAGTGGTCTCGCCCGCGGCCTGCACCTCGGTCTTGCGCAGCATCTGGCGGATGATCACCTCGATGTGCTTGTC
>JAGWPE010000182.1 GCA_028870635.1 Gammaproteobacteria bacterium | reverse complement strand
TGCCGCCGCCAGAGGAGACGCACACCAGCACGACGGCGACGACTACGTTGGTCCGGGCGGAGCCCGGGCTGGCGGTGCCCGCGCCGAATGACCTGCATCCCCAGGCGCGCGCCATTCTCAAGGAGGCGGCGCTCAGGTCGGGACTGGAGGTGCCGGATCCCGGGGTGCTGCTCAAGCTCATGAGCCTGCAGTTCGAGGCGATGGACGCCGAGCGGCGGGGCATCGTGCAGTCGATGCGCCTGATGGCGGACGAGGCATCGGAGCTTGCCTACAGGGCCCGCGAGTCGGAGCTCACCGAGCGCGTCGCCGTGGCCGGGCGCGCGGTTCTCGAGCAGCTGACCGGGACGGCGCCGCTTGCGGACATCCTGTCGTCGATCACGCGCTTCATCGAGTCCGTCGGTGTGGGTACGGTCTGCTCCATCGCGGTGCTGACATCGGACGGGGAGGCCTTCTCGTACCTCGTTTCCCCCAGGCTTCCGCAGGCGCTGCGCGCGGCGCTCGAGTGCTGTGCCGTCGACATCCGCAACGGCTCCTGCGCCGCCTCGGTGTACCTGGGCAGGCAGGTGCTGGTGGCGGACATCGCCACCGATCCTTTCTGGGAAAAGCCGCGCGAGCACGCTTTGCGGTCCGGGCTCAGCGCCGCCTGGTCGACGCCCATCAAGGCGACCGACGGGAAGCTCCTCGGCGCGCTCGGGGTCTACCATTCGACCTCCGGACTGCCGGGTCAGCGGGAGCTGCGCATCATCGATCACGCCGCGCAGCTCGCGGGCATCGCCATCGCGCGCCGGCTGGCGGAGGAGGCCCTGCGGGCGAGCGAGGCGAAGTACCGGGGACTGTTCGAGACCATCATCGAGGGGGTCTACCAGAGCGACCGGGACGGGCGGCTGCGGTCCGTCAACCCCGCCTTCGTCGCCATCCTGGGCTATGGCCGGGCCGAGGAACTGTACGCGCTGCCAAGCGTTGCAACGCTCTACTGGAACCCGGCAGATCGCGCCGAGTTCACTCGCCGAGTGGAGTCGGAAGGGGAGATCCGCAACGCGGAGTTTTTGATGCGCCGGCGCGATGGGGAGCAGGTCGTCATTCTCGAGAACGCGCGCGCCGTACGCGATGCGGCCAACCGGATCACGCATTACGAGGGCACGATTGCCGACATCACCGAGCGCAAGCGCGCCGAGCAAGCGGTCTTCGCCGAGAAGGAGCGGGCGCAAGTGACGCTCCAATCGATCGGCGACGCTGTCATCAGCACGGATGCCGAGGGGCGCATCGAGTACATCAACCCCGTTGCGGAGAGCCTGACCGCCTGGACGCTCGAGGAGGCGCGGGGGCGCCCCATCGGCGAGGTGCTGAGCCTCGTCAACGAGATCACCCGCGAGCCGATCGAGAATCCGCTGCTGTGCGTGTTGGGCGGCAGCGAGGCCGGCTCGCCGGCCGATCACTCGGTGCTCGTCACCCGCTCCGGCCACGAGGTCGCCATCCAGGAATCGGCTGCGCCGATCTGCGACCGCCAGGGACGCGTCATCGGCGCCGTGATCGTCTTCCACGACGTGACGAAGGAGCGGCGCCTGAAGCGGGCGCTCTCCTATCAGGCGAGCCACGATGCGCTCACCGGTCTCATCAACCGCCGCGAGTTCGACAACCGGCTGCACGCGGCCGTGCTGAGCGCGCAGCGGGGCGAGGGCGCCTACGCGCTTCTTTACATCGACCTCGATCAGTTCAAGGTCGTCAACGACACCTGCGGCCACCAGGCGGGCGACCGGTTGCTGCGGGATGTCACCGGCCTGCTGCAGGCGCGC
>JAGWPE010000181.1 GCA_028870635.1 Gammaproteobacteria bacterium | reverse complement strand
TGGCTGCGATCTCCTGACTTCCAATCTGACGGTGTCAGGATAGGCAGCGGGTAATGCCGCGACAAACGAAAAGAATTGCGGTGACGAATGAGCGGCGCTCATCCGCATGCCGTGCCGACACTGCGCCGCGGAGCTGCAGTCGGGTCGCGGAACTGCGACAGCACCCATTCGGTGAGAGCGCGGATTTCGGGCTTGCCCGCGTCCTTCTGACGGCTCACGAGGAAGTAGGTGTCAGCAGTGGCGAGTTCCGTCGCGAAGATCCGTATCAGAGAGCCGGAGCGGAACCATGCCTCACAGAGAAGTGAAGGCACGAGCGCGACACCGACGCCGCGCTCGGCGGCCCGCGCCACGGCATACATGGTGTCGAGCTCGATCACGTTCTTGGGCTCCGGTGCCTCCAAACCGACTTGCTCCGCCCAACTCGCCCATGCGTAGGGGCGCGGCCTGTGGACGATGAGCGGCATCTCTCGCAGCACCGCGCTGCCCAGACGTGCCACTGCGGCGGCATGCTGCGGAGCGCAGACGGCGGTGAGAAATAGCGTAAAGAGACGCGAGGCCCGCACTCCCTGGGGCTCCGTATCCGCGAGCAGGATCGAGACGTCGGCGGTCGCGGGGTGGAGCGACGGCCGCGGATCGCGGGTGTCGATCTGAATGTCGATCTCGCGATGCTCCGCGCAGAAGCCCGTCAGCCGCGGAATGAAGAGCTCGCTGGCGAAAAACGGCGGCAGCAGGATGCGCAAGGTGCGCCTGCCGCTGCGCCGGGCCACTTGCGCGAGCGTGCGATCGAGGGCGCTCAGCAGCGGCTCGATCTCCTCGAGCAGCGTGACGCCGGCCGCCGTGAGCTCGAGGGAGCGCGGCTTGCGCACGAAGAGGCGCACGCCGAGCGCATCCTCCAGCTCCTTCATCTGGTGGCTCACCGCGGAGGGTGTCAGGTACAACTCCTCGGCCGCCAGCTTGAAGCTGCGGTGACGGGCGGCGACGCAGAAGACCCGCAGGTTCCTGATCGGCGGCGGGCGGGATAGGCGCATCATGCGGGGACACCGGTGTCGGGTACGGGTCCGTTTTGCAAGAACCATGCCCCTGCCGCAGCCGCCGGATTCGTGCACTCTGTCACACTGCGGGTGCCGCGAGGCGCCGCCTCTGCATCCTAATGGGCGAGGTTGGGAGCGCTCGCACCGGCGTGGCGCACGCACGCCTCAGCGAAGCGCCCGGTGTTGGAGGGGTGCTCAGGCGAGGGATCGGTCCAACCAGCGCGAGAGGCTGGCGGCGTCCACCGCACCTGACTGGCGTGCGAGCTCGCGTCCCTCGCGAAAGAGTATCAGTGTCGGGATGCTGCGTATGCCGAAACGCTCGGCAAGCTGCGGCTGCTCGTCCGTGTTGACTTTCGCGAGGCGAAGCTCCGCCGCGCGCAGCGCCGCGGTGCGCTCGAGCACCGGCGCCACCATGCGGCAGGGGCCGCACCATGGTGCCCAGAAGTCCACGAGCACCGGCAATGTGGCGCGCTCGACGTGCGCGGCGAAGGAGGCGCCGTCCAACGCAACAGCCTCGCCGGTCAGGATCTGCGCCTTGCAGCGCGGGCACTTGGGGTGCTCGCCGGCCCGCGCCTCCGGGACGCGCACGAGGGAATGGCACTGCGGGCATGCCACCAGCACGGCGCCGGCGCTGCGGCTTTGAGCGTTCATGGCTGCTGCATGGGGCCGCGGCTGTGCGATTCAAGCACCGGGGCTTGGCTTTCGCGCCCGTGCCCCCATGTGGCGGCTGATGGAATACCGGGACTACTACAAGATTCTGGGCGTGACCCGCACGGCCACGGCTGAGGACATCAAGAAGTCCTATCGCCGCCTTGCCCGCAAGTACCATCCTGACGTCAGCAAGGAGAAGGACGCCGAGCAGAAGTTCAAGGAGGTGCAGGAAGCGTACGAGGTGCTCAAGGACCCGGAGAAGCGGGCCGCGTACGACCAGCTCGGCAGCGACTGGAAGTCCGGCCAGCAGTTCCGCCCGCCGCCCGACTGGGCGAGCGGCTTCGAGTTCAGCGGCGGTGCCCGTCCGCGCGGCGGCGGTGCGCACGTCTTCGAGGAGGAAGGGTTCAGCGACTTCTTCTCCTCGCTCTTCGGCGGCGCGAGTCCATTCGGCGCGGCTGGACGCCGGCAGCAGCAGAGCGGCCGCGATCATCACGCCCGCATGGACATCGAGCTCGAGGAGGCGTTCGGCGGCGGCACGCGCACGCTCGACCTGAAGCGGCCGGAGCTCAATCCGGACGGAAAGCTGGAGATGCGCTCGCACACGGTGCGCGTCGCCATTCCCGCCGGCATCACCGATGGCCAGCTCATCCGGCTCGCCGGCCAGGGCGAAGCCGCGCCCGGCGGCGGGCGCGCCGGCAACCTCTACCTCGAGGTGCACATCCGCCCGCACCGGCTCTTCCAACTGGAGGGACGCGACGTCACCCTGACCCTGCCAGTGGCACCATGGGAGGCCGCGCTCGGGGCGACGGTCACGGTGCCGACACCGGCGGGGGCGGTTGACATGCACGTTCCCGCCGGCGCGCAGTCCGGCCAGAGGCTGCGGCTGCGGGGCCGCGGCCTTCCCGGCCAACCGCCGGGGGATGCGTACGTGCAGCTCAAAGTCGTCCTGCCGCCGGCAAACTCCCCCGAGGCGCGCACGTTGTACGAGGAGATGCGCGTGAAGCTCGCGGGATTCGATCCGCGCGCCGATCTCGTGCCCAGCTAGGATCGCCTACTGGCCGAGGCTCCGGCCGCCCTCGCGCAGGTATGTCTCTTCCTCGGCCGTGTTGGGGCGCCCCAGTGCCCGGTTGCGGTGGGGGAAGCGCCCGAACCGCGCCACGATGGAGCGGTGCAGCTCTGCGGACTCGAGGGCGCTCGCGAACAGCGCCGCGAGCTCCTCCGGCGCCTCGTTGCGCAGCCTGCGGTGGGCCGCCACCGACTCCTCCTGCGCATCGGACAGCTCCGCGTGCTGCAGCGGCATGTAGAAGAAGATCCTCTCGACGGGCGTCAGTGCCGCATCGGCCGCCGACTGCATTCCGGAAAGCGTCAGCGCCAACGCCTCCCTGTCGGTGGCGAAGGCGCGCTGCGAGCCGCGGTAGAGGTGGCGCGGGAATTGATCCAACAGCAGGATGAGGGAAAGCCGGCGTCGCGGACTGTCGGCCCAGGCCGAGAGGCCGCCCGCGGCCGCTCTCTCTACCAGGGCGCCGAAGCGAGAGCGCACGAGCTCATCGGCCCGCTGCCCCTCGGCGCCGGTGCCGAACCATAGCGCCAGCCGCTCCTTCACGCCGTCGGGACTCAGCGGCAGCCTGCCGAACCAGAACCGGCGCACCTCGAGGGCCTCGTCCATAGGGGGTCAATTATCATTTTTTATCGGCGCAAAGTCGCCTGCGGCGCTTTGCGCGACAAAACCGCCGGGAGCGATTTTGGACGTCGCGCACGACGGGCCCGAAAGGCCGAGGCCCAGGATGGGCCGAGCAACGCGGCCGCTGCACAGGATTCACCTCGCGGCCCAGGGAGCGGCCCCACTGAGACCCGCTGACGCGAGAGGATGCGCCCCGGGAAACGGCCGCTCAGTGACCTGCTGTTGGCATTTGTGATGCAGACTATTGCAATGCGCGGCGCACTGCCTCAACATCCGCGCCGCGCAACGGGGTGTGGTGCCGCCCGCTGCGTCCAGAGATGGTCGTCCGGACCCCTTAGGAGGTGTGACGAACTCAATGAAGACGAGCAAAGCGTCGACTGACAGCGACCCTGGGCCCTCTCTTCGCGGCGTCAATTCGTATCTCGAGAAGAATTTTCCCGACTTTTTCGCCGAGGCGCGCTTCCAGGTCGGGGATGACGATTATTTCCTCTACGCGCGCTTCGGTCAGTACCTGGCCCGCTCCATCGAGCAGAACCGGGCTCCCCGAGACAAGATCAACCGCGGCTTCACCGTGCTCAACAAAATGGCGCGGGCGTCGGCGCGGCATCCGCGCATCCGGCAGATGATGGTCTCGGGTCCGCTCGAGTACATCGTGGATGCGCCCAAGGCGCGGGCGCTGGCCCTAAAGCGGCTGTCGCCGGTGGCGCAGGGATATCTGGAAAGTCTCTGCGAGTAGCCCCCGTCAACAGCAAGTCACTAAGCGGCCGTTTCCCGGGGCGCATCCTCTCGCGTCAACGGGTCTCAGTGGGGCCGCCCTCGGGCCGCGAGGTGAATCCCGTGCAGTGGCCGCGCTCGCGCAAATCGCCGGGAGCGATTTGCGCCAATAAAAAAGGCCCGCGGAGTCTCCTCCGCGGGCCGATTTCTTGGTTGAGCTTGTCCCGGTAGTTCGCTGTCAGCTTGCGTCACGGACATCTATTTCAGTCGGCTGAAACGCTGGAGCCTGCGCCCCGGCCCAATCTCGAGGCCCGCGTGTCAATCCACGCGTCGTATCGTTCCCGGCAACCGCTGCAAAAGTTGCGGTTACCATCACCCGTGCCCGCGTCGACCTCCGGATTTCTGCTTCGATTTCCTCCGCAAGT
The DNA here is from genome assembly GCA_028870635.1 of Gammaproteobacteria bacterium. GTDB lineage: Bacteria > Pseudomonadota > Gammaproteobacteria > Steroidobacterales > Steroidobacteraceae > 13-2-20CM-66-19. The sequence continues at coordinate 17,804 of JAGWPE010000181.1, read as the reverse complement.
ATTGGCGTGTGCGCGTCACCCGCTGCTCTCTCGGCCAAATCATACCGATTCCAGCTTGACTTTTTCGTTGTAATTGGGCAACAGCGGAGTGTCGGCGAGCGGCAGCCGCACCCCGAAACGCGCGCCTTCGCCACCCGGCAGATCGACCGCCGCGACCCCGCCCCGGTGGTACTCCGCTATCAGCCGCACGATGTAGAGGCCGAGCCCGAAATGCGGCCGGCTGTCGCTGCCGCTGCGTGATTGCCAGAGCGACTCGAAGAGCCGTCCGCGCGCCTCGGGCGCCAGCGGCGGCCCCGGATTGTCGACTTCGAGCACTGCAGCCGCCGGCTCGCGCCGCAGACGCACGGTGATCGTGGCGCCGGCGGGACTGAAGTCGACCGCATTGTCGATGAGCTTGTCGAGAAGCTGCACGATCAGGTCGGGCGCGCCCTCGATCTCGATCGGTTCCGGCGGCAGCTCGGCCGCGAAGCGCCGCTGCGCAAATGCGATCCGGTACGCACTTACCGCGGAGGCGATGACCGGCGTCAGGTCGAAACGCATGCGCTCAGCGTTGCCGATGGCCTCCTCCGCGCGCGTGGCCGCCCCCATGGCGACCAAAATCGCGCTCAGGCGCTCGCTGCCCTGGCGCGCGCGCTCGAGGTACTGCCGCGCCGTTGGCGACACCTCTTCCGACTCCAGGTTCTCGAGCGAGGAGCGCACGATCGTCAGCGGCGTGCGGATCTCGTGCGCCAGCTTGCCGGCGAGCGAGCGCAGATAGCCCGTATACTCGTTGAGCCGCCCCAGCAGGCGGGAGAAGCTGCGCGCCACGTCGCCCAGCTCATCCGGGGCCGCCGTTTCCGGGAACTGCGTCACGAGCCCCTCGCGGGTCAGCGCGGACTCGCTCGCCCGGCGCAGCCGCGACAGCCGCAGCGCCAGGTGGGCCGCGAAGACGAATGTGATGATGACCGCTATCGCGCTCGTGGCCAGCGTCAGATCCAGCATGCGCGTCAGCGCGCGATCCCGCAGCCCTTCCCAGCGATTTGCCGCCTGAGTCACCTGCAGCTCGCCGATCACGGTGTGGTGGGCGGCGTCGTAGATCGGGGCGGCGGACGCGATGAACTGCGGCTCGCCGCGCCGATCGACGAACCGCCGGTAGACCTGTGTCAGGATGCCGGGCTCGGGGGCGAGCACTCCCGGCACGGCCAGCTCGTCCGACTGCGCCAGGATGGAGTTGCCCGGGGTGGTCACCGACAGCCGCATTCCGGGCTGCATGAACTGCGCAAGATACGGGGTCAGCGAGGGTGAGGCGACTGTCAGCTGTCCCAACGTGTGCAGGTCATTGCTGCGCAGCATTCCGTAGCTCAGCGGGTCGGCGCCGCGCCGATCGCGATCATCGAGCAGCACCCCGAATTGCCTGCCCACCAAGGAGAGCGGCATGGCGACCTCGACGTCATAGCCGCCGGCGACCGGCTGCAGCGCCCCGACGACGCGCGGATCCTCCACGGCGGTCTCTTCTCCGTACTCCCCCGCCTCGATGCGCCGCGCAATGATGGGCCCTGCGCCTGTCAGGGCGAGAAACACCTGCTGTTGCGCGCCCTGGGAGTCCTCATAGCCGATCCATATGCGATCGCCGAGCGCGGAAGAGTCGAGAGGATTGGCTCCTGGTGCATCGAACACCAGATGTGGATCACGCACCTCCAGCAGCACGTAAAGCATCCGGTCGTAAACGCCCGTGAGGACGCCGAACCGATGTGGCGCCGTGCCGTAGTATCGCCACGCCTTCGGATCACGAGGCCAGTCGTCCGGATAGCCATCGATATACGGGGGCGCCGTCAGGACCAGCGGGGTGAGATCGTCGGCGCCGATGTTGGCGGGAGCCGGCTCCGCCGGGTTGCGGTAAAGCAGGTCCATCCGGCCCTGCAGCGAGGCCGCGATCGTCTCCGACACCGCCTGCAGCGCATGCTGCTCGCTTTCCCGCAGCGCGACTTCCATCTCGCGCGCGTAGCGAATGCCGTCCCAGGGCAGGACGAGCGTCGCGAGGCCTAGCAGCAGCAGTTTCAGTCGCAGCGACATCGCCGGCTCACTCGACCCAGCGGTAGCCCATCCCGTAGACGGTCTGCAAGCCGTCGAACGCCTGATCGATGCTTTGGAACTTGCGCCGGATCCGCTTCACGTGGGAGGTGATCGTGTTGTCGTCGAGCACGACATTGGCCGCATCCATCAGCTGCTGCCGGTTCTTCACGTGACCCGGGTGACGCGCGAGCGCATGCACGATCCAGAACTCAGTGAGCGAGAGGAGGACGACCTTGCCGTCCCATTCCGCGCGCATGCGCTCGACGTCGAGCGCTAGCGGCCCGCGGCGCAGTCTCTGCTCCTGCTCATCGGGCGGCTTGCGCAGCGCATCGACCCGGCGGAAGAGCGCGTTCACCCGAGCGATGAGGTGCGCGAGGCTGAGGTCCTTGGTCAGGAAGTCGTCCGCCCCGAGGCGCAGGCCCGAAACCGCGTCGAGCTCCGAGTCGCGCGCGGTGAGAAAGATGATCGGCAGCTCCGCCGAGAGCGCCCGCAGCTGCCGGCAGAGCTCGAAGCCGCCTTCCGGCTCATCCTCGAGCGAGATGTCGATCACCGCCAGGTCCGGCAGGCGCGCGGCGAACGCGGCCATGGCCTGGGCGCGGTTGCCGTATGTGCGCACGAGGTAGCCCTCGCGCGTGAACGCCGCGGCGTAGTTCTCGCGGATGGCCGGCTCGTCTTCGACGATCGCGATTGAGCGCTTCATGAGCGCAATTATAGGGGTACGAAACTAATCACTTGCGGCCATGGTAGGGGTCCGGCTGCGCTGGTATCGTTCGCCCCCCTATGAAAATACCCGAGATTCTGATCGTCGAGACCGTCCACCAGCCGGGAAGCCTGGCAAAGGTCCTGCAGGTGATAGCCGAGGCCGGCCTCACCATCGAGCACCTCATAGCGGTGCGCCGCGACCAGGGCCGCACGCTCTGGGAGATCACGCTGGAGATGGACGAGGAGGCGGATCGGAGTCTCTACGACCGCATCGACCACCTGCCGACGGCCCGTTTCATCGGCAAGTCCGACCGCGTCTTCAATCGCCATCGCGGCGGTAAGATCCATACGGTGGCAAGCCTGCCGATCAACACTCTGCAGGTGCTTCGGGACATCTACACGCCGGGCGTGGCGCGGGTGTGCCTCGCGATCCAGAAGGACAGCCAAGCCGCGCGGGAGTTCACCAGCGTCGACAGTACCGTGGCCGTCGTCACGAACGGTACCGCGGTGCTCGGGCTCGGCAACATCGGACCCCTCGCGGGGCTACCGGTCATGGAGGGCAAGGCGGCCCTGTTCGCCGACCTGGTGGGGCTGTCGGCGGTGCCGATCCTGCTGGAGGAGCGCCGGCCGGAAGAGGTCGCCGACATCGTCGCCCGCATTCACCTTTCCTTCGGCGCCATTCAGCTCGAGGATTTCGCCGCGCCGGAATGCTTCGAGATCGAGCGACTGCTGCGCGAGCGGCTGCAGAAGCCCGTGCTGCACGATGACCAGCACGGCACGGCGGTAGTGGCGCTCGCGGCGCTCACGAACGCCGCGCGCCGCGCGGGCAAGAGCTGGGAGGAGAGCGTGATCGGCCAGATCGGGCTGGGCGCCGCCGGTCTCGGCATCGTGCGGCTGCTGCGGGCGGGCGGTGCGAAGCGCGTGCTCGGGGCGGACCGCGACCCGCAGGCCGTCGCGCGTCTCGTGGCGCTCGGCGGAGAGGGCGCGAGCGTGGAATCGATCATGCAGCGCGCCGACATCGTGATCGCGACCACCGGTGTGAAGGGTCTGATCAGGCCCGACTGGGTGCGGCCGGGTCAGGTGATCCTGGCGCTCTCCAATCCCGACCCGGAGATCGAGCCGCTCGCGGCGCGCGAGCGCGGTGCCGCCTTCGCGGCCGACGGCAAGGGGATCAACAACGTGCTCGCCTTCCCGGGACTGTTCAAGGGCGCGCTCGCCGCCCGCGCGGCCCGCTTCACGGATGAGATGCTGATGGCCGCGGCTCGCAGCATTGCAGAGCAGGCGGAGGCGGATGCGCTCGTGCCGAACCCGCTCGACAAATCCATGCACGAGCGGGTTGCGGCTGCGGTGCAGAAGGCCGCCGAAAGCAAGTGATCAAGCGGGCCAGGGCCGCCCCTGGCCCGCGAGGTCATATGAGCGCGATTGCCGGCCGCTCAAGCCGCCGCAGGCGAGTTTGAGCCAGTCAACTCATTTCCCATGAAGCCTTTGAGCTTGCCCAAGGCGCTCGACTCGATCTGACGGATCCGCTCCGCGGACACCCCGTACTTGTCGGCCAGCTCGTGCAGGGTCGCCTTGTCCTCGCTCATCCAGCGGCTGCGCACGATGTCGCGGCTGCGGTCGTCCAGCCGCTCCAGGGCATCGTGCAGCCGCGTCGATGAGTCACCTTCCCACTCCGCGCTCTCCACGCGCTCCGCCGGATCCGCGTTCGGCGCCGGCAGATAGGCCGCCGGACTGTAGGCCTCCTCCTCGTCCGCTTCCGGAGTCGGATCGAATGACATGTCGCGCGCTGAAAGGCGCTTTTCCATTTCCGTCACTTCGGTCGGCGTGACGCCGAGATCGCGGGCGACGGCCGCGGTCTCTTCCGCGGACAGCCACGTCAGGTTCTTCTTCAGCCGGCGCAGGTTGAAGAAGAGCTTGCGCTGCGCCTTGGTGGTGGCGATCTTGACGAGCCGCCAGTTGCGCAGCACGTATTCGTGAATCTCCGCGCGGATCCAATGCACGGCGAAGGACACCAGCCGCACGTTGAGCTCCGGGTCGAAGCGCTTCACGGCCTTCATCAGGCCGACGTTCCCCTCCTGAATCAGGTCGCCGACCGGCAGTCCGTAACCGCTGTAGCCACGCGCGATGTGCACGACGAAACGCAGGTGCGAGAGCACCAGATTGCGGGCGGCGTCGAGGTCTTCGTGGAAGCGGAAGCGCTCCGCGAGGTCGCGCTCCTCCTCCCGGGTCAGCACCGGGATGCGGCTCACGCGATCGAGGTACGCATCCAGGCTCCCGACCGGACCGACAAGCGCCAGATCACCGGGGCGCGCAATCAATGCGGTATTTACCGTCATGCAATCTCCAGGTGTCGTTGGATGGGCATTTTAGCACTCGCGACATTGGAGTGCTAAGAGCCCTGGAAAGTTCCCTCGGGCCATAGGCTTTCCCCTTCTGGCACAGCAGCTTGCGCCGGTCCAGCCCCTCCTGGAATCCCCCTTCCGAGGGGGCCTCGGCCCATCTGGAGGACTATCTTGCCCCGGAGCGTGCCGGCGCTCGAGCTGCGCCTGCGCCTCGGCCGCCTGCCGGCTTGGCCCTCGTCAGGTTCGCGTCAGGCGATTTGCCTACGGTAGCCGACCAGGTACAGTTGCCGATGGAGCCCACCCTCATGAAACCAGAGACTACCGAAACCATCGAGCAGGCGACGGCCGCCCTCGGAACGCCCGCGCGGTACGACGGCGTCAGCATTCTCCTGCACTGGATCACCGCCGCCCTCGTCGTCATCCTGTGGACGCTGGGTCAGACAATCGATTTCTTCCCGAAGGGCGCCCCCAAGATCGATGCACGGTCGACCCATTTCCTCCTCGGCGTGACTCTGGGCGTCGTGCTGCTCATCCGTGTGGCGTGGCGTGCGGGCGCCGGCCGCAGCATGCCGCTCGCGGACAAAGGCTGGCTCGGCGTCACGGCCAAGGCCGTGCACTACGGCCTGTACGTGCTGGTCGCGGCCACTGTGGTGCTCGGCATCTTCAACGCGTGGCAGCGCGGCGATGTGGTGTTCAACGTCTTCACCATACCGAAGCTGATCCCCGGCGACCTCGTGCTCAAGCGGACCCTGGAGGAGCTGCACGGCGACTTTGCCGATGTGGTGCTGATCGTGGCGGGGCTGCACGCCGCCGCGGCCCTGGCGCATCACTACCTGCTGCGCGATTCGGTGCTGCGTCGGATGCTGCCGTGAGCGACGGCCATGCCTGAGTTGCCGGAGGTCGAGATCACTCGGCGCGTCCTGGAGCCGCACATCACGGGCCGGCGGATCGTGGCGCTCAAAGTGCGCGAGCCGCGGCTGCGCTGGCGAGTGAAGGATGACCTGCCGGCGAAGCTGGCGGGGCAGCGGATCACCGGCACTGCGCGCCGCGCCAAGTACCTGCTGATCCGGTTGGAGGCGGGCACCCTCCTCGTGCACCTGGGCATGTCAGGATCCCTGCGGATCCTGCCTGCCGGTACGCGGCGGAGGGCGCACGATCACTACGACCTGCTGCTCGACTCCGGCAACACTCTGAGGTTCAACGATCCGCGCCGCTTCGGCAGCCTTCACTACACGAGCGACGATCCGAGCCGGCACCCGCTGCTCGCCCGCCTCGCGCCCGAGCCCTTCGATCCGAAGTTCGACGCGAGCTACATGTGGCGGATCACCAGGAGAAGGCGGACGCCGATCAAGCAAGTGCTGATGAACAGCCGCCTCGTCGTCGGGGTGGGGAACATCTACGCGAGCGAGATCCTTTTTCGGGCGCTGATCAGACCGCGGCGGCAGGCACAGAGCCTGTCGCGGGAAGAGGTGAAGCGGCTGGCCAAAGAGGTGCGGGCGGTGCTCGAGCAAGCGCTCGAGGCGGGGGGAACCACCTTGCGGGATTTCGTCGCGCCGGACGGCGAGCTGGGATATTTCAGCCAGAGCCTGTACGTGTACGGGCGCAAGGAGTGCAGGGCGTGCGGCACGCCGGTACGGCATCTCACCCAGCAGGGAAGGTCCAGTTATTACTGTCCGGCGTGCCAGAGATAGGCGCGCGCGAGCGACTCACTTCGGCTTTCGGTGCTTCTTGAGCTCCGCTTCCACTATCGGGTGGACGAACTCGCGGACATCACCCCCCAGCACCGCGATCTCCCGTACCAGCGATGATGAGATGAAGGTGAACTGCTCCTGCGGAGTCAGGAACACGGTCTCGATGTCGCGGTCGAGATGGCGGTTCATGTTGGCGAGCTGGAATTCGAACTCGAAGTCGGAGATGGCGCGCAGCCCCCGGATGATCACCGTGGCGCGGTGCTTGCGCGCGAACTCGACTGTCAGCTCGGAATAGCCCAGCACCTCGACGTTCGGCACGTCGTTGAGCACGCGCTTCGCCAGGTCGATGCGCGCATCGAGCGGGAACATGGGGGCCTTGTTGGGATTGGAGGCGATGGCCACGATGACGCGGTCGAAGACGCCTGCCGCGCGGCGCACCAGGTCGTGGTGGCCATTGGTGATCGGGTCGAAGGTGCCCGGATAGAGTGCGTTGCGGCTCATTCGATGCTGGTCCCCCTCGCGGCTCTCGAGTAGAGATGATACCCGACCTCGCCGGCCCGCTTTGCCTTGAGGGGTGTCCAACCGGCTGGTACGCGCGGCGCTGCGCCATCGGCCGGACGCTCGATGTAAATGAGCGCGCCGTCGCGCAACCAGCCGCCGTGCTCCAGGGCTGCCACGGTCTCTTCGAGCACGGTCGAGGCGAAGGGCGGGTCGAGAAAGGCGATATCGAACGCTGCGGCAGGCGTACGCGCCAGAAAACTGCGAGCGTCGGCGTGCTCCACGCTGCCCAGGTGAGTGCCCCACTCTGCCAGCCGCGCGGCGATCTCACGCGCGGCGGCGGCATCGCGCTCGACGAAGGTCACGTGCGCGGCACCTCGCGACAGCGCCTCCAGGCCGAGCGCGCCGCTGCCGGCGAAGAGATCGAGGCAGCGAGCGCCCGGCACGCGGGCTGCGAGCCAATTGAACAGCGTCTCCCGGATGCGATCGGGCGTGGGGCGGATTTCCGGCGAGGGCGGAAAGCGCAGGCGCCGCCCGCGCCAGAGGCCGCCGATGATCCGAAGCGTCCGGGCGGAGGCGCCGCTGCGCACTGAGGGAGACTGGCGGCTCAAGGGGCTGCTCTCACGCCCTGCTACGATACACTACGCCGCATATACCCATGTTCGGACGCAAACCCAAAGACGGCGCCGCCGCGGCCGAGGAGCGCCAAGGCTTCTTCAAGCGGCTGCGCAGCCGGCTGAATCGCGGCAACTCGTGGCTCACCTACGATCTGGCCGACCTCTTCAAAGGACGGCTGATCGATGCGCAGATTCTGGAGGAGCTGGAGACGCGGTTACTCACTGCCGATATAGGGGTCGAGGCTACCGACGTCATCCTGACGAATCTTCGCAAGCGTGTGGCTCGTAAGGAGCTCGCAGACGTGGAGGCGCTGATCAATGCGCTTCGCGATGCGATCGTGGAGATCCTCGAGCCTTGCGCCAAGCCGCTCGCGATCGATGACAGCAGAAAGCCGTTCGTAATCCTGGTCGTGGGCGTCAATGGCTCCGGGAAGACCACGACCATCGGCAAACTCGCGCGGCGGCTCACCGACGAGGGGCGCAGCGTCGCGCTCGCCGCGGGCGATACCTTCCGGGCAGCCGCGATCGAGCAGCTGCAGGTCTGGGCGGAGCGCTCCGAAGCCGCCTTCATCGCGCAGCGCGCGGGCGCCGATCCCGGCGCCGTGGTCTTCGATGCCTTGCAGTCGGCGCGCTCGCGGGGCACGGACGTGCTGTTGGCGGACACCGCGGGGCGGCTGCACAGCCAGTCGCATCTGATGGAGGAGCTCAAGAAGGTGAAACGCGTGGTGCAGCGCGTCGAGCCCTCCGCCCCGCACGAAGTGCTGCTGGTCCTCGACGCCAACCAGGGTCAGAATGCGCTCTCGCAGGCCATCCAATTCCACGAGGCGATCGGCGTGACCGGAATTGCGCTCACCAAGCTCGACGGCACCGCCAAAGGCGGCATCGTGATCGCCATTGCGCGCCGCCTGGGGCTGCCGATCCGCTTCATCGGCATCGGCGAGCAGCCGCAGGATTTCGGAGAGTTCGACGCCCGCGCGTTCGCCGCTGCGCTGGTCGAGGGGCCGCGCGAGCCCGCAGCGCGATGATCCTCTTCGAGCGGGTCAGCAAGCGCTATCCCAACGGGCGGGAAGCCCTCACGAATGTCAGCTTCAGGATCGACAGCGGCGAAATGGTGTTTCTCACCGGGCGTTCCGGCGCCGGCAAGAGCACCGTGCTCAAGCTCGTCGCGCTCCTCGAGCGGCCGACGCGCGGCACGGTGACGGTGAACGGCAAGAGCACCGGCACGTTGAAGGCGCGCCACATCCCGGCTTTCCGCCGCCAGATCGGCGTCGTCTTTCAGGACCACAAGCTCCTCGCCGACCGGCCTGTCTTCGACAACGTCGCCCTGCCTCTCGTCGTCGCGGGCTCGCCGCTCAAGGAGGTCGACAAGCGGGTGCGCGCCGCGCTCGACCAGGTGGGCCTGCTCGGCAAGGAGCGGATGCTCCCCGCGGAGCTCTCCGTCGGCGAGCAGCAGCGCGTCGGCATCGCGCGCGCCGTGGTCAGCAAGCCGCCGCTGATCATCGCGGACGAGCCCACGGGCAATCTCGATCCCGACCTCTCGCTCGAAGTAATGCGTCTGCTGCGGCGCTTCAGCGATGTCGGAGTCACCGTGCTCGTCGCGACCCATGACCAACACATCGTGCGCGAGCTCGCCAAGCGGGAGATCGTGCTCGCGAGCGGGGAGATTCAGGGCGAGGGCGCCGACGCGCTGCCCCATGTGGTGGCAAGCAAATGAGGCTCGAGGTCTACGGCACACGGCACGCCCAGGCCCTGCTCGGCTCGCTGGGGCGGCTGCAGCGCAATCCGCTCGCCACGGCGCTCACGCTGCTCGTCATCGGCCTCGCGCTCGCGCTGCCTGCGGCCCTCGGGCTCTTCATCACCAACGCGCAGTCGGCCACGGGCGGCCTCGGCCGCGCGGTGGACATGTCCGTGTATCTGCAGCCGGGTGTCCCGCTCGCCAAGGCACAGCAGTTGGCGGGTGCCGCACGGCAGCGTCCGGACGTCGCGCAGGTGACGGTGATTGCGGCTGACCAGGGGCTGGCGGAGTTTCGCCAGTATTCGGGATTCGGCGCCGCGCTCGATGCCCTCAAATCCAATCCGCTGCCCAACGTGCTGCATGTCGTACCGCGGCGCGACGCCACCGGCGCCGCCGACCTGGAATCGCTGCGCCGTTACTTCGCCGCGTGGCCGGAGGTCGATGTCGTGCAGCTCGATACGGAGTGGGTGCTGCGCTTCAATGCGATTCTCGCGGTGCTGCGGCGGCTCGTTCTCATCGCCGCCGTGCTGCTCGGCGCCGGGGTGCTCGCGGTCGTAGGCAACACCATTCGCCTGGAAATCCTCAACCGGCGCGCGGAGATCGAGGTGACGAAGCTCGTCGGCGGCTCCAATGCCTTCGTGCGCCGGCCGTTTCTCTACACGGGGCTGCTGTATGGGCTCGGGGGGGCAGCGCTCGCCTGGGTGATCCTCGAGGCCGCGGTGCTGGTGCTGGATCAGCCCGTGGCGACGCTCGCGCAGTTGTACGGCAGCCGCTACGCGCTGGCGGGCCCCTCGGGGCCGGTGCTCGGTGCGCTCTTCGGCGGCGGGGTGGCGCTCGGGTGGCTCGGGGCGTGGATCTCCGCCCAGCGGCACCTGCGCAGCATCGAGCCGCAGTAGCTCACTTGGCGCAAAGTCGCCTGCGGCGCTTTGCGCTGCCAGCCTATTGACCCGTTCGATCCCGCGGCCCAGGGAGCGTCCCTGGGCCGCTCATTGCCTTAGCTTTCGGGCACGCGCGCCGGATTACTTGATCTTGGTCTCTTTGTAGGCGACGTGCTTGCGCGCCACGGGATCGAACTTGCGCACCTCGAGCTTGTCGGGATGCAGGCGCTTGTTCTTCGTCGTCACGTAGAAGTGGCCGGTGCCGGCCGAGGACAGCAGCTTGATCTTCTCGCGCATGGCGGCTCCTTCAGACCTTCAGGCCCTGGGCACGAAGCTCGGCAACGACCTTGTCGATGCCCTTCTTCTCGATCGTGCGCATGCCGTGGGTGGACACGCGCAGCGAGACCCAGCGCTTCTCGGTCTCCAGCCAGAACCGCTGGGTGTGCAGGTTCGGCAGGAAGCGGCGGCGCTTCTTGTTGTTCGCATGGGAGACGCGGTTTCCGACGGCCGGGCCCTTACCGGTGATCTCGCAGACGCGCGACATATGAATCGACCTTGAAATTCAGCTACTTGGGTGCGGGGCGCCCTGACGATGGACCATCGGCCGTCCCGCGCGAGCCGAGCTTTATACCAGCCCCAGGAGATTCGGACAAGTCGCGCCGGCTGCCTCAGGGCGCGAGCGCGGCCGCTAGCGCCTCGAGGAGGCCGCTCACCTCGTCCGCCGTGGTGTAGTGCACGAACGAGAGGCGCACGGCACCCTGCCGGGGATCGACACCCAGTGCCTCGAGCAGCCGCACCGCATAGAAATTGCCGTAGCCGGCCATGAAGCCGCGCTGCGCCAGGCGGCGGCCGAGCTCGGCCGTTGCCAGCCTCTGAGGCACGAACGCGACGGTGGGTGCTCGCACCTCGGCATCCGCCGGACCGAGCAGGCGCACGTCCGAGCGGCCCCGCAGGAACGCGAGCAATGGCGCGAGCAGCGGCTTCTCCGCAAGCCGCAGCAGCGCCCGCACTCGCGCCGGGCGCCCCGCGGCCCGCTCGCGTGGGTGGTGGTGCGCATCGAGCGCGTCGAAGTACTCGGCGATGCCGCTCGCGGCGGCGATCTGGGCATGGTCGGGGCCGGCGGGGACGAGGCGCTTCCGTACTTCGTGCGCGTTGAAGTAATGGCCTTCGTTGGCGAGCCGCTCGGTCAGGGTGCGGCGAACGACCATCAGGCCCTGGTGCGGGCCATAGGTCTTGTAGAGCGAGAAGAGATAAACGTCTGCGTTGATGGCAGGGACATCAGGCAGCCCGTGCGGAGCCCAGGAGACCCCGTCGACGACCGTGATCACGCCGGCGGCGCGTGCCCGCTCGCAGATGGAGGCGACCGGATTCTCGTGCCCGACGATGTTGGAAGCATGCGGGAAGGCGAGCAGCCGGGTGCGAGGGCTGAAGAGCGGCTCCAGATCGCGCGGATCCAGGGTGCCCGACTGCGGATGCACGCGCCACTCCTTGACGACCATGCCGGCGCCGGCAAGCCGCCGCCATGCCCCGCTGTTGGCCTCGTGATCCTGGTTGGTGACGATGACCTCATCGCCCTGCACGAGCAGCGCGCGCACGGCCTGCGCGAGCACGTACGTGTTCTGCGACGTAGAGGGGCCGAAGTGCACTTCTTCGCTGCCGACCCCCAGGTATTCCGCGAGGCGCGCCCGCGCGCGATCCATCCACTCGCCCGCCTCGCGCGAGGCGGGGAACGCGTAGTAAGGCTGCACTTTCAAGCGGCGGTAGTACTCCCCGAGCCGCGCGATGACCTGGCCGCAGGCGTAGGACCCGCCGGCATTCTCGAAGAAGGCCTGGCCGGCGAGCGTGGGCTCGGTGAAGGCCGGGAACTGCGCGCGCACGAAGGCGCGATCGAGGGCCGCATTCATCATGGACCGCTACTTTGCCGGATTGGCGCGCTCCCCGCCCACAAGAGTCCGTGGCCCTACAAGAGCCCGTGCTCGGCGAACGAATAGCACCGGGTGTCACCCACGATGATGTGATCGATCAGCCGCACGTCCATGAGCGCCAGGAGGTCCTTCAGACGTCGGGTAATGAAGTCGTCGGCGGGACTGGGCTCGAGCGCTCCGGAGGGGTGGTTGTGCGCGACGATGATGCCGGTGGCGTTGTGGAGCAACGCCTGGCGCAGCACTTCGCGGGGGTGCACTTGGGCGCAGTCGACCGTTCCGCGAAAGAGCTCCTCGAAGGCGATCGGACGGTGCCGGTTGTCGAGGTAAATGCAGCAGAAAATCTCGTAAGGACGATCGCGCAGCTGCGCCTGCAGATAGCGGTGGGTCGCCTGCGGCGTCGCGAGCGGCGAGACGGTCCGCATTTCCTCGTGCAGCTGTCGTTTGGCGAGCTCCACGGCTGCCTGCACGGCGGCGTACCGCGCCTCGCCTACGCCTTTGCGACGCCAGCCGGAGAGGCGCGCGTTGAGCAGGGCGCGCAGACAGCCAAAGTCCTTCAGGAGCGAGCGGGCCATCGCGACCGCCGAGCAGCCGGGAACGCCCGAGCCGAGCAGAAGCGCCAGCAGCTCGGCATCGGAGAGCGCATGCGGGCCCCGCTTCAGCAGCTTCTCGCGCGGCCGCTCCGACTCCGGCCATTCCCGAATAGTGAGGGCGCCGCCCCCGAGAGCGGCCACCTCGCCAATCGCATTCGCTGTACGTTCCATACCGGCTCCTCCCGGTCCGATGACCCGTGACGCCATGATGGCCATCCGGGCCGGCGGGAGCGAGAGGGCTAATCGCCGGTCTTTGCCCAGAAATGCCGCATTGCCCGGGTCCTCCTGGGCCTCGCCCCCTTGCGGAGCCGGCGCCTTGCGCCGTCCGAATTCGCTCCCGGCGACTTGGTCACGACCTTCGTTTGCGCCACCGGGGACCGGCGTCCGATAATCCGCCCATGCAAGGCAAACGCATCCTGCTCGGCGTGACGGGCGGCATCGCCGCCTACAAGGCCGCGGACCTGGTGCGGCGGCTGCGCGAGCGCGGCGCCGAGGTGCAGGTCGTCATGACGGCCGCGGCCCGGGAGTTCGTGGGTCCCCTCACTTTCCAGGCGCTTTCCGGCCGGTCCGTGCGGGCCGAGCTCTGGGATGCGGCGGCCGAGGCCGCGATGGGTCATATCGAGCTCGCGCGCTGGGCCGAGCTGGTGCTTGTCGCGCCAGCGAGCGCCGACTTCCTGGCGCGGCTGGCCGGCGGTCACGCGAATGACCTGCTCGCCACCTTGTGCCTGGCCACCGAGGCGCCCCTCGCCGTAGCGCCCGCCATGAATCGCATCATGTGGAGCAACGCCGCCACGGCGGCGAATGTTGCCACCCTCCGCCACAGAGGCGTGCAGATACTCGGCCCCGCGGAGGGTGAGCAGGCCTGCGGCGAAATCGGCGAGGGACGCATGCTGGAGCCTCTGGACATCGCCGATCGCATCGACATGCTGCTGCCCCGCAGCGGACCGCTGCAAGGCCGGCGAGTGCTCATCACGGCGGGTCCCACGCGCGAGCGGATCGACCCGGTGCGCTTCATCAGCAACCGCAGCTCGGGAAAGATGGGCTTCGCGGTTGCGCAGGCCGCGCGCGAGGCGGGGGCCGAAGTCGTCCTCGTCGCCGGACCCGTGAGCATTGCGACACCCTCCGGCGTGCGGCGGGTGGACGTCGAGAATGCGGAGGGCATGCTGGCGGCCGTGCTGCGCGAAGTGGCCCAGGCGGACATCTTCATCTCGACGGCGGCCGTCGCCGATTACCGGCCCGCGAATCCACAGGGCCAGAAGATCAAGAAGACCGCCAACACCCTCGATCTCAACATGGAGCGCACGCCGGACGTGTTGGCGACGGTCGCCGCGCGCCCCGGCCGGCCGTTCGTGGTGGGCTTCGCCGCGGAGACGGAGTCGGTGGAGCAGAACGCGCGCGCGAAGCTCCTCAAGAAGAATCTCGACATGATCGCGGCCAACGAGGTGGGCGACAACAAGGTCTTCGAGTGCGAGGACAATCACCTCGTCGTGCTCTGGCGCAATGCGCGGCGCGACCTCGGGCAAGGTACGAAGCTTTCCCTCGCGCGCGAGCTGGTCCGCCTCATCGCGGAGTCGTACGCGGCGTCCCTGGCGGGGACCACCCAACGCGACTCGGCGCAGGCATGAGTGCGGCACCGGGCGCCGCGCGACGGCCCCTCAAGATCAGGATTCTCGACCGGCGCATCGGCACGGAGTTTCCGCTGCCGGCCTACGCCACTTCGGGCTCGGCGGGGCTCGATCTGCGCGCCTGCCTCGATGGGCCGCTCCCGCTGGAGCCCGGCAGGGCCGAGCTCATTCCGACCGGCATGGCCATCCATCTGGAGGACCCCGGTCTCGCGGCGATGATCCTGCCGAGGTCGGGCCTCGGCCACAAGCACGGTGTCGTGTTGGGCAACCTGGTCGGCCTGATCGACTCCGACTACCAGGGCCAGCTCATGGTCTCCTGCTGGAACCGCTCGAGCGAGCCCTTCATCATTCGCCCCGGTGAGCGCATCGCCCAGCTCGTCGTGGTGCCGGTCGTCCAGGTGGCGCTCGAGATCGTCGACTCTTTCGAGGACAGCGCCAGAGGGGCAGGCGGGTTCGGGCACTCGGGCAGACACTGAAGCGACAGGAGGAAGACGACAATGACTGACGGCATCGACGTGGTCGGCATCGTGGGCAGCCTTCGACGGCAGTCCTTCTCGCGCAGGCTCGCCCTTGCGCTCACTTCGGTGGCGCCGAGCGCGCTCAAGATCGATCTCGTACCGATCGGCGGCCTGCCGCTCTACAGCCAGGATGAGGATGTCGATCCGCCACCCGCACCCTGGGCGGAGTTTCGCGAGCGTGTCCGGCGCGCGGATGCGGTTCTGTTCGTCACTCCGGAATACAACCGCTCCATCCCGGGCGCGCTGAAGAACGCGATCGACGTTGGCTCGCGCCCCTACGGCCGCAGCGCCTGGAACGGCAAGCCCTGCGCCGTCGTCAGCTGCTCGCCCGGCTCGCAGGGGGCTTTCGGCGCCAATCACCACTTGCGCCAGTGTCTCGTGTTTCTCAACATGCCCTGCATGCAGCAGCCCGAGGCCTACATCGGCGGCGTTGACAAGCTGGTGGACGAGCAGGGAAGTTTCACCAACCCCTCCACGCGCGATTTCTGCCGCGGTTTGATGTCCGGTTTCGAGCGCTGGATCCGCGCCAACGCCGCGCGCGCGTAGCCGCGCCAGCGCTCATCCAACCGGGGGAGCGATGATGTCCCTGTCACAGCGGCTGCTCGTCGCCTTCGTGGCGTTCGTCTTCGTGATGTTCTTCACGCCGGGTCCGAACAACATCATGCTGATGTCGTCCGGCCTGACGTACGGCTTCCGCCGCACGCTGCCTCACATGGCGGGTGTCACGCTCGGGTTCGCCTTCATGATCGCCTCGGTGGGGGTCGGGCTCGGGACGGTGTTCATCGCCTACCCGGTGCTGGAGACGGTGCTGAAATACCTCGGCGCCGCTTACCTGGTGTACCTCGCCATCATCATCGCGATGTCGGGGCCGCCGACGGCCGAGCGGGCGCGGCGCCGCGGCCCGATGTCCTTCTGGGGCGCCGCCATGTTCCAGTGGGTCAACGGCAAGGGCTGGGTGGTGGTCATCGGCACCATCACGGCGTATGCCGCAATCGCGCATTTTCCCTGGAACATCGTCATTCAGACGGCCATCAGCCTGATCGTGGGAACGGCATCGACGATCGCCTGGGCGCTGTTCGGCAGCGCATTGCGGCCGGTTCGCAGCTCCGGGCGCTCGATGCGCGTCCTCAACACCATCATGGCCGCGCTTCTTCTCGCCTCGCTGTACCCGGTATTCATGGATCACTGACGCGCAGGTGCCGCTGGACCCGGCGCGGCTCAGACCGGCTTGGGCAGCGTCGATCGCAGTTGAATGCCGTCGTGCTCGCCGATCAGCGCCGACAGCCAGTCAACGAACGCACGCACGCGCCGCGAGAGATGGCGGCTTTGCGGATACACCACGTGCAGCGGCGAGGGCTCGGGAAGCCAGTCCGCGAGCACGAGGTCGAGCGCGCGGCGCTCCATCGACTCCTTGACGACGAACGCCGGCATCTGTGCGATGCCGAGACCGGCTTCGGCGGCGCTCACGTAGCTGTTCTCGTCCTCGAGCGCCAGATGCCCTGGGAACACCGCCTGCACGCGCTCGCCATCCTTCGAGAACACCCACTCCACGGTCTCTCCCGTGTTGGGCGAGAAGTGGTTGATGCAGCGGTGCCGCACGAGCTCGCGCGGATGGGTGGGCGCTCCGTGTGCGGCAATGTAGGAAGGCCCGGCGCAGGTCGCGAAGTAGAGGAATCCGACGCGGCGCGCGACCAGGTTGGGAGCATCCACCTCTCCGATCCACAGTGCGCAATCGATCCCTTCGGCGATGAGGTCGAAGTGCCGCTCATTGCAGGCGAGCGCCAGCTCGATGTCAGGGTAGCGGCTGAAGAAGCGTGGCAGGGCGGGCACGATCACTGAGCGGGCTATCAGTGTCGGGGCATCGACGCGCACTCGCCCGTGCGGCACGGCGCCGCGCTGGGAAAGAGCCTCCTCGGCATCCCGCACTTCCGCCAGGATCGCGGCCGCGCGCGCGTAGTAGGCGACACCGTCTGGCGTCACGGTGACCCGCCGAGTGGTGCGATTGAGGAGTCTCACGCCGAGTGACGCTTCCAGCTTCTGAATCAGCGTCGTGGCCGTGGCCTTCGGGATTCGCAGACTCGCGGCGGCGCGCGCGATCCCGCCGGTCTCGACGACACGGACGAAGAGCGCCATCGCTTGAAGCTTGTCCATCATTATTCAAAAATAGGAATAATGATTTCAGAATAGCACGCTTTATTTTCGGCTTTCGGGCCAATACCTTCGCTCGGAGCGTTCCCGAGGAGAACTCAGCCGATGAGCGAAACGACCAAGACCGTGACCGACCAGACCTTCCAGGCGGAAGTCCTGGACTCTTCGAAGCCCGTGCTCGTGGATTACTGGGCCGAGTGGTGCGGGCCCTGCCGGATGATAGGCCCTCTCGTCGAGGAGTCGGCCAGCGAGTACGCCGACCGCCTGACGATTGCGAAGTTGAACGTGGACGAGAACCCGGCCACTCCAACGCGCTACAGCGTGCGCGGCATTCCAACGCTGATGTTATTCAAGGGTGGCAACCCGGTGGCGGTGCACGTCGGCAGCCTCAGCAGATCGCAGCTGCACGCTTTCCTCGACGCGCACACTTGATCCACCGCGCCCGGGCGGCGCCGCCAGGCAGCCAAGGCGAGCACTGTGGCG
>JAGWPE010000180.1 GCA_028870635.1 Gammaproteobacteria bacterium | reverse complement strand
TACCCAGTTGCCCAATGCGCGCGCCGCCCCTCGTGTCGGCCCAGGCACAGGGACGTGCCCCGCCGCCGCAGGTGGCGGAGGCGGCGGGCAAAAACCGCGCTTTTGCCCGCCGCCGCGCCGGGCCGGGCAGGAGCCCGGATCCAGCGCTCATACCAGTTGCTCGGCGGTCAGGAGGAAAACACCGCCGCCGCCGCGCTCGAATTCCAGCCAGAGGAAGGGAAGCCGCTCGAACGCCCGGCGCACGGCCGTCTCGGTGTTGCCGACCTCGACGATGAGCAGCCCGCCCGGGCGCAGATGCCGGCCCGCCTCCCGGAGGATCACCCGCACGGAGTCGAGGCCATCGCGCCCCGCGGCGAGCGCAAGCGGCGGCTCGTGACGATACTCTGGCGGGAGTCCTGACATCTCCCGCCGCCCCACGTAGGGCGGATTGGCGAGGATAATATCGTAGCGCTCGCGTGCGAGGGCGCTGAAATGGTCCGATCTCACCAGGCGCACGCGGCGCCCGAGGCGGTGGCGGCGGACGTTGACGGCAGCGACCTCGAGCGCCTCGGGCGAGATGTCCACCGCATCGACGCGCGAGCGCGGCAGGGCTTTCGCGCAGGCGATCGCGATACAGCCGGAGCCCGTGCCGACATCGAGGATGCGGCGCACGCGGCCGGCATCGATCCACGGGGCGAACCGTCTCTCGATGAGCTCCGCGAGGGGGGAGCGTGGGATGAGCACGCGCCGATCGACTTGAAAAGGCAGCCCCGCAAACCACGTCTCGCCGGTGAGATATACCGCGGGAATCCGCTCCTCGATGCGCCGCCTGATGAGCTCGTCCGCCCGCTCCACGCCGCGGCCGTCCACGCGCCGGGAGTACACGGCGCGATCGGCGCAATGCGGCAGCCCCAACGCATGCAGCACCAGGGCGGCGGAGTCGTCCCAGGCATTGTCGGTCCCATGCCCGAAAAAGACGCCCGCGCGCCGCAGCCGCCGCGCGCCGCGCCCGATGAGCGCGAGAACGGTCGGCTTTGCCCGGTCATTCCCCGGGGAAATGCGCTTCGTTTTCGCCTCAGCCCGGCGCCGCGGCGCTGTCACACGCCTGCTCATCGCGCGAAGGCGGGCGCGGGTGTATGGGATAATCGCTGCATGACCGCTCGACTCTTCTGGATCCTCGTCGGCCTCGGCGCTCTCTGCGCCGCGTTCGCCGGATTTCTGCTGGCCGCGCAAATTGACAGCTCCCGCCCCGTGCTGGCAAGCGGCACGTGGCTGCCCGACGCCAAGCCGGTGGCCGACTTCCACCTGACCGACAGCCAGGGACGTCCGTTCACTCGCGCCGCCCTCCTCGGCCACCCGACGCTGGTGTACTTCGGGTTCACCCATTGCCCGGACGAGTGTCCGGACACCCTTGCCGCGCTCGCGCGGGTCAGGAACCAGGCGCAGCTGCCCGGCCTGCAGGTGATCTTCGTCACCGTGGACCCGCAGCGCGATACACCGGCGGTGCTCGCCGGCTACCTGCGGCATTTCGATCCGAGTTTCCTCGGCCTCACCGGCGATTCCGCCCAGATCCACCGCTTCGCCGCCAGCCTGGGGATCGGCATCACCCGCATCGATCTGCCGGGAGGCGGGTACGACTTCGACCATACGATGGCGATCCTGTTGTTCGACTCCGGCGCCCGGGAAGTCGGCGTGTTCACGCCGCCCTTCGACGCGCGGCAGCTCGCGCAATCGCTGCGCGGCGTAGCGCCGCAACTGCGCGCCGCCGCCTGACACGCATGGATGCCTCAAACCTCCCTGCGACGGATTCTCCGAGGCTGCGCGCACGCCTCTTCGTCGCGATGCAGTACCTTCTGCCGCAGCACTTCCTGTCGCGGCAGGTTCATCGGCTGGCCCGCAGCCGCGTGAAGCCGATCAAGAGCGCGTTGATTGGCGCGTTCATGCAGCGCTTTCGTCCCGACATGAGCGATGCGGCGGACCCGGAACCGCGCGATTATCCCAGCTTCAACGCCTTCTTCACGCGCAGCCTGCGGCCGGGCGCGCGTCCCTGCGACCCGGATCCGCGGGCGCTCGCCTGCCCGGTGGACGGCACCGTGAGTCAGATCGGGCGGCTCGACGGTCTGCGCATGCTGCAGGCGAAAGGCCACGACTACTCGGTCGCGGCGCTGCTCGGCGGCGCCGCCGGATGGGCGGAGCGCTTCGCAGGCGGCTCGTTCGCGACGCTCTATCTCGCCCCCTACAACTATCACCGCATCCACATGCCGGCGGCCGCAACCCTGAGCGGCGCCTGGTTCGTCCCCGGAAAGCTCTTCAGCGTCAACGCCGCCACAGCCGCCGCCGTGCCCGGGCTCTTCGCACGCAACGAGCGCGTCGTCTGCGCCTTCGAGGAAGGTCCGCTCGCCTTTGCGCTGGCGCTCGTCGGCGCCCTCTTCGTCGGCAGCATCGCCACCGTGTGGCATGGCGAGGTGACGCCCTGCAGTCCGCGGCGCGCGGCGGAGCTGCCGGTCGATACCGGCCGCGCGCCGCTGCGGCTGGAGCGGGGAGCGGAGCTGGGACGATTCAACATGGGATCGACGGTCATCCTGCTGCTGCCGCCGGGAGCGGCGGACTGGCTGCCGCAGCTGCAGCCGGGCTCGCCCGTGCGGGTCGGCCAGACCATCGCCTGGCGCCGCTCGCCGTGACCGCGGGCGGCGGCAACGGCCGCTCGGACTGGCGGCCCACCGCCTCGCGGGAGATGCTGGAGCTGCGCGCCGCCCTGCTGGGGCGCGCACGCGCCTTCTTCGCGGCGCGCGGAGTGTTGGAGGTGGACACGCCCATCGTGGTCAACGCCCCGGTGACCGACGTTCACATCCACACTGCGCGCGTGATGCTCGAGGCGATCGACCGCGAGGGAGTGCCGCCCCGGCCCTACTTCCTCCACACCTCGCCGGAGTACGCCATGAAGCGCCTGCTCGCGGCCGGAATGGGTGACATCTACCAGATCTGTCACGTCGTGCGCGGCCTGGAGCGGGGCCGCGTGCACAATGCCGAATTCACGCTGATCGAATGGTATCGCTCGGGTCTCTCGCTCGATGCGCTCATGAGCGAGGTCGAGGCATTGGTGCGCGAGCTTCTCGCAGCAGCCGGCGCCTCCCGCGCCTGCACGCGGGTGAGCTATCGCGAGGCATTCCTGCGGGACCTCTCTCTGGATCCCTTCACCGCGCCGCTCGAGGCGCTGGCGGAGAGTGCGCGCCGGACGGCGGGCTTCGAGGATGCCGCTGCCGGGCGTGACGAGCTGCTGGAAGTCCTGATGGGTACCGTCATCGGACCCCGGCTCGGACGCGAAGGGCTGACATTCGTGCACGGGTATCCGGCGAGCCAGGCGGCGTTGGCGCGGCTCGATCCGGCCGACCCGCGCGCTGCGCAGCGCTTCGAGCTCTACTGCGATGGCATCGAGCTCGCCAACGGGTTTCACGAGCTCGCCTGCGCCCGCGAGCAGCGCAGCCGCTTCGAGCAAGACATCGAGGAGCGCCGCCGCCTCGGCCTGCCCGACGCCCACCTCGACGAGCGTCTGCTCGCGGCACTGGAAGCCGGTATTCCCGACTGCAGCGGCGTCGCCCTCGGCTTCGATCGCACCCTCATGCTGGCCGGCGGCGCCGAGCGCATCGATGCGGTGCTGCCCTTTCCCATCGAGCGGGCTTGATGAGAGCCTGGGAGGCGCGCCCATGACCTATCACAGCGAGTCACACGACTTCACCGACAAGCGGGCAGGCTACGAGCGTCTGGCCAAGCAGCTGCACGGTCTCCTCGCGGGCGAGACGGACACAATCGCCAACGCGGCCAACACCGCCGCGCTCATTTTCGATGCGCTGCCGGAAGTGAGCTGGGCGGGCTTCTATTTCCTGCGTATGGGCCTGCGCAGGGGCCCGCTTGCGGAGCCCGACGGCGGTGAGCTGGTCGTCGGTCCGTTCCAGGGGAAGCCGGCTTGCGTGCGCATTGCGCTCGGCCGCGGCGTCTGCGGGACGGCTGCCGCGAGGCGGGAGACCATCATCGTCCCGGACGTCAATGCCTTC
>JAGWPE010000179.1 GCA_028870635.1 Gammaproteobacteria bacterium | reverse complement strand
TTCTCCGGCGGCGGCGGATCCTTTGGAGGCGGCGGCGCCTCGGGGGGCTGGTGAGCGATGATCCGCTTCTCCGCTGACGACAAGGCCCGGATCACGGCAGCGATCCATGCCGCGGAAAAGAGCACGAGCGGCGAGTTCGTGGCCGTCGTGGCGCGCGCCAGCGATCATTACGTCCTTCTGCCTCTTCTCTGGTCGGCGATACTCGCGCTGTTGTTTCCGGGCGCGTGCCTTCTCGCCGGATCATCCATCCGCTGGGTGCATCTCTATCAGATCCAACTCCTGACCTTCATCGCGCTGGCCATCCTGCTCCTTTCCGTGCCGGGCCTGCACCTGAGGCTCATCCCCCGCCGGGTGAAGCACGCGCGTGCCGGCCGGCTCGCCAAGGCGCAGTTCTACAGCCAAGGCGTGCAGCTCACCCGGCATCACTCGGGCGTGCTGTTCTTCGTCTCGCTCGCGGAGCGCTACGTGGAGATCGTCGCCGACAAGGGGATCCACGAGAAGCTCGGCGAAGCGCACTGGAAGGGGATCATCGACGAGTTCGTCGACCGCGTGCGCCGCGGTCAGGTGGTCGACGGCTTCGTGGATGCGATCGGCGCCTGCGGTGCCGCCATGGCGGAGCACTATCCACCGGATCCCGGCGATACCAGTGAGCTCTCCGACGGCCTGATCGAGCTGTAGCGCGCAGCCGTACGGCTATCGCACCGTCTTGCCCACCGCCTCCGCGAAATAGCCGATGTTGTCCATCCGCAGTCCCGCGACGTTGATCCGGCTGTCGTCCATCATGTAGACATGGTGCCGCTCCCGCAGCTCCCGCACCGCCTGCGGGTCGACCCCCAGGTAGGAGAACATCCCGCGTTGGCGCGCGATGTAGCCGAAGTCCTTGCTCGGGCAGGTCACGGCGAGACGCTGCACCGCCGCGGCGCGCAGCTGTTGGATCCTGAGGCGCATCGCCTCGAGCTCCCCCTCCCAGGACGCGCGCAGCCGCTCCCCGGTGAGTATGCCGTGCACGATGGCCGCGCCGTGATCCGGCGGCATGGAGTAGAGGCCGCGCGCGATGCGCATGAGTTGGCTGATCGCGGCATCTGCTGCGGCAGGCGTCGCGCTCAGCACGTGGAGCGCGCCCGTGCGCTCGCGATACAGGCCGAAGTTCTTCGAGCAGGAGACCGCGACCAGCACCTCGGGCAGCTCGGCGCAGAAGAGCCGCGGCCCGTAGGCATCCTCCGCCACTCCCCTGCCCAGGCCCTGATAGGCGATGTCGATGAAGGGCAGCAGCGAGCGGCGGCCAACCACCGACAACAGCTCGCGCCACTGCGCATCCTCCAGATCGGCGCCCGTCGGATTGTGACAGGAGGCATGCAGCAACACCACCGAGCGCGGCGGCAGCCGATCGAGCGCGCCCAGCATGGCATCGAAGGCAACGCCGCCGGTCGCCGGATCGAAGTAGGGGTAACGCTCCAGCTTCAGGCCACAGTTCGAAAGCAGCGGCACGTGGTTCGCCCACGTCGGCGTGCTGACATGCACGACTGCGTCCGGTGCCGCCGTACGGATGAGTTCCGCACCCAGCCTCAGCGCACCGCAACCGCCGGGGGCCTGGATCGTGCGCAAGCGCCCCGCGGTCAGCGCCGCATGCCCATGCCCCAATACCAGCCGCTCCATGGCCTCGTTGAATCCCGCGTTACCGACCGCCGCAACATAAGTCTTGGTCGTCTGGCGCGCGAGCAGCTCCCGCTCCGCTTCCCGCACCGCCCTCATGACCGGCGTCTCCCCGGCATCGTCGCGAAAGACGCCCACCCCCAAATCCACCTTGCGGGGGTCGGAATCGGCGCGGAACGCGGCCATGACGCCGAGAATGGGGTCCGGCGCAAGCCGGTCGAGATGCTCGAGCACGGGTAATCCTCCTAACCGCGGGACTGCGGCAGGAGATCGAGTTTACACCGCGCTAGCCGCGCGGCAGAGCGTCCGTGCGGCTTTCAGGGGGATGCGGCTCCGCCAAGGCGGCGAGCAGCAGCTCGACGAGCTCGCTGTCCCAGATGAGCTGCTCGGGGTCGGTCACGGCGACATCCGGCACCATCAGGCTGGCGAGGATCAGCTCGCAGGCGCTATCGGGATTGCGCCGGGCGAGGGAGCCGTCGCGCCGGCCCTGCTCCAGCAGCCGCTTGAGCCGCGTGCGAACCATCATGTCGCGCTCGTGCAGACGCCGCTGCAACGCCTCGGGCAAGTTGCGCCCGCGGCGGAAAGAGAGCAGCGTGCCGAGCTCCCGCCGCGCCTCGAGCGCGGCCACCAGAAAAGCGGCCAGCTTGTCGAGGGCGTTGCCCGGCGCGGTCTCGGCGCGCAACAAACTGTCGGCGAGCGCCTGTGCCGTGCGCGCATAGCACTGATCGATGAGATCGGGAAGGTCGTCGAGCCAGTCCGGTGCGGCACCGAAGGGCTCGCCGCCGGCCTCCACGGCGATGGCAGGCCATGGAATGCGATGATCGCCCCGGCGCGCGATGAGCCGGGTGGCGGCATCGACGATCCGTGCGCGGGAAAGCGGCCGCGCGAAGCTGCCGGCCGCAGCCGGCGCGGGCTCGCTCTCCTCGTTGGAAGCCGGACGGGAAGCGATCTTGGCGAAATCGAGCACGCTCATCGGATCCTCCTGGCATGCTTCAAGCAACGCCCATGCCAGCGTCCCCGCGCGGCAACCTGATTTTGCCGCGGCCTGTAAGCCGCGCCTGGCGCAGACATGGTGCATTCGGGCCGCGGCACGAGCCATGCCGGTGCGGACGGCCAATCACAGGAATCCGGTGTCAGGAAGCCGGAATCACGGCGCGGAGGTCGAGTTTACACTCTTCCAGCGGCCGAACCTCAACGCATCCCGGGGAGTCAGGTACCGCGGCGGCTGAGCCTGCATCGACAGCGGCACCCGCTCGGGCAACGCGGGCGGCGCCTCGGCGGCGCCGTTGGGCTCGCGTAGGGCTTCCGGGCTGGCGCCTGGCGAGAGGCGCGCCTGCAGCGCGGCCAGCTCCATCGGCGGGTCGGACTCCTCCGGTGTGAGCAGCAGGCGGTGCTTGCGCAACCACAGCCCGGCTCCCGTGCGGCTCGTCACGACCGTGAGCGGCACCGCGAGCACCATCCCCGCGAGCACCGGCAGCAGCCACCAGATGTATCGCGGCGCGAATGTCAGGATCACCGCTCCCCAGACGATGCCGATCGCCAGATGCCACTTGTGCCGCATGAGGGCCTCGAGCACGCCGATGCCGCGATCGCCCCGCTCCTGCGCGTGCCACACGACCGGCTTGCCCATGAGCGTGGTCACGACGAAGGTCGTATGGAAGAGCATCATCGCGGGCGCGAGCAGAATGCTGAAGAGCTGCTCGATCCCGAGGCTCAGGAACAGCCGCGGGCCGCCGCCGAAGCCGCGCCGCAGCCGCGCGTCCTTCAGCGCAAGCAGCGCGCCGAACACCTTGGGCAGGAGGAGCACCGCCACCGTAATCGACAACAGCGCCACGATCTCCCCGTCCCGGTACTGCGGCCAGGTTGGAAAGAGCGCATAGGACCCAGGCTTGAAGTACTGATAGCCGTGGATGGCGTCCAGAATCACGACGGTGGAGCTCAAGAGCAGCACGAGCAGCCACAGGGGCGAGCTGGCGTAGGACAGGACACCGGTGATGAGGTGCAGACGACTGAGCCAGTGCAGCCCGCGCATGGGCAGGAGGCCCAGATGCTGCAGATTGCCCTGCGCCCAGCGGCGGTCGCGCGCCGCGTAATCGATGATGTTGGACGGGACCTCTTCCCAGCTGCCGCAGTCGTCCGGTACCAGCCAGACTTGGTAGCCGGCGCGCCGCATGAATGCGGCCTCGACGAAATCGTGGCTCAGGATCTCGCCGCCGAGCGGCGCAGAGCCCGGCAGCCGCGGCAGGTCACAGAAGGCGGCGAACGGCTTCAGGCGCAGGATCGCGTTGTGGCCCCAGTAATTGCCATCGCCGAGCTGCCACCAGGCGAGCCCGCTGGCGAGCATGGGGCTCGACAGCCGTGCGGCAAACTGAATGATGCGCGCAAAGAACGTCTCCCGCCCGGCCGGCAGGGGCAGCGCCTGGATGATGCCCGCCTGGGGATGCGCGTCCATGAGTCTGGCCAGCATCACCAGCGCCTCTCCTGACATGATGCTGTCGGCATCCAGGACGATGGCGTAGTCGTAGGCGCCGCCCCAGGCGCGCACGAAGTCGGCGATGTTGCCGGCCTTGCGGCCGACGTTCTCCGCCCGCCGCCGATAGAAGATCCGCCCGCGGGCATGATGGCGCGCGGCGAGCTCGCGCCAGGCGGCTTCCTCGGCCGCCGCGATCTCGAGCTTGCGGGTATCGGAGAGTACGAAGAGATCGAAGGCCGCCTGCTCCGGCAGGCGCGCGAGCGAGGACCAGATGACATCGAGGCCGGCCATGACGCGCACGGTCTCCTCGTTGTAGATCGGCATGATGACCGCCGTGCGGCCGGCGAGCGGCCGGCCGGCGAGATCCTGCGGCTTGAGCGACACCGGATCTCCGCCCCGCAGTCGCACCACGAATCCCGCGAGGGCCGTCCAGAAGGCGCCCGTGATCCAGACGAAGAGGACATAGAAGAGAACCAGACCCGCCCGCTTCAGGCCGGTCAGCCCGTTGGCGGCGAGGATGTCGCACATCATGCCGGTCGCCGCGGCGGCCGTGAGCAGCGTCAACGCGAAGAACAGCGCCCGGCGCCAGCGCGCGGCGCGGCGCACCGCTCGATCGGCGTCCACTACTACGCTCCCGAAGGTGTCCACTGATAAGTCCAAGTCTCGGTCAAAGCCTCGCCGTACAAATCGAGATAACAACGCAAATCGACCGGCTGGTCGCCCGCGGGTTTCACCTCCATCGTCACGCGCCAGACACCATTTTCGGGTATTCGCTGAACGGTGACATGACTGATCGTGCCTCCGTCCGCGGCCACGTCCGCATGCACCGGCTGCGACGGCATCAGAGAATCGAGGTCGCCACCGGTGAAATCAATGAGAACAAGCCGCATGCCTGACACGGGGGTCGTGCCGTTCAGGACCGGCCCGAAGCGCGTGGCGATCACCTTGCCGCCGGGAGGCCAGCGGCCGCCGGAATTCAGATAAGCCGATAGCAGATACGAGAACCGGATCGGCGCGTGCGGCACCACCGCGGCGCTGGGTACCCAGTACGCATCGATATTCTCGTGGATTTCCTCATCGCTCGGGATTTCGACGAGCTCTATGCCGCCCTTGCCCCAATTGCCGAGCGGCTGGATCCAGTAGCTCGGCCGCCGCTCGTACTGCGAGTCCGGGTCCTCGTAGTCGGCGAAGTTGCGGTCGCGCTGGATGAGGCCGAAGCCCTTGGGACTATCGTCCATGTAGCGGTTGACCTGAAGCTTCTCCGGGTCGTCCAGGGGCCGCCACAGCCATTCACCCGTACCGGTCTGCATCATCAGGCCGTCGCTGTTGTGCACCTCCGGCCGCCAGTCATCGAAGGGACGGCCATCGGAGCTCTCGCCGTAGAGGAACATGGAAGTCAGCGGCGCGATCCCAAGCTTGTCCACCGCCCGCCGCGGGTAAAGCTCCGCCGTGACCTGTACCTGGGTGACGGTACCTGGGCGCACGTCGAACTCATACGCGCCGGCCATGCTCGGGCTGTCCAGAAGGGCATAAATGGTCATGGTCCGCTGGTTCGGCTCCGGGCGGACCAGCCAGAAATCGGTGAAATACGGGAATTCCTCCCCGGCGGGTGTGGCGGTATCGATGGCGAGGCCCCGCGCCGAGACACCGTATCCCTGATTGCGGCCGAGCGCCCGGAAGTACGAGGCGCCGAGAAAGGCGACCACTTCGTCCTTGTAACCCGGCGTGTTCAGGGGGTAATGCACGCTCAAGCCCGCAAAGCCGAGGTTGGCGGGCAGGGTGACCCGCGGCACGCTCTTCCCGAACTGGAACATCGAGGGGCTGTACACCACCGGCCGCACCCCGGACGGCACCACCTCGTAGACGTTGACCCGTCGATCGAAATTGAAGCCGCGATGGAAAAATTGCACCTCGAACATGGACTGGCCGTGCCACAGCGCGGCGGAAGGCCGGAATCCGATCTGCCGGTACTGATCGTAGCTGAGCGTCGCGAGAGCCCGCGGCAGCGGCGTAGAGCGGATGTGGTAAGGCCGCGCGGCGCGCTCCTGCGCAAGGCGCTGCACCGTGGCGAAGGTGAATGCGGGCGCCTGCGGCTGCTGCGGAGTGCCGGGGGTCTGGCCGACCGCGGAGGTCAGCAGGAGGAGCGCGAGGGCGGCGGCGGCCAGCTGCGTTCGATGAAGCGGTAACACCAAGGCTCCCCGGGCAAACCGGCTCAAACGATCCGCTCGTACCGCGTCCGGTCTTCGCGGCACAAACAGAGCCCCCCTGTCGCCATCGAGCGACAGTCCGGTGGCTCTGCTCTGGTTAAATCCGCCCCTGAGTTGCGACGGCGCAAGAGGCGGCGCCCAAGGACACGGATTTTCGCAGCGTAACTCATTTGCTGTGTCTGAAAAACATGTCGGACGAGACTGACGGCAAAGGGAAAGTATGACATCCGCGCCGGCCGCGGCGCTCGTGGGAGAGAGACCACACAGCATTCGGGCTCCGGCGCACCCGATTGGGAGGGGCACGGGCGGCGCTGCACCGTGCTGGTGCAATGACGGCCGAGCCAGTGCCTCCACACGTTATAATTATTTGATTATTAACGAAAAATTAACTTGGCATGGCGGATGCTTGGCCAGCGAGCCCACCGAATCCTTCGGCAATCAGAGGGGCCCCAATGCAGAAGTCCTTGTTGCACCGAATCCACAAAAGTCGCCCCATCCTGAGCCTTGCGGCGCTGGCCGCCGGCGCCGTGCCGGCCGCTGCGCTGGCCGACTCCCCGGCCGCGACACTGTCGCAGATCCTGAGCAACTCCGGGATCACCGAATCCGGGTACGTCGCCGGCTCGTACTTCCACTCCACGGGGGTCAACAGCGATCACCAGTTCGATACCGGTCACGATACCTTCCAACTCGACGAGGCAGGGTTGACGCTCGCCTACCAGCCCAAGAGCGGCTTCGGCGCCGTGGTGGACGTGATCGCCGGCGAGGACGCAAAGATCGTGGATTTCGCCGAGAGCGCCGGCGCCAGCGCCAACTCCTTCGACATCCTGCAGGGTTATGCACAGTACGTGTCCGGCCCCCTGACGGTGCAGGCCGGCAAGTTCACCACGCTGGCCGGCGCGGAGGTGATCGCTCCGACCGGCAACACGAACTACTCGCGGTCGCTGCTCTTCTATGGCGAGCCGATGACCCACACCGGGCTGCGCGCGACCTACGCCGTCAACGACATGGTGAGCGTGATCGTCGGCGTCAACAACGGGTGGAACTACACGAAACTGTCCGGATTCAGCTCCAAGACGGGGGAGTTCGGCCTGGCCCTCGCTCCGACCAAGAACTTCTCTCTGACCGCGCAGGCTTACGTCGGACGCGATCCCGTGGTCGGCGCCGGCCGGACCCTCTTCGATACCGTCGCCACATACAACGTCACCTCGGCGCTGTCGCTCGTGGCGAGCTTCGACTGGGGCAAGCAGGCGCAGGTCGCCGGTCCGGACCTGAAATGGGACGGTCTCGCCGCCTACGTGAACTATCAGTTGAACAGCGAGTGGCGCGTGTCATTGCGCGGCGAGTATTTCGACGACAAGGATGGTTTCATGACGACCGTCCCGCAGAAGATCAAGGAAGGCACCGTGACCTTCGGCTACGACCCGGTGTCGAACTTCGAGCTGCGCCTGGAGGCGCGGTATGACAGCTCCAACGCGCCCGGGTTCGTCAAATGGAGCAGCGGCGCGCCCACCGACAATCAGACCGAGGTGGCGCTGCAGAGCGTCTTCAAGTTCTGACCGGAAGACGGCTGGCTCGAGCGGCTCGCCGCGGCGGAAGCGGCGGGCCGCTTCTCGATCATTCGGCGGCGGCCCGGCGGACGATGAGCCCGCGCCCGGGATCGTAACCGAGGATCGCGAGCGCCATGAAGACGATGAGGGCCGCGACGACGACGGCGCATGCCTCGGGATTGAACTTGCCGTAGAGCGCGAAGCGGACCAGCTCGACCGCATGAGTGAACGGGTTGACCTGGCAGATGTAGTAGAGCTTCTCGTTCGCCTCCCGCACCGTCCACAGGGGATAGAGTGCGGAGGAGGCGAAGAACATCGGGAAGATCACGAAATTCATGACGCCGGCGAAATTCTCGAGCTGGCGGATCGCCGAGGACACGAACAGTCCGAGCGCGCTCAGCATCATCCCCGAAAGGATCAGGGCCGGGAGCACGGTGAGGTAGCCGAGGGGCGGCGGTTGGATCCCCCAGAACCAGGCGATGCCCAGGAAGACGTACGACTGCAGGACCGAGACGGCCACCGTCGCGACCATCTTCGAGACCAGGAGGAACCAGCGCGGCAGCGGGCTCACCAGCAGCGTGCGCATGCTGCCCATTTCCCGGTCCCAGACCATGGACAGGGTGCTCTGCATGGCCTGAAACAGCTGGATCATGCCGATCAGGCCGGGAGCGATGTATTCCTCGTAGGGAATGTAGGTCTGGTAGGGCGGAATGATCGACACGCCGAGCACGAAGCGGAATCCGGCGGCGAAGATCACCAGCCAGACCAGCGGCCGCACCAGAGCCGCGACGAAACGGCCGCGCTGATTGAGGAAGCGCAAACCCTCGCGCCATACGATGCCGCGCATGCAGCGGTAATAATGGACCGCCCTCATTCGCCCTGCCCGCCGGTCAGCTTGTCGAAGGCCTCGCGAATTGACGCGGCATTCGCACCGCGGATCACGTCCGGCACCGGCCCTTGGGCCAGGATCCGGCCCTTGTGCAACACGATCACCCGCGCGGCGGAGTCGACCTCGTCGATCAGATGGGTTGCCCACAGCACGGCGAGCCCTTCTTCGCGGCACAGCATGCGGACATGGTCGAGCAGGAACTGGCGGCTTGCGATATCCAGCCCCACCGTGGCCTCGTCGAGGAGCAACATCTTCGGCTGATGGATCAGGGCACGCGCGATCTCCACGCGACGCCGTTGGCCACCGCTCAAGGTGCGCGCCTTCTCATGCATCCGATCGGTCAGGCCGACCCGCTCGATCTCGCGCTTGATGCGGTTCGCGGCCTCGCGGCGCGGCAGGCCATGCAGGGCAGCGTGATAGAAGAGGTTTTGCGCGACCGAAAGATCGGGGTCGAGCGTCGGCAGCTGGAATACGACACCCAGCCGGGCGAGCGCTTCCGAGGGCTTGTCCTTGATCTCCCAGCCGAAGATCCGGATCGAGCCGCTGCGATGGTTGTACAGCCGGGTGATCAGCGAGAAGAGGGTCGTCTTGCCCGCGCCATTGAGGCCGAGCAGCACCGTGCGGTCGCCCTTGCCGAGCGCGAAGGACACCTCGCGCAGCGCCTGGCGCTCGCCGAACGCGTGGCTCAGGCCCTCGACGGCGAGCGGCAGCGCCTGCGGGCCCGGTGCGCGCGTCGCCTTTCGGTCCGCGGCCTCTCTCTCGAGGTCCAGCATTGAGCCTTTCACCGCCTCATGGCCGACGACGCTGCAATATGCCACAACGGAACACGGTTCACTCGACCGGCGCCGCCGCCGCGGCGGCGCCGATCAGCTCCCGGTGCCGGCGCAGGATCTCCTCCCGCAGCCGCTCGATCTCCGCGCCGCTGTGGCGGAGATTGCGCGCCAGGCTCACCGGAACATCCGCCACGACATGGCCCGGCGGGCCGGACAGGAGCACCAGGCGATCGGCGAGCACCAGCGCCTCGCGCATGTCGTGCGTGACGAACAGCACCGTCGTGGGCCGCGCATGCCACAGCCCGAGCAGGAGGTCGCGCAGCTGCTCCACCGAGTCGTGATCGAGCGATACGAAGGGCTCATCCATCAGCAGCAGGTCGGGCTCGATCGCGAAGGCGCGCGCGATGGCCACCCGGCGGCTCATTCCCACCGACAGCTGCGGCGGATAGAGGTCCCGTGCCGCGGCGAGACCCACCGCCTTCAGCATGTCTTCGACGACTGCAGCGGCGCGGTGCGGCGGCAGCACCAGCGCGATGTTCTCGTGGACCGTCCGCCACGGCAGCAGCCGGGGCTCCTGAAAGACGTAGCCGACCTGGGCCGGGCCGCCGTCCGCACGCGGCGCGAGCTGGAAATCGCCGTCGAAATTGCGGTCGAGGCCCGCCACGATGTTGAGGAACGTCGTCTTGCCGCAACCTGACGGGCCGACGAGGGCTACGAATTCACCGGCCGCGACCTTTAGCGACAGGCCGGCCAGAGCCACGTGGGATTTCCCGCCGCGCGCACGCGCATACCGCTTCTCGCGGATGTCCGCGACCAGTGCCGGCGTCACTGGCGCCATCGCGCGGCCCGCCGCTCCAGCGGCTGAAAGATCGCCCACTCGATGAGCTGGATGACCAACATGAAGGCGATGCTGTAGGCGAGGATGCGGGTCACGTCGAATTGCTGGAAATAGAGCTGGATCTGGAAGCCGACGCCGTTGCTGCGCCCCAGCAGCTCGACGATCAGCACGATTTTCCATACGAGTGCCAGGCCCGAGCGGGCAGCCGCGAAAATATAAGGATACAGCTGCGGCATGATCACGTGTCGCAGCGTCCGCCACCGGCCGACGTGGAAGCTCGCCGCCATGTCCGAATAGCTCCGATCGAGCGCGCGGGCGCCTTCCCGCAGAGTCACGGCCGTGTTCGGGATCTTGTTGACCGCCACGGCGCCGATTGCCGCCGCCTCCGTGAGCCCGAACCAGACATAGGCCAGCACGATGATGACCAGAGCCGGGAGGTTGAGCAGCAGCACGAGCCAGCTGTCGAACAGCGCGTCTATCGTCCGCGAGCGGCCCATCACGATGCCGATCGCCGTGCCGAGGGCCATGGCGACGATGAAGGCGGCGGCCACCCTCGCCAGGGTGATGCCGAGGTTGAAGAGGAGCGGGCCGTGCACGCATTCCCGAGCCAGTACCACGAACACGGCGCTGGCCGAAGGCAGCAGGCGGCTGTGAACCGCATCTGCCGCGATCTGCCAGACCGCGATGAACAGGGCGACCGAGCCGACGCGCTGCGCCAGCGAGGATGCCGCCGCCCACGGCGAGGCACGCTGACCGGTGGCCGTGCTCATTCAGTAACTCACCGTGTCGAGGAACGTGCCCGGCTGCAATGCCAGGCTGGAGCCGACGAGCGCCTGACCGCCGACCCTGGCGAAGAGCGCATAGAGCGCACTCGCCTCGCGCCGCTCATCCTTGCCCCAGTGCGCCGGAATACCGGCCCGGAACGCAGCGCGCAGCGCTTTCAGCTCGGCAGGATCGCGGGCCTGCGTTCTCGGCCCGAGCCAGTCCCATTCCGCATCCGACTTCGCCAGGATGGAGTCCGCCTGACGCGTGGCGCGCACGAAGGCCGCCAACACGCCCGCATGCTCCCGTGCCCAACGCTCGGATACTACATAGCCCACGAGTGGAATCGCGGCCTTGAAGCCGAGCTGGCGCAAGGCATCGCTCATCGGCAGCACGGCCGGCATCCCGCGGCTCTCGAGCTGCGCCGCAAAGTTCCAGTACGTGAGCACGGCATCGAGCCGGCCCGCCAGCAACTCCTGATCGACGAGCGGCGGAGCGCCGAACGACAGCTGCGCCGCGCGCGCGAGATCGACGTGCTGCTCCTGCGCGAGCGCCTGCAGGATGACCCAGCTCTTGTCGAGCGGACTGCCGGCCACGCCGAGCCGCCGGTTCCGCAGGTCCGCCAGCCCATGAATCGGCGCGCCGCGCGCCGCGATGAGCGCGCCGAGGGCGGTCGAGAACGGGAAGAACGTCCAGTCCGCCCCGGACGCGCGCTGGCGCGAAACCCACAGCCAGTCAGAGACCACGCAATCGACGCGTCCGGCCTGCAGAGCCACCAGCGTGGCCTGATTGCTCGCCAACTCCAACTCGTCGATGCGGATGCCGTTCTCCTTGTC
The DNA here is from genome assembly GCA_028870635.1 of Gammaproteobacteria bacterium. Classification (GTDB taxonomy): domain Bacteria; phylum Pseudomonadota; class Gammaproteobacteria; order Steroidobacterales; family Steroidobacteraceae; genus 13-2-20CM-66-19. The sequence continues at coordinate 20,055 of JAGWPE010000179.1, read as the reverse complement.
GAGCCCGTGATGCGCGATGACGTCCATGACCCAGCTCACGGTGCCGAATTTCAGGACTGCGATGCGCAGCGCGGGCTGCGCCCGCGCCACCCCGGGCCCGACTGCGGCGGCCGCGAGAAGCGTGAGGGCACAGAGGCGGACACACCAGGAAAGCGGATGAGTCACGCGCACGGGCAGCTCAGGGGACCACGGCGATGCCCCACGGCAGGCGGCCGACAGGAACCGACTTCACCGCTCTCAGCGACGACACGTCGATGATCGTCACGTCGTTCGTGAGTCCATTTGCCACGTAGAGCTTGGTGTGGTCCGGGCTGAATGCCAGCTGCCAGGGCCGCTGTCCCACCAGAATGTACTGTTGGACTTCGTAGGTCTTCGGGTCGACCACGGCGACCCGATTCGCACGCCCCAAGGCCACGAACGCCAGACGGCCGTCGGGCGTGAAGCGCACGCCTACGGGCCCGATGTATTGCTTGTCGACCCCCGGGATCCGGAACTCCATCGTGTGCACGATCTCATGGCTGCGGGGGTCGATGACCGAGACGGTGCCCCCGACCTCCGATGAGACCCAAAGGTAACGCTCATCGGGGGTGTATTCGGCAATCCTCGGCCGCGTATCCACGAGGACGTTGGCCACGACCTGCCATGTCCTGGTGTCGATGAAATGCGCCATGCTGGTGGACTCGGAGACGACCACCACGCTCCCCCCGTTCCTGGTGACGGCGAGACCTTCAGGCTCTATGCCGACCGGGATCTGGGTGATCACCTTGCCGGTGGCGTAGTCCAATACCGTCACCAGCGCGTTGTTCTCATTCGAGACGTAGACCTTGTCGCCCGACGGAGACATCGCCAGCGTTTCGGGGTCCGGGCCGGTCTCCAGTTTGCGCGTTACCTTCAGCGTCTTCGTATCGATGACGTCGATGTTGCTCGAGTCGCCATCGCACACCAGAACGGCCTTGTGGTCCGGAGTCTCCACGATTCCCCGGGGCCGCTGGTCGGTCGGAATCGTCGCGAGCACCTTGTAGCTTTCACCGTCGAGCACCGTCACCGTATCGTCGACTTCGTTCGAGACGAAGAGCTCGCTGGCCTGGGTGCTCGCGGCAAAGGAGCACAGGACGGCGGCAAGTGCGAGCAGCGCGGCGCCGCGCCCGGTCATCGCGCGAATCGGCATTGCGTCTCCGGCTCATCGAAGCCCAAGGTGTCGGTCGTATCCCCCGGGTGGAGAAAACCGTTCTGCGGCGACATGGAAACGACCATCAGCGGCTGCGCAAGCAGCACCGGCTGACGCAGTTGCTGATCCCACCGCCTGAATGTCAGGCCTTGCCCCTTGAAGCCGGCGACGAGAAAGCTGTCGGATCTCAGGTACGCCCGCATTCCGTCCGGCGACGTCTGCCTCCCGCGCATGACGGCGTCGCCGACGATTCTGACGGCGAGCCAGCCGCCGTAATCGCGCTCAAACATGTCGCGATGGGCGAAGAGCTTGAACCTGTGCTGCATCTGCAGGGCGGAATAGGACTGAAAGGCGGGCGTCCAGGCCGTCGCGACGAGCCCCTGTGTTCCGACGACGGGGCGCGCGTCGAACGTGTTGTAGGGAAGATAATCTCCGAACAGATCCGTCTGATCCGCGACGAAGAGGACGTCGTAATCGGAGCCGACCTGCGTCGCGAGAGGCATCTGCGTTTGAATCTGCTGATAGCCGGTGTCGCTGCGGAGCGAGCCGGGGTTGTAATCATAGCTTCTGGCGGCGACGATCCGGGCTCCATAGCGGGCAGCCGAGCGGCGAACGTCCGCTGCGTAGACAGCATCCTGTCGCGTGGGACCCTGAAGCAGGAACCACCGTGTCCAGCGCTTCTCCACCAGGAATTGCGCCAGCGCATCGGCCCGCATTGCCTGGCTCGGAAGGATGTGAAAGACGTTCGCCCGGCACTGCTGCTGCCGCAAGCTGTCCTCGTCCGTTCTCATGTCGAGGATCAATGAGTCCTTCGCGGAAGGAACGTCGGCGAGTCTCAGAAGATCGTCCGCACGAAGGTCGGCGACGATGACCTCGGGTCCCCCGGTCAGCATCTGCCTGGCCCGGGCCGCGACGTCCGCGCCCGCCGGAAGCGTCACGACATACAGCTTGAAATGCCAACCCAGAAACTTGCCGGTGGTATTGATCTCGTACTCGGCCTCCTGCGCGCCGGCGAGCCCCAGGTCGTCAGGGTGAGTCTCCAGAAGCGACGGCATGATCCCGGGCCCGGGATAGGCTTCGCGGAGGTAGACGATCGGGAAAGTGCGCGCCGCGGCGCTGCCGGCCGCAGCCGGGGCCCCGAAGGACTGGCTCACGCCGGCCAGCAAAGCCAGCGTGAGCAGCCCCGAGGCTCCAAGGGCGCAGCGCCCGGTCATGCACCGGTCACTTGTACTTGTGAGCTGGAGGCCCGTTGTAGACCGACCGAACCCAGGTGATGATTTTCCACAGATCACCGTCGCTCTTGATCAGCGGGCCCATCGACGGCATCGGTCCCACGACGTCCTCCAGGGCTTGCCGCTCATAACCGGCCGCCACGAGCTTCGTCGACCCCAGCGAGACGAGGCGGAAAAGGGTGTCGTCGCTGCCGCCGTAGATCCAGACGCCGTTGGTGAGCGGCGGACACATGCCGCCGCCGCCGTTGCCGCCGTGGCAGCCGTTGCAACCATACTGGAAGAACAGCTTGTGGCCGGCTTTGGCCATCGCCGCATTGCCGTTGTACGGATTGTGCAGCGATCCCTTGGGCGCGGTCGCGACGACCTGCAGCGGCGGCTTGCCCGTGATGGGAGAGCCCTTCGCAGAGGAATGGGTTGCGGCGGCGGCGGCGGGAGATGCCGCCATGAGCCCAAAGCCCGTCCCGATCAGCGCCAAACTGGAGGCGACCACGCCTGCGAAGCGTCTCATCATCATTTACTCCGGTTGTCTCAGGAAAAAGGGCGTCGCCGGCTCAGCGGCGAACGAGCAATGAAAGGATCCGTATGGCGCCGAGATTGTCGTTCTTGACTGCGATGTCGCGCGCGGTCTCGCCCGCCGCCGACTTCATGGCCGGATTCGCGCCGGATTGGATCAGCAACGCGATCATGGGCGAATTGTCGTGCGCGGCCGCGATCATGAGCGCGGTCACCCCCTCGGTGTCGGTCGCGTTCACCTTCGCCTTGTGGGCCAGCAGGGCGCGGGCGACGTCCATCGGTCCATGATTCTGCAGCACGCGCACCAGACTGTGCGCTCCCGGCGGCGGCTCGCTTGCGACGACCATGAGGGGCGTCAGCCGGTATTTGCTGGCCGCGGTGTTCACGTCCGCACCCGCTTCGATGAGGGTGTATGCGGCATCGAACTGCTGCTCCTCGATCGCGAGCGACAGGGGAGTGTAGCCGCGGGGCGCCCCCTTCTCCGTGCTCGCGCCATGCGCGACCAGGAACCTGATGGCCGCGGCCTGGTTGCGCTCGGCCGCGCCCATGAGGGGCGTCGCTCCTTCTCCGTCGCGCCGATCCACTTTCGCCCCGTGCGCGATGAGCAGCTGCATCATTTCGATGCAGCCGGCGCGGGCGGCCGTCACCAGCGGCGGCGTGCCGAGGTTATCCAACGCGTTCACGCTGGCGCCCTTGCCGATCAAATAGGCGGCCCGATCGACGTCATTGGCTATGACGGCGTCATCGAGCTCCTTGTTGGCGCTCGACCCTTCCGCCAGCCACTTGTCGACCTGCACCCGGGAGACCGACCAGTGCGTCGGCTTGCTCTCGCTGTCAGCGACGGACGTTTGCGTCATGTAGCTGCCGTGCGCCGGAAGGTCACCCGGGATGAGGCAGTCGGCGCATTTCACCATGGGCACGCCGTACTTGCGCAGGATGCCCTCGATCTCGGCTCGATGCGCCTTGAGCGCGTCATCGAGTGCGAATTTCAGCACCACATCCTGCTTCGGCACGCCTATCCCCAGGCTGAATTCCATCGGTACCGAGTTGTCCATGAGATTGGTGGGTTGAATGGTGATTGGCGCTCTTTTCATGGTCTTCAGCCAACCCGCCATCGGTCCCCAGGCGGCGGCGACGTCGAGCTTGCCGTCGACCACCTCCTGGACCTGGCGCCAGGGCTGATGCGCCGGGACCCATTCGGTGTCGCTGCTCACGTGCCAGACCTTTACGTTCGCGACGACACCGTGATCGGAGAGCGCCTGGCGCAACGCGGAGATCTGGAATACCCCTACGCGCAAATGCCTGAGGCGCGGGTCATCGAGGCTGCTGATGGAGAGCTTCTCGTCGTTGCGCCACACGAGCACGTAGCTCGTGCGATAGATCGGCATCGTCGCCAGGATGTCGTCGTCCTCGACGGGCATGTCCATCAGGAGGTCGCATTCGTCAGCCGTTCCGAATGCCTGACCGACGAGGTCGCCCGTATAGGCGCGCCAGTAGTAGCTCAGCCGGGCGCCCATCGCCTTGGCGAGAACCTCGAGGATCTTGTTCTGGTATCCCTCCCGGGCGCGATCGGAAAGCGGCATGTTGCCGGGGTCCGCGCAGACGCGCAGGGTGGGAAAGTGGGCGTTCCGAGCGGCTTGCCTGGCCGCGTCTATCTCGGCCTGGTCCAGCTCGTCGAAATCTTTGCCGACCCAGGGACCCTGCAGGCCGGCCGAGTTGGCGGCCGACGGGGTCGTGGTGTTGTCAGCGAACGCGGTCGAAGCAAAAAGAGCGGTGATCGACAAAAGGGCCGCCGACATCGCGCAGCGGCCGCATCGCGGCATTAAGGACATCAGGTATCCTTGTCGAAGACCATCGTTTTGGCTCCCGCGCTCTTGCCGTCGGGTGCCGGACGCGCGGGAGGAACTGGCTCCCCGCGGAGCTCAAGCCGCCGCGGGGAGCCGATGGATTACCCTATCACATTCCGTTATTGGCAACCTGCTCCTGTCCCGGCAGGCGGAAGGTGTACAGCTCACCGCCCTGAGGAATCAGGTTAAGGTGAGTTGCTTTGGCCATTGCCGTCGCGCCGATCGCGCCGTACTTATCGCCGAGATCGAGACCCGCCGTCACCGGCAAGCCGATCCACCCGCCGATGCCGGCGAAGACCGATACGTACTGGTGTCCCTTGATCTCGTAGCTGATCGGGTTCCCGATGATTCCGGAGCCGAGCTTGCGGGACCAGAGGATCCTGCCGCTCTTGGAGTCGACGGCGCGGAAGTCACCGCCGAGGCTGCCGTAGAACACCACGCCGCCCGCGGTGTTCAGCGTTCCGCCCCAGTTCGGGTACTTGTCCGGGATGTCCCACACCGTCTGTCCGGTCACCACGTTGAACGCCTTCACCCGGCCCGAGACTCCGGGCTTGTGCTCGTACATGTAGACGTTGGCGAAGACGTACACCACACCCTGCTGCATGCTGGTGCGGGTCTGCGGCGTATCCTGCATGCACCAATTGTTGGTTGGCACAAAGAAGATTTCCGGATTGTTGGGATCGACGGACGCGGGCTGCTGATCCTTGCCGCCCATCGCCGAGGGGCAGGCCTGGGCCATCTGGCCGACGGTCAACGGCGAGTGCTCTCCCACCTTGACGGGGCGGCCGGTCTTCATGTCGATCTTTTCCGCCCAGTTGACCGCCACGTACTTGTGCGCCTCCAGCAGTGTGCCGTTCGTTCGATCGAGGACATAGGCAAAGCCGTTACGATCGAAGTGGACGAGCGCCTTGTGCATCCTGCCGTCGATCGTCAGATTGACCAGGATGGGCTCGTTGACACCGTCATAGTCCCATTGATCGAACGGCGTCATCTGATAGACCCACGCCACCTTGCCGGTGTCGACGTTCCTGGCGAAGATGCTCATCGACCACTTGTTGTCCCACTTGCCGTCGTTGCAGGCTTTCTGTGATACCGGCTTGGCGCCGCAGCGGTACGAGGGGCTCCAGAGGCCGGGATTGCCTGACCCGTAATAAACGAGCTTCAGCTCCGGGTCATAGCTGTACCAGGCCCAGGCCGCGCCGCCGCCGCGCTTCCACTCGTCGCCGGGGTAGGTCAACCCGGTGCGGTGGCCATAAGTGCCGTACTGCGGATTGGCCTTGTTCGTCTGTGGCGTCAGGCCGATCTCCTGGTCGGTGCCGTTGTCCCAGTATCTCCAGACCAACTTTCCGGTCTGAAGGTCATAGGCCTCGACCCGTCCGCGCGCGGCGAACTCGTCGCCGCCGAAGCCATCGATGACCTTGCCGTTGGCGATCAGCGGCGCCCCGGTCACGGTCTCGCCCTTGTCCGGATAGGCGCGCTTGACCTCCCAGTCCACCTTGCCGGTCCTGGCGTCCAGCGCGATGAGATATCCGTCGAGCGTATTGAGGACGACCTTCCCGTCTGCATAGTTAACACCGCGATTGACGGTGTCGCAGCATGCGCGCGGCACCGCGGAGAGATCGCGGTCAGTCTTCTTCACGTAGTTCCATACCTCGACGGGATGGTCCGGATCCGACAGATCCAACGCCTGAACGATGTTCGGCCAGGCGCTTTCGAAGAACATCATCGGCTTGCCGTCGACGTCCACGACGATCGGCTGACCCTCGTGGCCGCGCAGCGCGCCCGTCGATTGCGACCAGATCATCTCCAACTGGCTCGCGTTGCTCGGGGTGATCTGCGTCAGCGGGCTATGCCGGTCGAGCGCCGCGTTCTGTCCCATCGACGTCCACAGGTCGGCATCCGCTCCGGTTTGCGCAAAGGCCGTTGCGCAGCCCATTCCCGCTGCCAACAGGATTGCGGCCGGCGCCAGTACTTTGCGCCAATCTGATAGTTTCATATGTCCCCCTTTTGTGAGGCTGCCGCTCCGGCGATCACGATCGCCTCGACGGCCAAGGATTGGAACTGGTAGCTCATATCTCCTCCACAAATTCTTGGTATTGCGGAAATACGGCCGCTTCCGGCGCTCCTCCACCAAGGCGGCCCGAAGACGGGCACAGAAGCGGTCGCCCTCCAGGGCGGACATGGTTTAACACGCATGTCGGGCACGGTTGCGTTGTCGGGCGCTATCAATACACCCGGCCCTTGCCGCCTGCAACCGCAGTCACCGGTCCGTGCGAATGGCGGGACATATTGCTCGGCGCGAGTGTGTCAGCAATGGAACGCCGTGTCTCTTTGGCGAGACCTGACATCCAGGAGACCCCGGAAAACAGGCGGTCGGCCGATTTGCCTAACACGCGCGGCGCGGGTCGTTTGCGGGGTTGCCTCTCGAGCTTCGGCGTCACGGCGAGGACCGCTGTGGCTGCGCTCGGGCTGTCGCTCTCGGGCTCGGGCTCGGGCTCGGGCTCGGGCTCGGGCTCGAGGGACGCGCGGGTCAGGGGATGCGCCGCTGGGGGGCGCAAAGGGAGCTATCACAAACGGGGAGAGTGGGGGCCGTGCCACTGGCCGTCCATGGCGGTAGCGCCCCCGGCCCGCGCATCCGTGCGCGGGCGCTCGCCGGAGCGAGGACACGTTAAGTGTCCTCGCTGAAAGGCACCGGCTCGCCCCTGCGCGCGGCGAGTCTGCAAGCGTGCGGAGCCTCGCAATCGCCCCCGCGGCTCCCTGCGCACGGGGGAACCGTGCTATGTTTAGTGGGTTTACCGGCCACTTCGTGGAGCCACCAGCCGCCATGCCGTCCCGTCCCTCCGCACCGAGCTCCGCGTCCCCCGCCACCGCCGCTGGGGCGCCCCTGATCTGGACGAATATCCTACTGTTTTCGTTGACTTTTCTTGCTGCCGCGGTACTCGTCCCCTGGTACGGCTTGACCCATGGCTTCTCGACGGCGGCCTGGGTGCTGTTCGGCGTCTTCGTGGTCGCCAACGAGATGTCCATCACCGCCGGCTACCATCGGCTCTGGGCTCACCGGACTTACGAGGCGCACTGGAGCTTGCGCCTGCTCTTCGTCGTCTTCGGCTCGATGGCGCTGCAGAACACCGCCTGGGCGTGGTGCAGCGGCCACCGCCGGCATCACCTCGACGTCGATGACGTGGACCGCGACCCGTACGCCGCCCCGCTGGGGTTCTGGTTCTCGCACATCGGCTGGATGGTGCGGGAGTACCCGAGCGGGCGCGAGGACTTCAGCAACATCCCCGACCTGCGGCGCGACCGTATGCTGGCCTTCCAGCAGCGGCATTATGTCGCGCTCGTGCTCGCCACCAATATCGGGCTGCCGCTCGTGGCGGGCTGGCTGGTGGGCGATCTCTGGGGCACCTTCCTCCTCGCCGGCGTGCTGCGGCTGGTGGTGAGCCATCATTTCACCTTCTTCATCAATTCCCTGGCGCACATGTGGGGCGGGCGCCCGTACACCGAGGACAACACCGCGCGCGACAATCCGGTGCTCGCGGTGCTCACCTTCGGCGAGGGCTACCACAATTTCCATCACATCTTCGCGCACGACTACCGCAATGGCGTGCGCTGGTGGCAGTGGGACCCGACGAAGTGGCTGATCGCAGGCCTGCAGTGGGTCGGGCTCACGCGGCGCCTGAAGCGCACGCCCGTGTTCCAGATCCAGCGCGCCCTGCTCGCGATGCAGTTCACCCGCGCGCAGAGGAAGCTCGCGAGCCTCGCGGCCGCGGCCGCGCCCTCGCGGGTCAGCGAGCTGCGCCAGCGCGTGCAGCACGAATACGAGACATTCCTCGCCGCGGTCGCCGAGTGGGCCAAGGTGAAGGAGCAGTGGCTGGAAGAGAAGAAGCGCGCCGTCATCGAGCATTGGGAGCACGCCAACTTCCAGCAGCGCCTGAAGGAGCTCGAGCACAGGCTGCGGCTGCAGCGGCGCAGGCTGCGGCTGCTGCAAGCGCAGCTCGCCTGACGCGGCGAGGTCCCCGTGGGACGCATCTTCGAAGTCCGCAAACACACGATGTTTGCGCGATGGAACCGCATGGCGAAGCAGTTCGCGCGCATCGCCAAGGACATCACCATGGCGGTGAAGTCAGGCGGCCCCGATCCCAACTCGAACCCGACGCTGCGCCGCGTGATCCAGAACGCGCGCGCCGTCAACATGCCCAAGGACAAGATCGAGGCGGCGATCAAGCGCGCCTCTGGGCGCGATGCGACCAATTACCAGGAAGTGCACTACGAGGGGTACGCTCCCCACGGCGTGGCGCTGCTCGTGGAGGCCGCTACCGACAACCCGACCCGCACCGTCGCCTCCGTACGTAACATCGTAACCAAGCACGGCGGCAATCTCGCCACTTCCGGCAGCGTCGGCTTTCTATTCAAGCGCATGGGGGTCTTCCGGCTGGACCCCGCGGGCATCGACCAGGACGACCTCGAGCTCTACCTCATCGATCACGGACTCGAGGAGATGGGCGAGAGCACCGGCGAGAAAGGCGAGCCGCAGCTCGTCATCCGCTGCGCCTTCGCGGATTTCGGCAAGCTGCAGGAGGCCCTGGAAGCGCGCGGCATCACTCCTCTGTCGGCGGAACACGAATATATTTGCACCGTGCCGACGGAGCTACCAGAGGAGCAGGCGACGGAAGTCCTCGCCCTGATCGACAAGCTGGAGCAGGACGAGGACGTACAAAGGGTGTTCCACACGCTCGTTTGAGCGCTGGATCCGGGGACACTTAGGGGTGTGGCTGTCCCGGGCCCGGAGCCGGCGGGGCGGTCGGGCCGTGCGGCAGCGGCTGCGGCGGCTGGATCGCCAACAGATCGACGTTGAAAATCAGGAGCGATCCCGGCGGGATCGGCGGCGGTGAATTGAGGTCATAGGCGAGCTGCGGCGGAACGAAGATGCGCCACTTCGCACCGGGCTTCATCAGCTTCAGCGCTTCCTGCCAGCCCGGAATCACCCGATCCACCGGGAAGCTGGCCGGCTGGCCGCGCTTGTAGGAGCTGTCGAACTCGGTACCGTTGAGCAGCGTGCCGCGATAGTTGACCGTCACCGTATCGCTGGCCTTGGGCGCAGCGCCCTGCCCCGCCTGGAGCACTTCGTATTCGAGGCCGCTCGGGGTGGTGACCACGCCCTTCTTCTTGCCGTTGCGGGTGAGAAACGCGTGCGCCGCGGCGTGATTCCGGTTGCCGATACGCGCCCGCGCGCCGACGATCAGGGCACGAATGCTCTGCTCGTCGGCGGCACTGAACTTGGCCTTCCCGGCAAGCGCATCGTGCAGGCCCTGCAGCACCCGCTGCGTCGAGATCGCATTGGCGTCCACGGACGCACGGCGCAAGCTCTCGCCCACGGAGAGGCCGAGGCTGTAGCTGCCTTCGGATTTGATCTGGGCGGGGCTCTCGGCCTTCGTCTGCGGCCGCGCGGCGGACGGGGTAGATACCGCCTGCCCCAGTGCGAGGCTGCTGAGGCCCAATAGTGAGGCGGCGGCGCAGACTGCGGCCGGTCGGATCATGGGTCGTACGGCAACGTGCTTCATCGGGTGATTGTATATTGACCGCTCGCCGGCTGCGGCTCTTTCGGGGACCTCCGCTTGATAGTCATCCGCCAACTCTGTCGCAGCTTCAGCGAGGGGACCGGCGTGCACCGGGTGCTCGATGCGGCCGATGCCTGCATTGAGGCCGGTGAGGTGGTCGCGATCGTGGGCCGCAGCGGCTCCGGCAAGTCGACTCTGCTGAACCTGGTGAGCGGCATCGACCGCGCGGACGGCGGCGAGGTGAGCATCGGCGGGCGCATCGTGACTTCGATGCCGGAACCCGAACGCACGCTCTTTCGGCGCGAGCACCTCGGGTTCGTCTACCAGTTCTTCAATCTCATCACCACGCTCGATGCGGAGGAGAACGTGCGCCTTCCCCTCGAGCTGAACGGGATCCGCGGAGCCGCGGCACGCCGGCGCAGCGCCGCGATGCTCGCCGAAGTCGGGCTGGGCGATCGGCTGCACAGCGCCGTCGATCGGCTGTCCGGCGGGGAGCAGCAGCGGGTGGCGATCGCGCGCGCGCTGGTGCACGAGCCCGCAGTCCTGCTGGCCGACGAGCCGACGGGCAATCTCGATGAGGAGACCGCCTCGCAGGTCCTGCGCGTGCTCCTGTCCCTCAGCAGATCGCGCCGCACCACGCTCATCGTCGCCACTCATGACCTCTGGCTGGCGCGCAGCGCGGACCGCGTGTTGGAGCTGCGCGAGGGCAAATTGGTGTCTGGCGAGGGCGGCATCGAGCGCGCGCCGACGCGCCGCAGCGGCGTGAGCTGATGCCGGGTCCGGCGCCGACACTCTGGGCCGCCAGCCTCAGGCATCTCCTGCGCCAGCCTGCGCAACTCGCACTGGCTGTGGTGGCGCTGGCAGCCGGCGTCGCCACGATCGTCGCCGTCAACATCGCCACCGCCAGCTCCCGTCGCGCGCTCGAGTTGTCGCTGAGGGCCGTGAACGGCCCCGCGACGCAGCTCATCACAGGCGGGCCGTCAGGGCTCGATCAGGGCCTGTATGTGCGGCTCTTTACCCGCGCGCCCTTGAGCGGCAACCCGCAACCGGCGTACTCGCCCGTGGTGGAAGGCTATGTCACCGTGCGCAGCCGAGTGCTGCAACTGGTCGGAGTGGATCCGTTCGCCAGCGCCGCGCTGGAAGGTCCGCAGGGAGCTCTGCCGGCGAGCGTCTCGGGCCGCGCGACACTCACCACGTTGCGCGATTGGCTCGTCGAGCCCGGCGCGGTCGTCCTGGCCGCTCCCACGGCGCGCGAGCTGGGAGCGCAGGTTGGCGAGCCGCTGGCCGTGGACATCGGGGGCGTCCGGCGGACCGCGACCCTCGTCGGCCTGATACACGGCCGCCGGCCCGGCGACGCCACGCTGATGCTGACCGACATCGCGCAGGCCCAGGAATGGCTGGGAATGGCGGGCCGCCTCACGCGCATCGACGTCAGGATGCCGCACGGGCCGGCGGCCGCCTCGGCGCTCGCGCAGCTGCGGCGCGAGCTTCCGCCGGGAGCGCAGCTCGAGCAGGCCGCCGGACGGATGCGCGAGACGCTCGACATGACGAGCGCCTTCGCCGCCAACCTCACGGCCATGAGCCTGCTCGCACTGCTCGTCAGCGCGCTGCTCATCTACGGCGCTGTCAGCTTCACCGTGGTCCGGCGCCGGCGCAGCATCGCCATACTGCGCGCGCTTGGAGCGACCCGCCGGGAGATCCTGACGATCGTCCTGACGGAGGCATCCGTGCTCGGCGCGGCCGGGGCCGGGCTCGGCGTGTTGCTCGGGCTCGCCGTCGGTCACGGGCTCGTGCGCCTGGTGTCACGGACGGTCAATGACCTCTACTATGTCGTCGCAGTGCAGCAGGTCGCGCTGCCCGCCGGCGCCGTCATCGAAGCGCTGGCGGCAGGCCTCGGCACGGCGCTGCTGGCGAGCCTCCTGCCGGCGCTCGAAGTGGCCGCAAGTGCGCCGCAGCTCGGGCTCAGGCGCTCGGTGATCGAGGGCCGCGCGGCGCTCGCCGCCCGCCGCCTCTCCTGGCTCAGCCTCGCACTCGCCCTCGCCGCCGGCGCCTTGATCTTAGGCTCGGGCCGCAGTGTGCTCACCGGCTTCGCGGCGCTTTTTCTACTGCTCGTGAGCGTCGCGGCGGTGACGCCCTCGGTGCTGCGCGCCACCGCGAGACTCGCTTCGAGGGCGCTCTCCGGCATCAGCTCCGTAGGGCGTCTCGCGCTCGAGGACATCGCCGCTTCCCTCAGCCGCACGGGCGTGGCGGTAGCCGCACTCGGAATGGCGGTTGCGGCCATGATCGGCGTATCGATCATGGTTGCAAGCTTCCGCGTATCGCTGCGGCACTGGCTCACCCAAACGATGCGCGCAGACATCTACATCGCGGCCCCCGGACCGGGGGCGGGGCGCCCGGAACGCCGGATCGAGCCCGCCGTGCTGGACGCCTTACTCGCAACGCCCGGAGTCGCCGACCATAGCGCGAGCCGCTCGGTCGTGGTCCGCTCCTCGCGCGGAGACATTGCTCTCGATGCTCTGCACCTTGCCCCGGGCAGTTATGCCGGCATGGAGCTGACGGCCGGTGATCCGCGAGCCGTCTGGACGGACTACGCACGCGGGGCGCTGCTGCTGTCGGATTCGCTCGCGTGGCGGCTGGATCTGCGGCCGGGCGAGCGCCTCTCTCTGCTCACCGCCTCGGGGCCGCGCGAATTCCCCATCGCCGGCATCTACCACGAGTATGGCAGCGGGCTCGGCAGCGCAATGATGAGCCTCGAGGTCTACCGCCGGCTGTGGCACGACGATGCCATCACGGCGGTCGGCTTGTATCTCGCGCATGGAGTCGCAGCCGCCGCGGAGATCCCGCGTCTCGAGGCTGCGGCGGGTGGGCGCCAGGCCCTCCTGATACGATCCAACAGCGACATCCGCGCCATGTCGCTCGAGATCTTCGACCGCACTTTCATCATCACGCGCGTGCTCTACTGGCTGGCGGCCGCAATCGCCGCCATCGGGCTGGTGAGCGCGCTTCTCGCATGGGAGCTCGACAGGACCCGCGAGCTGTCCGTGCTGCGCTCGCTGGGACTGACGCCGCGCGGCGCTGCGGCACTCGTAGCGGCGCAGACCGTATTCATGGGAGGGGCGGCGCTCCTCGCGGCGATTCCGACCGGGCTGATCATCGCCGTGGTGCTCACCAAGGTCATCGACAGGCGCGCCTTCGGCTGGCACATCGAGATGCATCTGCACGCCGCGCAATTTCTCGATGCCCTCGCGCTGGCGCTCGCCGCCGCGCTGCTCGCAGGGCTGTATCCCGCCTGGCGGGCCGCCGCGGGACCCATCGCCGGCGAAATGCGGGAGGAATAGGGTGCGCTCCCGGGCTCTCGCGGCCATCGCCGTGTTGGCTGCGGCATTCCCCGCTCACGCCATTCGCGCGGGTGCGCCCTCCTTCGCGCAGGCGCTCACTGCGCAGCCCCTGGAGTTTCCGCGCGATCAGGGGCCGCATCCGGATTACCGCCAGGAATGGTGGTACGTCACCGGCAATCTGGACTCCGCTGACGGGGAACGCTTTGGATTCGAGCTGACGATTTTCCGCTTCGCGCTCGCGCGCAGCCTCCCCGAACCGGCCGATGTTGGTTCCAGGTCCGGCGCCGAAAGTTCCGCCTGGCGCGCCCGTCAGATCTACCTTGGACACTTTGCCGTTACCGATGTCACGCGACATCGATTCCGGTTCGCCGTGAAGCTCTCACGCGGCGCGCTCGGGCTCGCGGGCGCTCGAGCGAATCCGCTTCGGGTCTGGGTCGGCAATTGGCAGATCGGCGAGAGCCTGGTGGAGGCGGCCGAGCGGGGCTATGTGCTGTCGCTTGCCGCGCGGCCGCTGATGCCGCCCGTCCTCAACGGTGAGCGCGGGTTGAGTCGCAAGTCGGGAGAGCCCGGCAACGCGACGTACTATTACTCCATTCCCCGCGTTTCGGTTCGAGGAACCATCGTCCGCGACGGCCGGCCGCTCCAGGTGCACGGCCTCGCGTGGCTGGACCGGGAGTGGGGCAGCGGCAGCCTCGGGCCGCAGGAGACCGGCTGGGACTGGTTCGGGCTGCAGCTCGGCGACGGCTCGTGCCTGATGTTCTATTCGCTTCGCGACCGGGACGGCGCCGAGGACCCCTACAGCGCCGGCACCTGGATCGACTCCGCAGGGCGCACTCGCCCGCTGTCCCGCGACGATGTGCGCATAAAGGTGCTGGCGCATTGGACCGACGCGGGCGGCATCCGTTATCCGTCACGATGGCGGCTGGTGATGCCGGCGCTTGGCCTCGATGTCACCGTCCGTCCCGTGCTCGCGGACCAGGAGCTGGTGACCTCGCCCAGATACTGGGAGGGCGCGGTTGATGTGTCCGGCACCCGCTCTGGACGGCCGGTCGCGGGACGCGGGTACGTCGAGTTGACGGGATACGCCGGAACGACCGCCGGATCCGCCGGAATCAGATGACGGCGCCCTGCCGTTGCGCAATGATTCGCACCCGTGCCAGAGATCAGGAGTCGACCCATGCGACGCTCATTGGCTTCCGCGCTGACTGCCCTCCTCCTTGCCGCTCCGGGCGCCCATGCCGCGCTGCCGAACGGCGCCGCGGCGCCGGACTTCACGGCGGAAGCCTCCCTCGGAGGCAACACGTACAGCTTTTCCCTGGCCGCCGCCCTGAAGAAGGGTCCCGTGGTGCTCTACTTCTATCCCGCCGCCTTCACCCCCGGATGTACGACCGAAGCCCACGACTTCGCCAAGGCGATGCCGCAGTTCAAGGCCCTCGGCGCCACCGTCATCGGCGTCTCCCACGATCCGATCGCGAAGCTCCGGCGCTTCTCCGTCAGCGAGTGCCGGAAGCAATTTCCCGTGGCCTCCGACGCCACCGGCGAGATCATGAAGGAATATGACGCCGTGCTCGCCAAGCACCCCGCCTACGCCAACCGCACTTCCTACGTCATCGCGCCCGACGGCAGGATCATCTACTCCTATACCAACCTGAACCCGGCCGATCACGTCGCCAACACGATGGCGGTCGTGCGGCGCTGGGACAAGGAGCACAAGGGGACGTGAAGGGCCTCAGAAGCTCACGCGCACGCCGCCCCAGATCTCCCGGGGAGCACCCGGCACGACGTTGTTCTCGTTGAGCCAGCCGTTCGGATCGCTGATGAACGTGCCATTCGCGGTGAATGCGCTCCGCGTCAGGAAACCGGCGGTGGAGTAGTTCTTGTTCAGCGCATTGGTCATGCGGGCGAAGATTTCGACGTACTCGCTGAACCGGTAAGTGCCGTTGAAATCGACCTGCGCATAGCCCGGTGTCCACCCCGTGCCATTCGGTGAGATGTAGGCGCCGGTCGCGGCATCGGTGGCCCCGGCGACGTTCGCGTTGTTCTCGTTGCCGTGCAGGTAAGAGCCGGAAACGACGATCACGTTGGCTCCCAACTCGAGGCGCCTGGTGAATTCGTAGTCGAGGATCAGTCGGCCGTTATGCTCGGGCACCAGCGGCATGCTGTCTCCCGGCCGCACCGTGATGTTCCCATTGGCATCGGCCGTGCTGTTCGATGGCGCGTTTACGACGAAGCCCGACTGAAACGTCGCCTGCACGTGGCTGTAAGCGAGTTTCCAGGTAAGCCCGCCTTCTCTGCCGCCGAAGGCGACGTCCAGGCCCTCGCGCCGCGTATTGCCGACGTTGCTGAAAAAGCCGGCATTGATGCCTGTGGCGATGAACTGAATGTCGTTGCTGTTGACCGTACGGAACAGTTCCGCCGACCAGTTGAAGCTCCGGTCGGCCAGGTTGCCGCGCAGTCCGATCTCGAAAGTACGCGCCACGACCTGCTTGAGATCGGGGTCGGCGGCGAAGTCATCCGGTAGACCGCACGGCACAGCCGGATTCGCGCAGCCGAGCTCGATTACCGTAGGTGCGCGGCTCGCCTCATTGTAGTTCGCGTAATAGGTAGTGTATTCGGTGGGCGTCAGCGTGAAGCCGATGGAAGGATTGAGGCGGTCGAAGGAGTGATCGCCGCTGACGGGAGTAGCGCTCAGAAACCCGTCACCATAGTCGGCAGGGTCCGAGTCGACCGAGGTGCCGTTGATCGTCTCGACGCTGCGATTGTAGCGCGCAGCGGCCGTCAGATGGATCAGGCTGCTCGGCGAGAGCGTGTCGGTGAGGTAAGCGCCGGAAATGCTGTTGCCGCCGCGCACGGAAACGAGGGGAAGATCATTGTAAGGACTTGGCTCGTACACCAGCAGATGGTTCGGCGCTATTCCGCCGTACCGAGTCAGGTCGTAGAAGGCATTCCGCGAATCGTCGTAGTCGACGCCGATGACGCCCTCGTTTTTCCAGCCGAGCACGTCGGCTGAATCGGTCAGCTGCAGTCCAAATCCCTCCGAGCGCTGGGTCAGACTGGATGTGGCATCCTGGCCGGGCGCGCAGTACGCGAGCGTCGCCGCGCTCGATGCCGGGTTCGTGCAATCGGTCGGCGGTCCGGCGTAATTATCCTCCAGATAGAAGTCGTTGACGTTTCCGTTGAGCACGTGAGTATTCACGTACCGGTAGAAGGCGTTACCGGAGAGCAGCAGATGCCCGCTCAGTATCCGCGTGCCCGCCAGGTTCACGAAGTGCATCAGGTTCTGGGTGTAGTCTGGCGTATAGGCCTGCTCGCGCCGGTAGAAGAGCATGCTCAACGGCGTTGCGCCGTTGCCCCAGAGGAAATCGTCCGCGTACGTATAGCTCAGGTCGATGTGGGTCGATGCCCCTTGCCAGCCCACCTTGCCGAACCCCTGCCAGACGCGCGAGCTGTCGAGATCGCGCCAGCCGGTCTCATCGAAGTAGCTGCCGCTGAAGAAGTAGTCGAAAGCGCCGGACGTACCGCCGGTCTGCGCATCGACGGAGTGTCGACCGAAGGAGCCGCCGTAGGCTTCGATTTCGGTGCCGGGACTGTCATGGCCGCTCTTGGTCCGTAGCGAGAGCGCGCCGCCGAGTGTATTCAAGCCGAACACGGGATTGGAGCCCGAGATCAGTGACACTGCGTTGATGGCGGACTCCGGAATGAGGTCCCAGTTGACTATGTCGCCGAACGATTCATTCACGCGCACGCCGTCGACATAGACGGATAGCCCCTCCGGGGTGCCGAGCAGCGGCGAGGCCGTGAAGCCGTGATAGTAGACATCGATGTGGAACGGATTGCCGTCGCCTGCGCTCACGTTGATGCCGCTGAAGCTGCTGTTGAGGTAATCCGCCACGTTCAGCGACTGCCCGCGCTGCAGGTCCGCGCTGGTCGCCGTCTGGATGTCCGAGGGGACTTGGTTCAAGGGCAGCCCGAAGCTCTCCAGTGGGGTCGTGCCGTTGATCAGGACCTGCGGCAACTCCCGAATCGCCGCCGGGCTGGCCGTGTCGGCCGTGGCAGCCGTGTCGGCCGTGGCAGCCGTGTCGGCCGTGGCAGCCGCGTTCGCCGGCGGAACGGCCGGCAACCATCCGAAAGCTCCGATGCAGATGAATCCTGCGATCGAAGCGCCGAGATTCCAGCGTCCCATGATCTTGTGGCACCCCGTGCCGGCGGGAAAAGCGCATTTGCGTTGTTGCCGGATGATTGTGGCGCCCGCCTGGAAGGCGCAAGGGATTTTTTCCCGATTGCGGCATCCGAGGCCAATCGAGGCTGCTGCGTCGGTCTTGGAACAAGTCCGTTCGGCCGTATGCGGCCGGCGGCTCGACTCGCCCCGGGCTGCGGTCAGACTGTCCGGCATGACGGCGCGCAGCGGCCATGCCTACTTGGGGCGCGAGGAGAAGCCGGGCGCTCTCGCGCGGCTCGATGCCCACGCCCGCCGATTGGACCGCACTGCCCGCGGCCCCGCCTTCGAGGACCGCATCGCGAACGAGCGCGCGCTCGCGCCCGCGTTGGGAGGACGCACGGTCTTCGACCGCCGAGCCCCGGCCGCCGCTATTTCGTGTGTATCGCGCCGCCCTTGTCGATGTCGAAATTGACTTCCTGGCCGTCCTTGTTCACCGCCGAGCCGATCCAATCACTGCCGTTCTTGTGCAGCCCGGTGACATCCGTATAGCCCTGCTCGTTGAGCAGCCGAGTGACCTGGTCCTGATTCAGGGCAGCGGGACCAACATAGCCGGAGTGCACCTGTTCCCGGTCGAACATCGAGCATGCACTGACCGCACCCATTAGCGCGAGCGTGACCACCATTATCTTGAGCATGTGCGCACCATCGTCGACTCCAGCCTCATCGGCCTTGTGCATGGAGCAATTGGCGTTCCGCGCGCCAATTGGCGCCGCGGGACTGCCCTCGACGACGAAACCGACCGGGGCGGGTGCTACTGTGAGACTCCCTTCGGGCCGCCATCGCCGCGACGCTGCCGCTCCCTGTGAGCGTGGCGTTCCGTGGTGATCCAAACCACTACATCCCAGGCGTTGTGGATGCCGATGAAGAGAAGCAACAGCACCACGCCGCTCACGGCGTACAGGCAGGTTGCCGGCTCGTACGGCAACGCGAGGCCCGTGGCCGCGAGGGCCAGATAGCCGGTCACCGGGAGCACGGCGTTCCAGATCCAATCGGACAGGAACGGGTTGTAGCCGAAGGAACTGGCGAGCATCCGCCGCAGCAGAGCGGCGCAGTAGATCAATCCGGCCGCACCCGTGGCCGCGAGCAGCACTGCGAGCGTGAGGGCCGTCTGCCCGGGAATGCACATCAGCGCGGAGAGCCACAGCGCCGCGCAGAAATGCACCGCGGTCGGCGTGATGAATACACGCAAGCCCGTGAGCCGCGCCAGGGCCGAGCCCGTCAGGTCGCCTCTCTCCGCCGAGATCGTGATCACGACGAACGTGAGCCCCGTGAGAGCCGCCGACGACGAGCCCAACATGACGTAGAGGCTCTGCCAATCGGTCAATACCAGTGGATGGCTGAGAGAAGGGCTCGGCACGGGCGCATTCTACCGCTTGGCGCTGATCGCCAGAAGCGGATGCCGCGGCGGCGGCACCGCCGTGTAGAGCACCTCGTGCTCCCCGGCCTGAATGGCGCCTATCCAGACATAGCCCGGTTTCGCCGCGCGGATGTCATAGCGGACGGTCCCACCGCCCCGGGTGAGGGCGCCTGAGATGCGCGCAGGCCGGTCGATGTACACCAACATGAGCGGCCGGCGCGTCCCGGCATCGAGCCACTCCACCGGACCCACGGGCTCGATGCCGTTGCGCTGCAGGGCCACGGGGGTCAGCCGGGCAAGGCGGGCCTCACGGGGCACAATTCTCAGGAAGCGGAGGCTGAAATCGGTGGGTCCGAGCTCGCTTTCGAGCTGCTCCTGCGTACGGTTGAGATCGAGCGTGAAGCCGCTTGCCGTCCGGCTCACGGGCGCGACGAAATTGCCGGTGTTGGGTGAGCCGTAGAAATCTCCCACGATGTAGGGAAAGACCAGGCGGTAGCCGCCGGCGGGCGGCGGATTCACCACCTCGATCGAGGAGTGAATCACCCAGTCCGGATGGCGAGGTCCGCGGCTGCATCCCGGTAACGCCAGCAGCAGCGCGAGCAGCGCCATGGAACGAGCCGTCCAAGGTACCGCGAGGAAGCGGGCGGGAGCGGCCGCCGCGCGGGCCCGACCGGAAAGCGCAAGCATGCTGGGGCGGCGGGACAGCGGGTGAGCGGCACCGCCGCCGCTACAGCGGCGGCGGTGCCTGGTTCTGCGGCGGCGGATTGGAAGGCGTTGCCTGCGTCCCCTGCGGCAGCGGATTCGCCTGCGCGCCCGAGTTGTC
>JAGWPE010000178.1 GCA_028870635.1 Gammaproteobacteria bacterium | reverse complement strand
GTGTAGTACCACGCCAACATGCCCGCGCCCACGCTGATCATCAGTCCGGCCGCGAGCAGACCGGTCATTCTCGATTGCAGGGATCGCGCGCCGCTCACAATGAACGCCGCACGCTCGCCGCGAACTGCGCCGGCCGCCGGTGCGCCGGCCATCGCCGGCGACACCTCTCCTGAGCCGGCCGGCTGCACCTCACTCGGCGAGCCGCGCGGGTGCAGCGTCGCCGGATCAATCGGTGAGACCCTCCGCCACGGCAACCGGATCATGGCGCGACTCCTCGGCCCGCTCTGCGCGTCACGCGCTCCACGTTGGGGGCTATCGTTCCGGAGGAGAGGCGCTGCCCGCCTCCCGCAAAGGCGCGATCGACGATGCAGCCGGCCAGCTTGCCGCGCCGAACGATCAGCCGGCGTGCCACGCGCTGAAGCACCATCCGGCCCGCTTGCACCTCGAAATTCACCAGTGACTCACTGCCGTCCTCGTTCGAGGCAAAGACCGCAGGCAAGTCGGCGTGCGCCCCGAAGACCAACGTCGTCTGCACACCGTCGTCCCAGGCTGCGATGGGCTCGAGGGAAGGATCACCGCAGTACCAGTAGTCGTAGTTGCGGGGCCGGACACTCTGCGCGGCCGCAAGAGCTGTCTCCACCCGCCGCCGCTCGGGCGGTGCGGCGCGCGCGCGCGCCACCGGATACTCGAAGCGCAGCGCGTAAATCACATCCGCACCGCTCGGATCCGGCAGGATCGGCGCTGACTGATAGTCGAACAGGTACGTCCGGCGATTGGTGAGCACGGTGAGGTTCGTCGCCACGCGGGCGGCCCTGGGCTTGAGAAACAGATGATTCGAGTCAGCCGCGAAGGTGACGCCCTTCGAATCGCCCACACCGAGCCCCACGAAGCGCTCACCGGGCGCGAAGGTGATGTCGATCTGGTAACCGGCGTAGCCTCTGAGCCGGTAGACGGCATCCGGGCGGTAGGGGACCACTCGTATCCGCGGATCGGGCAGCGAAGCGGCGCTGACGGACTGAGCACGTGCCAGCATCGCCGCGACACAACAGGTGCAGCACGCCGACAAGAGAGCAATGGGGGAAGGAGGTCTCATTGAAGCTGCTCCCTGAGCGGCTTACCGGCCCGCCGATTCCGGCGCAGCCCCGATGACCTCGGGCTCGATGCGAAGATCCAGCACCTCGAACCCCAGGGGATTCCAGGTCCGGATCCGCGGGTCATCCGGCGGCTTGCCGTAGCGGTACTCGATGCTGGCAATCCAGTGAGTGACTCTTCCCGGTACGGCATCACCCTCATGCTCGGTGCGTGCGAACCGCACCTGCGCAAGATCCGCCCCGCCGCTCGCGCGGTCGAAGAAGCTGACCGACTCGATGCGCACGCTCTCGCTGCTGCCATCCTTGTGGACGTTGAGGGGCGAGCTCGGATTTGCGCGATTCCAACTGGCGTAGAGCGCCTGATTCAGTCGCGCGGAATTGAACGCTCCGCATTCCTCGTAGTCGCTCTGCGCCAGCGAGTAATCGAATCCCTCGCACACGGTGATGTAGTGCGCCAGGAAATAGCGGCTCACGGCCTGCCCGAGCGAGGCATGCCCGCTGTAGAGCGGCACGAGATCCACCACTCCGGTGGTATTGTCGACCCGGATGAGGTAGGGCTCGACCCGCTTCAGCGGCACGAGAAGAGCGAGCGCGGCGATACTCGCCAGCGCGCACAACCATCCCGCGGCCGCCACTCGCCAGGCCACCGCCGCCGCACGTGCCGACTGCGCAACCCTGTCCGCATCCCAGGAGGCGGCCTCCTCGAGATACCCCGTCAGTGCCTGCTCGGAGCTCATGTGCGTGGCGCCTTTACGGCATGCACCGCAACCGGGTGGCGACCCGAGATGAGCTGCGACCGTATCGACTGACGATTGATGGGCGTCAGCCGCCTATCGCAATGCGCAGGATGCGATGCGCAAGCCGCAAGCGCGAGGACGGCCGCGCAGCCGAAAAGATACGCTCTCATGGTTATCACCCCGACCTGTCAAACGAATCATCTGTCGCCGCCGGTACCGAGGACACGGTCCGTCCATTGCGCCGCGGTCTCCTGATGTACCCTGCAAAGTCGACGAACTTACCGGCGATGACTCCTCCAGCCAGCGCGCCGACAGTCCCCGTCGCCCCCGCCGCGCGGGAGCCGACCCATCCGGCCGCGCGACCCGCGACGCCGAAGCTGGCAAGCGTCACACCACCCGCAAGCCCGCTGGCAACGGGCATCACCTGGCGCATGAAGAGAATCACCAACCCGGTCACCAGCAGCATGTTCAGGGCATCGACGATTTTCATTCCAGTTCCGAGCGCCGCCGTCTGCTGGGCGTAGGACGCCACCAGATGGAGCATCAGTGCGGCCACCATCACGGTCAGGATGGTGATCATCGCGTAGTTGGCCAACTGCGCGAGCCATGCCTCGAAGAACCTGCGTGTCGAATCGAAAAGCAGAGTGACTATGAACAGGGGCCCCAGTGCCAGAAGCACCGCCTCCGAGACGCTGGAGAGCGCCAGAAGGAACATCGTGTACACACAGAGCAGTCCGATGAGCAGCCAGATGGCGATGCCGGCGAGCATGCCGCCGGCGGCTCCCCAGAATCCCCCGCCGGTTCCATCGCGAAACAACTGATCCGCCACCGCTCCGCCGGTATTCCAGATGGCATCGATCGTCCGCACCGGATCGGATGCGCCCACGACCGCCGCCGCGAATTCCGTCGGCGCTCGGTAGAACGTATCGACCAGCAGGGTGTTGTAGAGCCACAGATGCAGCGCCACCCCGAGGATCACGGCGAGCGTGACGATGCGCTTGACGCCCGCGACGAACGGCTCCTCGATGCTGCCGGTGAGCTGCAGGTAGCCCCAGATCATGACGTACACCGTGCCCAAGGTGACGATGGCAGGCTCGAGAATGGACGCCACCCGTACGGTGTTCTCGCCGATGTAGCTGGCGAGCTGACCGTTCAGCCACGTCCAGAAGGTC
>JAGWPE010000177.1 GCA_028870635.1 Gammaproteobacteria bacterium | reverse complement strand
TCCGCCTGCATCTCCAGCCATTCCTCGGCGATCACCTTGAAGGTGTCCGCCCTGGCGACCTTGACCGTACGCCGCTGCGCGCTCGGGTCGATCCCCCGAGCAAGCAGCTGCCGCGCCTCCTAGACGGGTGTCGGCGCGTGTCGCTCTGGAAACCCTACGATTTCCAGTGTTTCCGCGCAATGTTGGGATGTTGGAGGACGGGAAGGGAAGGTGGGGTTTGAATCCACCTGGTGCCCGGGGCCGGACTCGAACCGGCATGGGGTTACCCCCGAGGGATTTTCTTACCACTACAGCTTTCGCTGCTGCGAGCTCGGCGGCCGATGATCACCGCCAGTCCTCGCATTTGTGGTCTGGACTTTACCTTCACCCTGCCGCACGCCCTTGCAGGTCGCGCGGTTTAGGCGGGGGCCGTCAAGTCTCTACACTTTCCGCGGACGGCTCGCCGCTCGCGGCTTAGCTCGGTATTGCAGCCACCATGACGTGCTGCTGGTTCACCGAATTTGACCCCATTCACGCCGGGCGTTTCCGCACCGGGTGCTCAAAGCTCTCAAGTCCCTTGCGTCTACCGATTTCGCCACCCGGGCAAAGGGTGCGGGGCGATTCTACCGAAGTTGCACTTGCTCAGGCGGGCACCCGGGGCGGCTGGTGGTAAGCTCCTGAATTGGCGACACTTGGCGGTTTGGCGACCATTTGGGGGTCATGTCCGATTTCTGTCTCAGCGGGGAGAACGTGCACCTGTGGCGCGGCGATCATCACGTGCTGCGCGGGGTACGGTTTCGGGTCGGGGGAGGGGAGTGCCTGCAGCTCACCGGGGCGAATGGCACGGGCAAGACGACGCTGCTTCGCACCGCCTGCGGCCTCGCGTATCCCGAAGGGGGAGAGATCAGCTGGTGCGGGGAGAACATCCGCAAGGACCTGCACGCCTTCCATGCCCAACTCGCCTACCTCGGCCACGAGCCGCCGCTCAAGGCGGAGCTCACCGCGCGCGAGAATCTCCACTTCTGGGTCGGCGTCCGCCGCCGGGTCGAGCGGCAGGAGCTCGATCAGGCGCTCGAGCGCGTCGGCGCTGAGCACTGGGCGGACCGTCCGGTGCGGACGCTCTCCGCCGGCCAGAAGCGCCGGGCGGCTCTGGCGGGACTCACACTGATGCGCGTACCTCTCTGGCTGCTCGATGAGCCGACGACCAATCTCGATGCCGCGGGTCAGAAGCTCGTCGGCACGCTGATCGACGAGCATCTGCAGGAGGGAGGTGTTGCGCTCGCGGCCGTACATCACGAGCTCGCGGTCGCAACGCCCAACGGCCTGCAGCGGATGGAGCTGACACTTGACTGACTCGGGCGCGATGCGGCGGGACCCGGCCGCGCATCTTGGCGGGCAGGAGGCGCCGAAGACTCGTGATGCTCGTTGGCAGGCGGGCGCGGCATCGCCTCTCGCCACCGCCCGTCTGGTGCTCGCGCGCGATCTGAAGCTGGCGTTCCGCAAGCGCAGCCAGCTCGTGCAGCCGCTCGCCTTCTTCGCCATCGTCACCACGCTCTTTCCGCTCGGCGTGAGCCCGGAGCTGCCGCGCCTGAGGCCCATGGCGGCGGGGGTGGTCTGGGCGGCGGCCTTGCTCTCCTCGCTGCTCGCGCTCGAGCTGCTCTTCCGCGATGATGCGCAGGACGGGACGCTCGAGCAGTACGCGCTCTCGGGCCGCTCGCTGACCTGGCTGCTCGCGGCGAAAACGGCGGCGCACTGGCTGCTCACCGGGCTGCCGCTCGCACTGATGGCGCCGCTCGCGGCAATTGCGCTGGGCGCGCCGGGCGCGGCGGTGCCGGGTATCCTCGCGTCGGTCGCAGTGGGGACGGTGGCGCTCAGTCTGATCGGCTCGATCGGGGCGGGTCTGACGCTGGGGATCCGGCGCTCGGGGGCGCTGCTGTCGCTCCTCACGCTGCCGCTCGAGATCCCCGTGCTCATTTTTGGGGCCCGCGCGACGGAACTGGCGATCGACGGCGCGGCCTATGGGGTACCCCTGCGGCTGCTCGGGGCGCTCGCCGTCCTGGGCCTGACGCTCGCGCCGCTTGCCGCCGCGGCGGCGGTGCGCATCAATCTGGAGTGAGGCTGGAAACAACGATGGCCTGGACCTGGTTTCACCGACTCGCCTCGCCGCCGCACATCTACCGTGTGGCGGGGCGCCTGATGCCCTGGCTGGCGTGGCCGGCGGCCGTACTCATCGTCGCCGGTCTCATCGGCGGGCTGGTGCTCGCCCCGCCGGATTACCAGCAGGGGGACGGCTACCGCATCATCTACGTACATGCCCCGAGTGCCTGGATGTCCCTGCTCGTGTATACGACCATGGCCGTCGCGGCAGCCATCGGGCTGATCTGGCGGATGAAGGTGGCGCACGCGGTGGCCGCGAGCTGCGCGCCCATCGGGGCCTCCTTCACCTTTGCGGCGCTCGTCACCGGATCGCTCTGGGGCGCTCCCATGTGGGGCACTTACTGGCAGTGGGATCCGCGGCTGACTTCGGAGCTGATCCTGCTCTTGCTGTATCTTGGCTATATGGGCCTGCGGTCCGCCTTCGATGACCTGCAGCGGGCCGACAGGGCGAGCGCGGTGCTCGCGATCGTGGGTGTGGTGAACGTGCCGATCATTCATTATTCGGTCATCTGGTGGAACTCTCTGCACCAGGCGCCTTCCGTCATGAGGCTGGGCAAGCCCACCATGCCGCCGTCCATGCTGTTTCCCCTGCTGATGATGCTGGTCGGATTCACGCTCTTCTTCGGGGCGCTGCTGCTCGTCCGGCTGCGCGGCGAGGTCCTCAGCCGCGAGCGCACGGCCAGCTGGATCCGCGAGGCGCTGCGGCCGTGAGCGCCTTCCTCGACATGGGCGGCTATGCGGCGTATGTCTGGCCGTCGTACGCGGTTACGCTCACGGTGATGATCCTGAATATCGTCTGGGCGCGGCGGCTGCTTCAGCGCTCGCGCAAGGAAGCGATGCATCGACTTGCGATCGGAGGCACAGCGAAATGACTCCACGACGGCGCCGGCTGGTGCTGGTACTCGGCATCCTGGTGGGAGTGGGCGTGGCGGGCGCCCTGGCGCTGAGCGCCTTCCGCCGCAACGTCACCTTCTACTTCATTCCCAGCCAGGTGGCGCAGGGCAACCTGCACCCCGGCCAGCAGTTCCGCCTGGGCGGCCTGGTGGAGAAGGGCAGTGTCTCGCGCCAGCCCGGCAGCATGCAGGTGCACTTCACGGTGACGGACCTCAAGCGCCAGATCCCGGTGGTCTATGACGGTGTGCTGCCCGATCTCTTCCGGGAGGGCGCCGGCGTGATCGCACTGGGGCGGATGCTCCCCGACGGCACCTTCCAGGCGCAGGAGGTGCTCGCCAAGCACGATCAGTACTACAAGCCGCCGGGCATCGGGCAGAAGCTCGACATCCGCCACGGGGAGCCGCGCGACCCCGCGTTGGATCAGCCGCCGGCCACCGCGAGCGCCGCGCTCTCGCAGGCCGCCGCGGGGCGCCCGTAGATGATTCCCGAGCTCGGTCAGTTCGCGCTGATCCTCGCGATGCTGCTCGCGGCGCTGCAGGCGTTCTTCGGCATCGTGGGGCCGGCGCTGAAGCGCGAACGCTGGATGGCCGCCGTGACGCCGGCCGTCTCCGGCCAGGTCGTCATGATGGCCACCGCCATGGGGTGCCTCGTCGCCTCGTTCGTGGCCAATGACTTCTCCGTCGCGTACGTTGCGGAGAATTCCAACTCCGCGCTGCCGCTCTTTTACCGCGTGGCCGCGGTATGGGGCTCGCACTCCGGCTCGCTCATCCTCTGGATCTTCCTTCTCGGCTGTTGGTCCGTGGCCGCCGCCGTCGGTACGCAGCGGCTGCCGAAGCCTTTCGCCTCCAGGGTGATCGGGGTCCTCGGGCTCATCAGCTTCGGCTTCCTGCTCTACACCCTCGCCACCTCCAACCCGTTCCTGCGCCTCGATCCTCCGTGGCCCGATGGCGAGGACTTGAATCCCATCCTCCAGGACCCGGGACTCGCCGGCCATCCGCCCATCCTCTATACCGGCTACGTCGGCCTCGCGGTGGCCTTCGCCTTCGCCGGAGCCGCCATGCTCGAGGGGCGGCTCGATAGGGACTGGGCGCGCTGGACGCGGCCCTGGACCACGGCTGCGTGGGCGTTTCTCACGTGCGGCATCGCGCTCGGCAGCTGGTGGGCGTACTACACTCTCGGCTGGGGCGGTTTCTGGTTCTGGGACCCGGTGGAGAATGCCTCCTTCATGCCGTGGCTCATGGCGACCGCGCTCATCCACTCGCTCGCGGTGACGGAGAAGAGGGGGCTCTTCAAGAGCTGGACGCTGCTGCTGGCGGTGCTCGCCTTCTCGCTCAGCCTCGTCGGGACCTTCCTGGTGCGCTCCGGCGTGCTCGTCTCCGTGCACTCCTTCGCGGCAAGCCCCACGCGCGGCACGTTCATCCTCGCGTTCCTGATCGTGATGATCGGCAGCGCGCTCGCGCTCTACGCCTGGCGGGCGCCGCTCCTGAAGTCCGAGGCCGGCTTCGAGCTCACCGCGCGCGAGTCGTTCCTCCTTTTCAACAACATCCTGCTGGTGACGGCCTGCGCGACCGTGTTCGCCGGCACGATGGCGCCGCTCATCTCCTCGGCGCTCGGGCTCGGCAAGCTCTCCGTCGGGCCGCCGTACTTCAACCCGACGTTCCTCCTCTCGATCCTGCCGCTGCTCGCGCTCCTCTCGGTCGGCATCCACGCCCGCTGGAAGCGCGGCAACCTGAGCGACCGGGCGCGTCCCATCGTTCTGACGCTCATCGCCGCGGCGGTCGTCGGCTGCGCCGTGGTCTTCGGGCTCTTCACCGGCGGCCGCGTGCTCTCGCCGGTGGGCGTCGCGCTCGGCGTGTGGATCATTCTCTCCTCGCTCGTCGACCCCATCGATCGCCTGCGCCGCCACATCACCATTCCGCGCGCGGTGCTCGGGATGACCCTCGCGCACATCGGACTCGGCATCTTCGTCATCTCCATCACCTCGGTGGAGGCGTTCACGGCGGAGCGTGACGTGGCTCTGGCACAGGGACAGACGGCGCAGCTCGGCGCCTATGAGTTCCGGTTCGAAGGCATCAGGCCCATCCAGGGACCCAATTACAGCGGTGTCGGCGGCACGGTCATCGTCACCCGCCATGGCTCGCCCGTGGCCGTGATGTACCCGGAGAAGCGGGAGTACTGGGTGCAGCACACCGTCACGACCGCATCCTCCATACGGATGTACTACACGACCAACATCCTCATCGCGCTCGGCCAGGACCTGGGCGATGGCCGCTGGAGCCTGCGGCTGCAGATACGGCCGCTCGTGACCTTCATCTGGCTCGCCGCCCTCGTCATGGCGGCGGGCGGGATGCTGGCCATTTCCGACCGCCGCTACCGGTTGGCGCGGGCCGCGGCGCCGGAGCTCTCCGCGGTGGTGCCCGCGATCACCCGGAGTGAAGCCGGATGAGCCGCTTCACCATTCCCCTGGTGCTCTTCGCGCTGCTCGTCGTGGTGCTCGCGATCGGCATCAAGCAGTCGCCCGACAAGGACCTGATTCCCTCGCCCCTCATCGGCAAGGCGGCCCCCGAGTTCTCGCTGCCGAACCTCATCGATCCCGGCCAGAGAGTCAGCTCCGCAACGTTGCGCGGCCACTGGTACCTCTTCAACGTCTGGGGCACCTGGTGCGGCTCCTGCCGCATGGAGCATTCGATGCTCCTCAAGATCAAGCAGTCGGGCGTCATTCCCCTCGTAGGGCTCGACTGGAAGGATGACGATGGCGATGCGCTCTCTTTCCTGAAGAAAGAGGGAGATCCCTATCAGACCATCGCAGTGGACCACGACGGGAGCGAGGCGATCATGTGGGGAGTGTACGGTGCGCCCGAGACCTTCCTCGTGAACCCGCAGGGCATCGTCGTGTACAAGTTCATAGGTCCCATCACCGAGCAGGCATGGGAGCAGCAGATCCTGCCGCGCCTGCCGATGGGCCAGATGCCGGCCGCGGCCGCGAGATCCTGATGAGAGCCCGCGCCGCCTCTTTTCTCATTGCCGCCCTCGCGGCCACCCTGCTGCTCGGATTCTCCCGCGCCTGGGCCATCGCGCCGGAGCAAATGCCGACCCCGCAGCTCGAGGCGAGGTACCTCGCGCTCATCCATGGGTTCCGCTGCATGCAGTGTCAGGACGAGTCGCTGGCCGACTCGCCGGTGAACCTCGCGGCCGACATGCGCCGGCAGGTCCGTGACATGTTGCTCGCCGGCAAGACGGACCAGCAGATCCGCGACTTCATGGTCTCCCGCTACGGCTACTTCATCCTCTTCAAGCCGCCCTTCGTGCTGAAGACGGCGTGGCTGTGGCTGACCCCGGGCGTGCTGCTCCTCGTCGGCGTGATCGCCGCGCTCACAGTCATCCGCCGGCGCGCCGCGCTGGTCGCGAAAGACCTGGAAGACAACGACCTGACGGATGCCTAGCGGATGATCGCCTTCATCGTACTTGCCACGGCGCTGGCCGTGATCTGCGTGGCCGTCATAGCCGTGCCGCTGCTCAAGCCTGCCCCTGCGGGGGGCCCCAAGGCGCCCTGGGCGGCCGCTGCGGCGGCCGGGCTGTTGGTCATCGGCTCGGCGGCGCTCTATGCCACCTGGAGCAACTGGTCGTGGCGCCAGTCCCCGGGCGTCGCCTCGCCCGAGGGAATGGTCGAGCGGCTGGTCCACCAGCTCAATGACCACCCCGACGACCTCGCCGGCTGGCTGATGCTCGGTCGCTCGTATGTCGCGCTGCAGGAGTATCCCCTGGCGGTGCGCGCCTACGAGCGCGCCGATCGCGTGGCCGGGGGACGCAGCGCCGATGCCCTGGTGGGTGAGGCCGAGGCCCTCACGCTGACCGACGACTCGCAGCTCAGCGGCCAGGCCGGGCAGCTCATCGAGCGGGCGCTCGCCATCGACCCCGCCTCCCCGCAGGCGCTCTTCTTTGGAGCGGCCGCGGCGCTGCGCCGGGGCGAGCTGCCGCTGGCCCGGGCGCGCTTCACCAAGCTCCTCTCGCTCAATCCGCCGGACCGCGTCAAGAGCATCCTCGAGCAGGAGATCTCCGGCATCGACCGCCAGCTCTCCGCCGGCCGTCCGGATCCCTCTGCGAAGAAGCCCTGAGCGATCCAATCCAACGGTAGTTGGAGGAACGGGGCTCTCCGCCCCGAAGTCCCAACCTGCGGGCCGGTTGCCTCCGGCATGCCTCTTGCTTCGTTCCCGCTGCTCGCTGGCCGGGATTTTCTCGAAGTCCGTGGGCCGCACATCGATTGCTGCCGCTGTGGTTGCCCGCGAGCCCCCTCGAACCCAGCTTGTGTGAGGAGAAGTAGTGATGGCTCAGGTATCAGGTCATGACGGACGCACCTCGGAGGGCCGTACGTCCAATCGGGGTTTCGCCTCGATGAACGCGGAGCGGCAGCGCCAGATCGCCAGCATGGGCGGTAAGGCAGTTCCCGACGAGAAGCGTAGTTTCTCGCAGAATCGGCGGCTCGCCGCCGAGGCCGGCCGCAAAGGCGGACAAAGCGTTCCCGGCTCTAAACGCAGTTTCTCGCAAAACCGCGAGCTTGCCGCAACCGCCGGCCGCAAAGGCGGGCAGAGCGTGCCGGATGAGAAGCGCAGCTTCTCGCAGAATCCGGAGCTCGCCGCCGAAGCCGGCCGCAAGGGCGGGCAGGCCAGCCACGGAGGAGGCGGCGGCGACACGCACCGGGAAACCAGGTCCTAGCGCGCCCTTCTCGGGCCACTTAGGATGCCGGCGGCCATCGAGCTGCCGGCTCTTCTTTCTTGGGCACGTCTTGCAAAGATTGCCCTCCCGATTGCACTTCTTACCGATCCGCTCCAGTCCAAGGTGCGCTTGACCCTCCCGCACTCGGTGGACTATGTTCCCCGCCAGCAGAAACTAGGGGAGCCCCGGCAAGGGGCTGAGAGGCCAGTGGCGCCGGCACGGCGCGGCATGGCGACCCTCCGAACCTGATCCAGTTCATGCTGGCGTAGGAAAGTTCACCCCAATCGCTTTCTCACGACGGCTCGCTGGATCTTCCGCGGTACAACCGCTTGAGGAGCATCCACGATGAGTGCCGTTCCGCTGACCGTCGTCTCCGAGTCGCTGCCCGCTTCCCGCAAGGTCTTCGCGGCCGGCAGCATCCATCCCAAGCTGCGCGTGCCCATGCGGGAGATTGCTCTGCATCCCTCCGCGGGAGAGCCTCCGCTCATCGTCTACGACTCATCGGGCCCGTACACCGATCCGGCGGTGCGCATCGACATCGAGCGCGGGCTACCGCGGCTGCGGGAGGAGTGGATCCTGGCGCGAGGCGATGTCGCGGCCGGCGAGGGCCGGCTCGTGCGGCCGGAGGACAACGGCCTCACGGGAAGCGGCGCCAACGCC
>JAGWPE010000176.1 GCA_028870635.1 Gammaproteobacteria bacterium | reverse complement strand
TGGCGGCCCGCCTCGAGCGGCAGGGGGGCACGGCGGCTGATTGGAGCCTGCTCGCACAGGCCTACGATTTCCTGGGAAAACCTGAGGACGCGCAGCGCGCCCGGGCGCGAGCCGCGCAGATCGGCGCGATCCAACGCGCTCCCTGAGAATGCCGTGGGCATGTCCGCACGGGAGGTCGGGAGTCATGCGCCTGCGGCACCTTCGCCGCCGAGGGCGGCGGTCGCTGGCGCGCTGGCGGCGCGCGCCACCGCCGCGCGGCCGGCGATGAACCGCACCCACGCCGCGCCGCGCCGCAGGACTCTCGAGCTCGGACACCTGGGCTTTCTCGCCGCCCTGGCGCTCCTGATATTCGGCCTCACTTTTCCGATCGGCCGCTACATCACCCCGACCCGAGGGCTGGGTTACGCGCTCGGCATCACGGGCGGCTCCATGATGCTGCTCCTCTTCCTCTACTCGGCGCGCAAGCGGTTCCGCTGGCTCGCCTTTCTCGGTCCGACCGCCCGCTGGTTCCGCTTTCACATGGTGCTCGGGGTGCTGGGGCCGCTCTGCATCCTCTACCACGCCGACTTCAGCCTGGGCGCCACCAACAGCAACGTCGCTCTCTTCAGCATGCTGACGGTCGCCGGCAGCGGCCTGGTCGGCCGCTACATCTACGCGCACATTCATCGCGGCCTGTATGGTCAGCGTGTGACCGTCACGGAGCTGCGCGAGCGCGCGGATGGGCTGCGGGCGCTCTCCGGCACGGTCGGATTCCTGCCGGAGCTGGTCGGACGTCTGGACGACATCGAGAAGCGCATCCTCTCGGCCGGATCGCGCCTGCCGATGCTCGCGCCGCTGAAGCCAGCCATCATCGCGCCCATAGCGCTCGCCGCACGGTGGCGGGTGCGCCGCTACATTCGCCGGCAGCTGCGTCTGGCCGCGCGCACCTCGCCCGTGGTTGCGGCAGAGCGCAAGCGCCTGACTCGCGCGGCGTGCGCGTACGCGGACAGGCGCATCAGCGCGACCGGGCGCCTCGCCGGCTTCCAGGCTTACGAGCGCCTCTTCTCCCTCTGGCACGCGCTGCACCTGCCGCTCATCTTCGTCCTTATCGCCGCCGGGATCGTGCACGTCATCGCGGTCAGCATCTTTTGAGGCGTGATCGGTACGACGCATGGGTGGCCGGCAATGTCAGTCGATACTTCTGCTTCTCGCACTCATCGCCCTGGCGCTGCACGCGGGCCGCGCTGAGGCAGTCAATCCCGAGACGCTGCTCATGCCGGGCAAACTGACGAAGGCGCACCAGAAATTCGAGGAGCATTGCTCGCTCTGCCACGACGTGCGCGACCGCAGCCGGCAGACCCCGCTCTGCCTCGATTGTCACAAGGAAATCGCCGCGGACATTCGCAACCATCACGGCCTGCACGGCCACACGCCGGCGATGGCGGCCTCCCAATGCAGTGCGTGCCACGTGGAGCACCTGGGACGCAACGCGGACATCGTGGAGCTCGACCGCGCGCGGTTCGACCACGACCTCACCGACTTCCCGCTGCGCGGCGCGCATGCGGGGCTCGCCTGCGCCGGCTGCCATGCGCCGGGGAAGCACTATCGGGACGTGCCGCGCGATTGCGCCGGCTGTCACGCCAAGGACGACGCGCACGGGGGCAAGTTGGGTCGCGACTGCGCCGCCTGCCACGGCACCGAATCCTGGTGGCAGGCGCATTTCGACCACGGTAAGACCGGATTCCCGCTGCACGGCGCGCACGCTTCGCTGGCGTGCGCGCAATGTCATCTCGCCAATCACTACAAGGGCACGCCCAAGGATTGTGTCTCTTGCCACGCGACCGATGACGTTCACCACGGGGATCGCGGCGCGAACTGCGGCTCGTGTCATTCGGTCGACGGTTGGAAGACCTCGAAGTTCGACCACCTGAAAGCCACGGGATTCGCGCTCGCCGGCGCCCACGCAAGGCTGCAATGCCAGGACTGTCATCGCTCGGGGAATCTGCAGGCAAAGCTGCCGAAAACCTGCATCGGCTGCCATCAGGGAGAGGACCCTCATGCCGGCCGGCTCGGCAGCGACTGTGCGCGCTGCCATGGCAATTCGCAGTGGAAGCCCTCCAGCTTCGATCACCAGCGGGATGCGCATTGGGCGCTGCTCGGCGCGCATGCCAAGCTCGGATGCTTCGACTGTCACAGCGCCTCCGTCGCGACGCAGAAGCTGGATACCGCCTGCGTGAGCTGCCATCGGGTCGATGACGTGCATCGCGGCAAGCTCGGCAAGGACTGTGCCGCCTGCCACGGTACTTCGGGCTGGCGCACCGGCCTGCGCTTCGATCACGACCGCACGGGCTTTCCGCTGGCGGGCCTGCACGCGGCCGTACCCTGCGAGCAGTGCCATCTCACCCGTGAGTTTCGCGACACGCCGCGCAACTGCGGCGATTGCCACGCCGCGGATGACATCCACAAGGGCAACTTCGGACGCGACTGTGCGCGTTGCCACTCTCCCATGGGGTGGAAAATCTGGCAGTTCGATCACGCGAAGGAGACGCGCTTCCCGTTGACCGGCGCTCATGCCGACCTTGCATGCACCGCCTGCCATCGCCGTCCGCCGGATCAGGTGAAGCTGCGCACCGATTGCGTCGGGTGTCACGCGCAGGACGACGTTCATACCGGGCAGTTCGGACCCAACTGCGCCAAGTGCCATACCACACGGACGTTCAAGGGCGCGGAGGCGCGCTAGCATGCGCACGCTGGTCGCCTGCGGCATCATGCTCCTCGCCATCCTCGGCCTCGCCAGGCCGGGGTGCGCCGCCGAGCAGCGGCCGCGGTTCGATCACCTGACCACCGGATTCGAGCTCCTGGGCCGGCACCGCGACCTGCCGTGCGAGGCCTGCCACGTGAACGCGGTATTCAGGGGCACGCCGCGCAATTGCGTGGCCTGCCATGGAGCCGGTACCGTGGTGCGCGCCACCGCGAAGCCCTCGAGCCACATCCTCACGACGGACCACTGCGAGGCTTGCCATACCCCGGCAGCCTGGGCGCCGGCGGTGGACTTCGATCACAAGCAGACATTGGGGAGCTGCTCGAGCTGCCACAACAACGTGCAGGCGCAAGGAAAGGACGCACAGCACCTGGCGACAGGGCTGGAATGCAACGCCTGCCACGACACGCTGGGATGGGCCGGGGCGCTGTTCAACCATGCGGGGATCACCAGCGGCTGCGCCAGCTGCCACAACGGTGTGAGCGCCCCCGGCATGCCGGCGAACCACATTCCCACGGCCGGCGCCCCCTGCGAAGACTGTCATTCGACAACGGAGTTCACGACATTCGACGGCGCCGTGATGGATCACGCAGTCGTAGCCTCGATGCCGTGCTCGACCTGCCACGAAGCCGGCAGGAGCTTCGCAGGCACTCCGCCGGTGACGACGCGTCCGCCGCCGCCGCATCCGGCGACCGGCGAGTGCTCCAGTTGCCATACGACGTCGAACTGGAACGCGACCGACCTGCCGGCCAACCACATCCCGCTGCCCGCGGCGGATGCGGGCAACTGCTCGCTCTGCCACAGCAACGAGAGCGACTTCTCCGTGTACGTGATGAACCACGTCAATATCTCGAGCAACTGTGCCCAGTGCCACGGCGCGGGACTGTCGTTCGCCAACATGGCGCCGCCTACCCTGATGGAGCCTCCGGTCAATCACATCCCCACGGGCGGCGCTCCCTGCGAGGACTGCCACTCACCGACGCAGTTCACGACGTTCGACAGCGCGGTGATGGATCACTCTGTCGTAGCGTCGACTCCGTGCTCCACCTGTCACGAGGCCGGCAAGAGCTTCGCAGGCACTCCGGTGGTCACGACGCGTCCGCCGGCGCCGCATCCGGCCACCGGCGAATGCTCCAACTGTCACACGACTGCCAACTGGAACGCGACCGACCTGCCGGCCAACCACATCCCGCTCCCGGCTGCGGATGCGGGCAACTGCTCGCTCTGCCATACCAATCCGAGCGACTACTCCGTCTACGTGATGAATCACGTCAACATCGCGGGCAATTGCGCCCAGTGTCACGGGGCAGGGCTGTCGTTCGCGAACATGGCGCCCCCGACGCTCAAGGAGCCGCCCCTCGGTCCGCCGCCGCACGTGCCCATCGGGACGCTCGCCTGCGAGCTCTGCCACACCGCGACCAACTTCGCGAGCTTCGCCGGGACGGTGATGCGCCATGCGGCCGTCACCGGCCAGGCCTGCGACAGCTGCCACGAGCTCGGCATGGCATGGTACGGCGAGCCGAACCTTTGGGTGCGGCCCGACGCCAATCATCACGCCGGCCAGGACTGCGGCAACTCGGGCTGCCACCGGCCGCAGGACAAACGGCTGCTGCGGCCTGCGGCGGCGCCGCGCACGACGAGCGCGGCGGCCCCGGCAGCGCGCCCCGGTGGAGGACCGGCCGTCGCGCGGGCGGCCATGCAGAGCGCTGCGGCAGAAACGAGGGTGCCGTTCGCGCGGCGGACGGCGCAGGCGGGAATGCTGACGGCGGCGGCCGCAACGAGGATGCCGATTGCGCGGCGCGCGGCGCAGGCGGGAATGCCGGGCGGAATCGGCGCGCAGGCCGTGGATCACAGCCAGCTCACGGGCGCCTGCGTCTCCTGTCACAACGGGCGCATCGCCGCCGGCCAGCCCGCCGGACACATCGCCACCGCGGCCGGTTGCGACAGCTGCCATACGACCAACGCGTGGTTGCCCGCGCGCTTCGATCATCTCGCGATCGCTTCACGCGGCTGCGCGACCTGTCACAACGGAATCAGCGCCATCGGCAAGCCGCGCAATCACGTGCCGACCATCCAATCCTGCGATGTCTGCCACGGCACGCTCGCCTGGCGCCCGGTTCGGGTCGACCACTCGGGCTTCGTCAGCGGCTGCGCAAGCTGCCACAACAACGTGGCCGCCACCGGCCTGACGCTCACCCACTTCAGGACGCAGCTCGATTGCAGCGCGTGTCATCGCTATCCGGACTGGGGCGTGATCGTCTTCCGGCATGCCTCGGCCAGCTATTCGGCCGGGCGCTCCGCGGGCCTCGCCTGCAGCGCCTGCCACAGCACCAACACCGAGCAGGTGCCGAACCCCACGGCCGCGGGCACGGCCACGCGGCCGAACACGGCCACCCGCCCGCCAGTGGTTCCTCCGCGCCGTGCTCCGCATGCGCCTTTCTGACGCCTGCAGGCGCGTGGCCACGCTGGCCATCGTCTCGTGGGGCGGCTTCATGGGCGGACCGGTGCACGCGCAGGTGCCTGCGCAGGTGCCCACGCGTCTGATCGACGTCGTTGAGGTCGACGATCACGACACTCAGGTGGACATCACCGTGAGCTTCAATTGCTCGATGCGCTACCTGACGCATTTCCCCGCA
This sequence comes from Gammaproteobacteria bacterium, assembly GCA_028870635.1. Classification (GTDB taxonomy): domain Bacteria; phylum Pseudomonadota; class Gammaproteobacteria; order Steroidobacterales; family Steroidobacteraceae; genus 13-2-20CM-66-19. The sequence continues at coordinate 19,485 of JAGWPE010000176.1, read as the reverse complement.
ACTCACGGACGGCGGCTGACGGTCGCGCTGCAGCCGCTCGCCGACTGCGGGGCAGGACCCCTCTCGCGCATCCTCTCGGAGGTCCCGCCGCTGTCGGGCGCGACGCGGATCGTCTCCGCCGTTCACCTGGATTCCAACGCGCCCGGCCAGGTAACCCTCACCGTCGAGCTCGGCGCCGACGAGCAGTTCGTGCTCGCTCAGGGGGTCGACTTGAGCGGCCTGCGCATCCGGCTGCTGCGGCCGCAGCGCGCCCGCGCCCGCATGGTGGTCGGCGGCCCGACCGACGAAGTCAGCTATTTCGCCGTCAACCTGGACTCCGAGCTCACGCCGTTCGCGCCCGCGGCGGTGGCGTCCGTGCGGTCGCAGCTCGGGGTGCCGGTATTCGTGTCGGAAACGACGGTCGATGGCCGCAAGTGGTACCGATTGCGGGCGGGTCCCTTCGAGCGGCGCCAGGATGCGCAGCAAGTGTTGGATCGCGCGGTCGCGAGCTTTCCGCGAGCCTGGCTGGCGATCGGCGATGACAGCCGGGCCGCCGGCGCCGTGACGCTCTCCGCCGGCGCGGCCCTCCCCCCCGTGCAGCGGATCGGTACGGATCCGCCGCTCGATCCCGCGACACTGAAGCAGTTGCTGTCGCAGGCGAGCGCCGCGCTGCGGGCGCGGGATTACGCGGCCGCGATCCGCCTCCTGACGAGGCTGCAACGGCAGCCGGAGTTTCCCGGACGCGCGCAGGCACAGGAGCTGCTCGGCCTGGCGCGCGAGCGCGCCGGCCAGCTTGCGCAGGCGCAGGCCGAATATGAAGAGTATCTGCGCCGTTACCCTGACGGCGAGGCAGCGGAGCGGGTGGCCGTCCGTCTGCGCGTTCTCCGGGCCGCGATGCTTCCGGGGGGCGGGGGCGTCGGCGCTCTCGAGGCCCAGCACGCTTGGCAGATTGCCGGCGGTGTGGCCCAGATGTTTCGCTACGACAGCAGCCGCACCACGAGCAGCGCGCAGGCGGGCGTCCCCGCGGGTACGGCGGCGGTCGTACCGACACAAGCGGAGAATGAGGATGCGCTCTACACCGACGTCGACTTGCTGGCGCGCCGGCACGGCGATACCACGGACTGGATCACTCGCCTGAGCGCCGGCTATATCCACGGCTTCGGCAGCTCCGCCTTCGGCAGCGGTGGTCTCGGCAACAGCGCGCGCGTCAGTCTGGCGTCCGTAGAGTGGGTGGATCGCGCTCACGGCATCCTGGCGCAGGCCGGACGCCAGGTGCGCAACGATGACGGGATTCTCGGCACGTTCGATGGCCTCTTCGCGGCATACCAGTGGCGGCCGTCCTGGGCGATCGACGTCGCGGCCGGCTACCCGGTCGAGCTGACGACCTCCGCCCCGCAGACCCGGCATCGGTTCGAGTCGCTGGCTCTGGCACTGACGCCGCCCGGGGCGCATTGGGACGGAAGTCTCTTCGCGACGGTGCAGACGCTCGATGGCGTCCGTGACCGCCGGGCGGTCGGGGCTCAGGGCCGCTATCTCGCCTCGCGGGCTTCCCTGGTGGCGCTCGCCGACTACGACACCTCTTTCCACTCGTTGAATGCCGCGATGCTGCTCGGGACTCTGCAGCTGCCGGCCCGCTGGAGCCTGAGCTTCGATGCCGAGCGGCGCAATTCCCCGGTCCTCACCACGGAGAACGCGCTCATCGGCCAGCCCGTGACCAGCCTCTTGCAGCTGCAGCAGACCTTCACCCTGGCGCAGATCTACCAGCTCGCCCGGGATCGCACGCCCGCCACGGATGCTTTCAATCTGACGATAACCAGGCCGCTGGGCGAGCGCTTCGAGCTCGCCGCGACCGCCGCGGCGGATCGGACCGCGGCCACGGTAGCCTCGGGAGGGGTGGAGGCCCTCCCTGCCACCGGGCTGGAGCTCAGCTATCAGGCTGAGCTCTACGGCTCGAGCCTGTGGTCCGCGGGCGACTTCAACGTCATGACGCTCACGTACGCCAACACACAGATTGGCAAGATCGAGTCCGTGGGGGTGAGTACGCGGCTGCCGCTCTTCGGCCCGTGGCGAATTGGCCCCGGAATATCGCTCGATCGCAGCCAGATTGTGGGAGATGCGAGCACAGACACGACCGTCGATCCCTCCGTCCTGATCGACTATCAGCGCGGGCGCGGGCGCGGGCTCGTGGAGCTCCAGCTCAGTGGTGAGATAGGGCGGCAGTCGTCATCGCTCCTGTCCCAGCGCACCCAGCGGTACTATGTGAGCCTGGCGTACCGCCTCGGATTCCCGCCGTGAATCGCGGCACCTCCGGAACGGGCGCGCGCGCCGGCCTGCTGGCCACCCTCGTGGCCGTGCTCTGTGCCTGCGCCCCTGCGGCGCAGAGGACCGGACCGGTCGAGTATCTGGATCGCGACACCGCGGTGACCTTCACGGTGGTCGCCCACCCTCTGATTTTCGCCCGCGTCCGGCCCGACCTCGCCGCGCGCGTCCGCGACTATGCGACGGCCGCGGCAGCCTCCATGGACCGAAACGGCCAGGTCCAATATGTCCTGATCATCTATCTCTGGTCGACGGTCGATCCGCGCAATGAGCCGGGGGCCGGCGGTCCCGCACCGGACCTGGTGCTGGCAGCCGACGATCGCCGGATTGCGCTGCACCCGATGGCCGATCCGGCGCAGTCCCTCCCGCCATTCGGCCGGCCGCCGGTCCGGCATTTCGTGGGGGCGATGTATCGCACGGACCTTGCCACCCTCCGCTTCATCACCGCCGCCCGCTATCTCGCGCTGCTGCGGGGTGCGGGTCGCCGCGAGGCGCGCTTCGGCCTCTGGCGCGACGAGCGGCAGTCCCTCGCAGAGCTGGTGGGTCCGAGCCAGTAGGGATTTCCCTTAGCGCCAGGGTGGCGCCGTTCGCCTATGCTGATCCCTATGCTTGACCATTTGCACGCTCTCCTGGTCGCAGACGCCAGTCTGATGCGTGACAGCCTGGCGGCATTGCTCGGCACGGAGGGCGGCGTGGAGGTCATCGGCGCGGTAGCCAACAGCGCGCATGCGATCAAACTCGTAACGGCGGTCCGCGTGGACGTCGCGATAGTGGATCTGGCGCCGGAGAGCGGCGCGCAGACGGTCGCGGCGCTTCGTGACCGCTGGCCGTCCGTACGCGTCCTTGCGCTCACGTCGTCGGAAGACGAGCGGGTCATCGATGCCGTGCTCCGCGCCGGGGTCGATGGCTGTCTGCTCAGGACCGACACCCGCGCGGAGCTCATGACTGCCCTGCGCAGGCTGTCGGAAGGCCATCGCTACGTCAGCCGCTCCATACGCGACCGCCTCGGGAGTCAGGTGGCCAGGGGCGGCGCTTCGCTCCCGGTAGCGGAGGGGCTGGCCCTTCTCACCGACCGGGAGCGCGAAGTCATGCAATGCGTCGCCTCCGGTCTGCGCACGCGCGAGATCGCCGAGCGGCTCTCGCTGAGCGAGAAGACCGTGGAGAAGCACCGCAGCAATCTCATGCGCAAGCTGGGACTGCGGTCGGCCGCCGCCGTGGCCGCATACGCGATCGCCAAGCGCTACGGCAGGGCCTGAGAGCTCACGGCAGCACTTTGATCCGCATGTTGCGGATCGCAATCGACCCCGGATGGTTTCCCTGGATGCCGATCAGTCCCTCGGGTGCCCGCCCGTAGCCCGGATAGGCCGAGAACTTCGAGGCGGCGACCCGCTTCTTCCAGTCGGGGCTGCCGAAGTCATAGTCGACGATCCTGCGCCCGTTCATCCAGTACGTGACGTGATTGCCGCGCACGAGGATGCGCGCCTCGTTCCAGTGGCCGTAAGGGTGCACGACGCCTGCGGGTGCGGGATACATGGCATAGACGGAGCCGGCCGCCGTGAGGCGGTTCTTGCCATCCTGCGCATTCTGGTCATCGAGAAGCTGGTACTCGGGTCCGGTCCAGTAGATCTCGTCATACTGATGGGTCGCGCGGTAGAAGATGCCGCTGTTGCCCTCCTTGCCGATCTTCCACTCGAGCTCCAGCTCGAAGTCCTTGTATGTCCGCGTGGACTGCAGATCCTCCACCTCGCCGCTCTTGGAGAGCACACCGTCGTGCACGGTCCACCCTGCGGGCAGTCCCGGATGCAGCCAACCGCGCAGCAGCGGAGCGGAATCGCTCGTCAGGATATTCTGCCATCCGCCATGGTGTGATTTGGCGGCAGCCGCCGCGGCGCCGTTCGCCGCGCCCAGGGAGAGCGCCAGAGTGAGTGAAAGGCCGATCGAGCCGAGGATGCGCATTGCGCGCGTGCGAATCATTTTCATGCCAGTCCTAACTTTCGCAGTAGCTCGACGGGAGCTCCGTCGAAATGGGTGAGTGCCACATTGCCGATGTACTGGAGGTCCTTCCGGCCCGCCAGGGTGGTATAGAACCCCGCCGCCGTCAGGTTGCGGTAGGCGGCGAAGAACTGCGCCGGCCCCCGCAGGTCCGCGGCGGCGCGGCTTGCATCGCAGATGCGATCGCAGATCGTGCGCTGCTGCGCCTCGTGGAGCTTGGCGAACGGCTGCTCGAAGCGGCGCCGTGCCTCGCCGTCCAGCCAGACGAATCCGTTCAACACGGTATCGCGGTCCTCACGCTGCTTCGGATAGGGGGCGCTGATCCACTCGTCGATGAAGTCCACCGCCCCGACCGCAGAGGCGGACGGGGAATGCTCGTCCGCGGGAATGATGAGGTCGCAGAGCGCGGCCGCGAGCTGCCGCTGGCCCGCATTCATGGTCAACGGCCAGAACGCGCCCTTCTCGTACGCTTTGATCAGGTCCGGGTCGGGGCCGTAGCCATGGATGGTGGGCTCGAATCGCCGCACATCACCGGGCTCCGACGCGCCCGGCTCCAGGTTGTCCCGATAGTTCGCCCGGGCACGCAGCGCCGGCATCGCGGCCGCCGCCGCGATGACCAGCTTCAGGGTCGTACGCCTGTCGGTCATATGTCGCGCCTCCGCATCCGCTCGAGGATGTGATCTGACATTCGCCACGACAGCGCCATGATGGTCAGCGTCGGGTTCTTGTCCGCGTTGTAGGGGAACACACCGCCGTCGGCCACGAACAGGTTGGGCACATCCCACGTCTGCGACCACCTGTTGGTCACTGAGCTGCGGGCATCCGCTCCCATGATGGTGCCGCCGACCTCGTGAATCATGTATCCGCCGGGCGCAACCGCCCTCAGGGGATCGGTCACGATGGGCGATGTAACGCGTCCGCCCATCGCCTCCGCAAGCTCTCCGAAAGTCTGCTGCATGTGGACGGCCTGGCGCTGCTCGTAATCGCCCCACTGCCAGTGGATGCGCAGCACCGGGATCCCGAATTTGTCTTTGACCTTGGGGTCGATCTCCACATAGGACTTGTCGTTCGGCACCATGGCGCCCCGGCCGTCGTAATAAACGAACGAGCCGTAATAGCGGCGGGCGTCCTCCTTGAACTTCTTGCCATAGCTGCCGCCCGTCAGCCATTCGAGCCCGGCAAACGTTCCGGCCGACGGCATTTGCCTCCCGCCGCCGTATTCGATGTGATAGCCGCGCGGGAACGGGAGCTTGTGCGAGAGATTCTCCTTGTAGAGCCACCAGGGCACATAGACCTGCAGGCCATCGGCGGCATCGTCGTTGAGCGGGGGCAGACTCTCGAGCAGTGGAATCTGCGCGCTCACGGAGCTGCCCACGGTATCCAGGATGTAGCGCCCGACGAGTCCGCTGGAGTTGGCCAATCCGTTGGGGAACGGGCCGCTCTTGGAATTGAGCAGGATCCGCACGGTCTCGTACGCGCTCGCGCCGAGCACGACGGCGCGGCCCGTGACGTGCTCATGCTTGCCTGTTTTCGCATCGACGAACCTGACACCGTTTGCGCGTCCGTTCTTTCCCATCGTGACCTCATACACCATTGCGTCCGTAATGATGTCGAGGTTGCCCGTCGCGAGCGCCGGCGGGATATGGACGGTGGTGGACTGGTAGTTGGCCGCCACAGCGCAGCCGCGTCCACAAGGTGTCGCCCACAAGCATGGCGAGCGCTTCTTCATCGCTTCGGCGAGAATCTTCTGCGCCCGCTGGTTGCCCGGGTGCAGCCTGCCGGGGATGGTGCGATGGTCCTGCGCGCGCGTCAGGACCGCCCGCCGGCCCGGCAGCACCGGGATGCCGAGCCGCGGCGCGCGCTTCATCAGGAGGTGATCGCTGACGATCGGCTTCGGCGGGGGCAGCAGGGTGTCGCCGGGTCCGGCCGGTGTGTTCTCCAGCGAGGTATCGCCGCCATACACCCCGACCAGCAGCTCCACCTTGTCGTAGTAGGGAGCGACATCGTCGTACGTGATCGGCCAGTCGAACCCCAGCCCATCCCGGGTGTGAGGCTTGAAATCGTAGGGTCCGTTGCGCAGCGAAATACGGCCCCAGTGATTGGTGCGCCCGCCCAGCATCCGCGCCCGCCACCACGTGAAGTGTCCGCCCCACTGGTCGGGGACGGAGACGTAGGGCTGTCCGGGCACATCCCAGCCGCCGTCCACCGTCGCGTCATAGAACCCCTTGTTCTTGTCGGGAGTGTCCGCGCCGCCGAGCGGCGCCATGTCCGGTGTCTGAAACATCGGGCTCTCGGTGGCCGGCGTGTACCGGCGGCCGGCCTCGAGCATCAGCACGCGGACCCCCTCCATGCAGAGGGTATAGGCCGCTTGTCCGCTGCCTGCGCCCGACCCGACGATGATCACGTCGTAGGGACCGCGTTGACTGCTTGCCGTCACGAATGGCATCGATCAATGCTCCTTCGTTGAAGTTGTCTCACGTTCGGTAGGCTTCCCTGCCGAATCCCTGCACCGGAATCTTCCGGTGCGCCAGCACCTCGTGCTGCAGGGCATACATCGCCGCCGCCGCCTCGTCGATCGCCTTCGCGAAGGCCAGCGAGCCGGCGAGGATCGGCCCGAGGAGCGCCTTGTCCTGCACCCGCGCCTTGGGATACTCGTGCTCCAGCACCAGGTACGTCCGCTGCGGGTCGAGGTCCAGAAGCTCGCGCGCCGCAAGCTGGTGGTCCAGCCAGTCCACGGACCGGTTCTGCAGATAGGCGAGGGGATCGTGACGCGCGGTGCCCGGCAGCTCGTGCTCGCAGAAGACCGTCTGCTTCTTCCACGCGTTCTGCTGCTCGGCCGGGTTGGCGCGCGGTGTGTCGCCGTCGCGGTCCCCGCGCTGCATCGTCTGGCCGCCGTAGCCCCACGCGGCAATGCCGCGTGAGTCGATCACCTGTCCCTTGACGTGAAAGCGCTGGATCAGGAAGGCGTAGCCCGAGTCCCTGAGGTACTGGAACACCGAGCGCGAGTCCTGGCCCATCAGGATGGCGTGCGAGGGATCGTAGTGGATGCGCAGCTGATCGCCGACCCCGTGCCGCTCGCAGATGCGGTGCAGCGCGATCCAGGGGCCGGGCGCATAGGCGATGTTGTTGTGCCAGGCGTCCGTGACGTTCCAGCCGGGCATCGGGCACTGCTCGATGAGGTAGGTGAGCCCCCGCGCCTTGGCCTCCCGCAGCAGCGGGATGAATACTTCCTCGAACATATCGAGGTTGGCATCCATGCCGATCTTCGGATTGCGTCCGACGAAGCCGGCCACCGCATCGCACCGCAGCAGCACGGCGGCATCGAAGACCCGCAGCATCAGCTCGTGCTTGACCTTGCGCGCGCTGTCATCCGCGGCCAGCATGTTGTCGAAGTAGCCGAGCTCCGAGAGTCCCACTCCTGTCGAGCGCATGGCGCTCTCCACGCGCGCAGCCCGCGCCGGCGTGAACGGCTTGCGCAGGTCGAGCGTGTTGGCGACAGGGTCGAGCAGCGCCGCGGCCGGAACGTCGCTCTGCGTGGGATGCAGGGCGCATGACAGCTCGATGTTGGGCGCGCCGATCTCCGCGGCGAACGCCAGCCATTCCTCGATCGCGAGGTCCGGGTCGGCCTCGCGCCGCTCCCTGGGGGTCAGCTCCTGCAGCGCCGCCGTGAGGATGCTCAGTTTCATGGGCCGCGGCCGGAATGCGCCGGCGGCCGTGCCGCCCGGCGGCGGCGTCGAACCGGAGCTACTGCTGGGGGACGGCATGCGCGATCCTCTCGTTGCGGAACGAGAGCACGAAGAGCACTGCGACGGCGAGCGCGAACACCGCCGGATACGTCCAGACCGTCACCCAGTCATGCCCGCCGGCGATGCTGTAGCGGTCGGTGATGAGGCCCGCGGCGGAGAAGCCGATGAGCATCCCGATGCCATAGGTGGCCAGCGTGATGAGACCCTGCGCGGCGGCCTGCCGCTCCTGGCCGGCGCGGGTGTCGGTGTAGATCTGGCCGGAGACGAAGAAGAAGTCGTAGCAGGGCCCGTGTATTGCGATCCCGACGAGCAGCAGCCACTCGAGCTGCCAGCCGTCGCCCAGGGAGAACAGCGCGTACCGGCAGGCCCAGGCGATCATGCCCATGAGCAGTGTCGCCTTCATGCCGTAGCGCTTGAGGAACAGCGGCAGCAGCAGCATGAAGAAGAATTCCGACGCCTGCCCCAGCGTCTGCTTGCCGGCCGCGTGCGCGACATGGATCTCGGTCAGGAACTGGTTGGCATCCTGGTAGTAGAAGGCGAGCGGCACGCAGATCAGGATCGAGGCGAAGAAGAAGACGGCGAAGTTGCGCTCGCGCAGCATTTCCAGCGCATCGAAGCCGAGCAGGCTCCCGAGGCCGCGCTTCTGCCGCGTGGCGCCGAGCGGCGGAGTGCGCGGCAGCGTGAAGCTGTATCCGCCGAGGAGGAAGGAGCTCACCGCGCACATCGTGAAGGTGTTGTGCAGCGCGCCGCCGGCGAGCGCCGCGGGCGCATCCCAGGCGAACACATAGCTGATCACGAGCCCCGCCACGATCCAGCCGATCGTTCCCCACACGCGCACCTTGGGGAAATCCCTCGCCGGCACTTCCATCTGCCGGAACGCAACGGTATTGACCAGCGCCAGCGTCGGCATGTAGAGGATCATGTACCCCAGCAGGTACGGATAGAAGTGCGCGAAGTCGTGTGCCCGCGCAAGCATCAGCATCAGCACGCCGCAGACGAGGTGGATGATGCCGAGCAGCCGCTCCGCATGAAAGTAGCGGTCGGCGATGAGGCCGACGATGAAGGGCGCGATGATCGCGCCCCACGCCTGCGTCGAGTACGCGACCCCGCTCTGCTCCCCCGTGGCGTGCAGGTTGAGCGCGAGGAAGCTTCCCATGGTCACGAACCACCCGCCCCACGTGAAGAACTCGATGAACATCATCACGTTCAACCGCAGCTTCATGGTGTTCGTAAGCACGAGAGGCGCCTCAGTCGAAGAGTGCGGGCCCGGCACGTCGCAGCGGACGCGGCGTGGTCGCCCGCAGTCGCATCGCGCGCAGGTTATTGCAAGGCAATTTCGCTGTCAAAAACATTGGAATATTTGTTCTGCCACGGCGCGGCCGGGCCTCTCACGCGGGCTGCGGGACCTTGCGCCAGACACCGCCCGCCGCGTGACTCGCGAGCATGGCTTCGACGAGCAGGTCGCTGCGATAACCGTCGGCGAAAGTGGCGAGCGCGGCAGGCCGCGCCTGGGATTTCGCCCCCTCTCTTATCCATTGATATGCATCTGCAATCACGTTGCGGAAGGCGTCCGCCCAGGCTTCCTGGTGCCCGGCCGGCAGATGCGCGTAGCGTGCGGCGTCCGCGGAAAGTATGGCAGGGTCCTTGCCGACCACGAGGCTCGGCTGGCCGAATCGGCCGATCCAGAGCTCGTTCTGCCGCTCCTGCAGCCAGCGCACCGAGGCCTTGCGGCCGCAGACTTCGAGCTGCAGATCATTCTTGTGGCCGGGCAGCACCTGGCCGACCGCGACGCAACCCTTCGCTCCGCCGCGAAACCGCAACAGCACGGTCGCGAGATCCTCGCTCTTGATGCGGACGCGGCGGCGTTGGGCTCGCCCCGCGCGCCGCCCCCCGGTGCTCGCGCGTGAGAAGGTGCCGCCCGCGGCGCGCGGCACCTCTCTCTGCGCGACCACCGTGCCGAGGTCGGCGAGCACCGCCTCGATCCGCAGGCCCGTCACGTGCTCCGCGAGATCGCACCAGTGCGAGCCGATATCGCGCAGCGCCGAGCTCGCGCCGCCGCGCGCCGGGTCCAGCCGCCAGGAATACACCCGCTCATCGGCCAGCCAGTCCTGAAGATACTGTCCGTGCACGTAGCAGAGCGGGCCGAGCTCTCCGCGCTTCACCATGGCCCGCGCCTCCTGCACGAGCGGGTTGCCGCGATAGTTGAATGTCACCACGTGGGCGACGCCCGCGCGCCGCGCAGCCTGCCACAGCGTACGGCTGTGTTGCGCGCTGTCCGAGAGCGGCTTGTCGGAAATGACGTGTTTGCGCGCCGCGAGCGCCGCGAGCGAAACCTCGAGATGCAGGTGATTCGGCGTTGTGTTGTGAACGACGTCGACGTCCGGATCGGCGATGAGCTCGCGGTAGTCGCCGTACGAGCGCTCGACACTCCACTCGGCCGCGCGCCGGCGCGCCGATTCGCGGCTCGAGCCGGCGAGCGCCACCACCTCCACGTTGCCCAGGCGGCGCACCGCCTCGATGTGCTGGGCGGCGATGAAGCCCGGACCGATCAGACCCATCTTCAGCCGTTTCAAAGCAAGCCCCCTTCGCCGCGCGTCATCCGATTGTAGTCGATTGGAAACATTCGCGGATCAGAATGCCCGCCGGCGATGTGCCCCGCGGGCGAACTGCGGCCGGAATCCAAAATGCCTATTCCAATAATCTTGACAGCGAAATTTTCATTACAGTATGCTGGCGCCATCTCACTTGGGGGGAGTTCATGCCTATGAGAGCCAACAAAGTGCCCGCTAAGAGCGCGCGATCCGGCCGGCGGCAGCAAGTGATCACCGGCGACGGAGATACCGCATTCCTCGCAGCCAGCCCCCGCGCCCGCTCCAGGGGGCCGCGCGCCGGCAGCGTCGCGGCCGTCGTCGCGGGCATTCTCGGCGCCGCTGCGTTCGCCGTTGCGCCGGCCCATGCGCAGACCGCGCCGGCCGGCGGCCAGACCGGCAGCCAGTCGGGCAGCCCCGCCGGCAGCTCGGCGCAGACGTCGCAGAACCTGCAGGAGATCGTGGTGACCGCCACCGCGACCCAGGTGCGAAAGCTCGATGCGAGCTACAACGTCGTCTCGGTCGACAACGAGCTCATCAAGGAATCGAATCCGCTCAGCTCCGCGGACATCCTCAAGATCGCCCCGGGCATCTGGCCGGAGTCCTCCGGCGGCGAGACCGGCGCCAACATCGAGGTGGCCGGCTATCCGAGCGGCGGCGACTCGCCGTTCTTCACGAACATGATCCAGGGCATGCCGCTCTACGGCGCGCCCAACCTGGCCTACATGGACTCGAGCTCGCTCTTCCGCCTGGACGACACGATCGAGCGCGTCGAAGTGGTGCAGGGCGGGCCCTCGGTGGTCTTCGGTCCCGGCCAGTTCGGCGGCACCGCCAACTATATTCTCAAGACCGGCAAGAACTCGCCGGGCGGCGCAGTGGGTGCCACCTACGGCAGCGAGGGCTCCTGGCGCGGGGACGCGTACGACGGCTTCCAGATCGCCAACGGCTGGTATGGCAGCGTGGGCGGCTATTACACGGTGTCGCACGGCGTTCGCGATTCACAGTTTCCCGCGATCGACGGCGGTCAATTCACCGCCACCCTGGAGCATGACATCAGCGGCGGCACGGTGACCGCGTGGGCGCGCGCGCTCAACGAGAAGGACGAGTACATCACGCCCATTCCGATCATCCAGAATTCCGATGGGTCGTATTCGGGCTACCCCGGGTTCAATCCGCTCACCGGCACGTTCAACGGCTATGCCAACCAGAACATGACTCTCGCCAATCCCAACGGCGGATTCATGAACGGGAATCTCGCCAACGGCCGCGGCAGCCAGCTCTATTACTTCGGCGTCAATTACGACCAGCGCCTCGGCGGCTGGACACTGCACAACGGCCTGCTCATCGACGGCGGCGGCCTGGATACGAACGGGTGGTTCTCGGGCCCGAACCCGCGCCCGCTGAGCATGTACCTCTACGGCTGCAACGTGCCGGAGCCGGCCGGCTGGTGCAACGGCACCAGCGCGATCGACAAGAACAATCTGCCCGACTTCACCGCCGGCGGGGTGACCTACGATCCGAACGGCAAGAACGGCACCACGCCGACCAGCACGCTGCCCATCAACGCGATCTACGCAGGCTCCGGCCAGCCCGTACCGCTCTCGGCGAACGTCATCCAGCTGAGCTATCACTACATCCAGAAGTCCCTGCTGAGCTTCACCGACGAGTTTCGCGCGAGCCGCGAGATCTTCGCCGGCAATACCCTCACCGGCGGGGTGTACGTGGCGCTCTACACCGACAACGACAACTGGGCCGCGGACAATGCGCTGATGACCGCGACCCAGAACGCCCAGCCGATCGCGTTGAACTTCGCGCAGAACAGTCAGATCTACAATCTCAGCAGTCCGCAGGGCATCCTGAACGACAACGGCACATACACCACGCCGGGACGGCATGGCGACGGCCGGAACATCGCGCCGTACTTCTCCGACAGCTGGCGCTTCGGGCCTTGGCTGGCCGACGTCGGCGCGCGCATCGAGCACATCGATTTGCACCAGCGCACTTGCCAGACCACCGCGCAGCAGCTCGGCACGGCCTACGACCTGTACGACAACAAGGTGCCGATCTGCAACGGCACCTACGACTTCGAGCACTACGCGCGCACGATGCCCGAGTACACCGCCGGCTTGAACTACACGTTCTCGCGCAACATGAGCGCCTACGTGCGGGTCAATAACGGCGTGCATTTCCTGAGCTTCGATGACGTCGCGAACACCGCGCACAACACGCCGCCCGTGTTCCATCCGATTGAGACGGCGCACAACTACGAGGTCGGCTACAAGTTCCAGGCCCGCTATCTGTATCTCGATCTCAATGCCTGGCACCGCACCTTCGACGGCATCTTCTACCAGGAGACCGATCTCTCCGGCGTGACCATTCCGGGCGGATACGGCACCTACGGCTCGACGGCGAACGGCATCGACCTCGACGGCTACATCGGGCCGTTCGCCGGTCTCACGCTGCGGTTCGTCGGGGACTACATGGACGGGCACTACACGAACAACCACTCCTGCCTGGCGTTCGTGGACATCAACGGCAACCACCAGTGCGTGTTCATCAACGGCTCACCGCTGCAGCGCCAGCCGAAATTCCAGATCCGCGTCACGCCGAGCTATTCCACCGCCGTGCCCTGGGGTGATGTCACCGCCTGGCTCACCTTCGAGCACGTCGGCCAGCGCTACAACGACACGTACGGCCAGCAGCCGCTCGGCAGCTACGACATGTTGAGCGGCGGCATCCTGAGCGATCTGGGCGATAACTGGCAGCTGCGCCTGCAGGGGACGAACCTGACCAATACCATTGCGCTGACCGAGGGCAATGCGCGCGAGTTCGGCCGGGCGCTCGGCGTGGGCAACGTGCTGCTGGCCCGTCCCATGGAGGGCAGGGAAGTCAACGTCACGGCGACCTACAAGTTCTAGGTCGTACTCGAGCGATCCTCCTCGCGACTCCCCCTCGCGAGGCGCATCGCTCGAGGCGCGCCGCGGCGGTCATGGGATCGCCGCGGTGCTTCGTTCCTCAGGACCGCGCACCGTCGCGCGAGTAACGCCGCTGCAGGAGCTCCTCGATCGCCTCGAGCGAGCGGCCGCCGGTCTCCGGCACGTAGCGGGCGGAGAAGGCGACGGCGAGCATTCCCACTGCCACGAAGCCGAAGAACGTCGCCGACACCCCGAACCCCGCCACGAGCTGCGGGAAGGAGAACGCGACCACGAAGTTCGCACTCCACAGCACCAGCGTGGCGGCGCCCATCCCGAGGCCGCGCACCTTGAGCGGGAAGATCTCGGAGAGCAGAAGCCAGGTGACCGGGGAGACGAAGCCCTGCTGGAAGCACAGGAAGAGCGACATGGCGCCGAGCACGAGGTACGCGAGCGCGGGCGAGGGCCGGAAGAGGAGGGAGACGACCCCGAGCAGCAGGAGGGAGGAGGTCGTGCCGATGAGGCCCGTCACCAGCATCGGCCGCCTGCCGGTGCGGCCGATGAGGGCGATGCCCATGAACGTCGCGAGCACCGAGACCACGCCATTCAGCACGTTCGCCACGAGCGCACCCTGGATACCCAGCCCGGACCGCGACAGGATCTGCGTGCCGTAGTACATAATGGAATTGACGCCGGTCACCTGCTGAACGATGCCGATGCCGATGCCGAGGAGCAGTACAGCTCTCACCCAGGGGATGCGCAACGCCGACCAGCCGCGGATGTCGGAGGCGGCCTCCGCCGCGGCGAGCTCGGCGATCGAGCGGGCCTCCAGGGCTGCGGTTCCGGGCGGGCGCAGCCGGCCGAGCACCGCCTCCGCCTCGCCGGTGCGGGCGCGCGCGATCAGCCAGCGCGGGCTCTCCGGCAGAAACACCGCGCCGACGCCGAGCGCGATTCCCGGCGCCGCGGCTACACCCAACATCCAGCGCCAGACGGTAGGCGACTCGCCCCATACGTGGGCGATCAGGGCATTGACGGCGAAGGCGAGCAATTGACCCGACACGATCATCAGCTCGTTCTGCGTCACCAGCCGGCCGCGAATCTCGGGCGGCGCGAGCTCCGCGAGATACGTCGGCACCACGACCGACGCGCCGCCGACGGCGAGCCCGAGCAGAAAGCGGAAGGCGGCGAGCGCGGACCGGTCCGGTGCCAGGGCGCAGGCGATCGCGCCTGCCACGAAGGTGCCGGCCAGGAGCCACAGGGTGCGCCGGCGCCCGATCCGGTCGGCGAGCCGCCCGGCGATCAGCGACCCGAGCGCCGCGCCCAACAGAAGCGCTGCGGTGATCAAACCCTCATCGGCCGGCGTCAGCCGCAGGTCGCGGCCCATGTAAAGGAGCGCGCCGTTCACGACGCCGGTGTCATAGCCGAAGAGCAGGCCGCCGATGGTCGCGGTCAGGCTGATGAGCAGCAGCCGCCGGCCGGACGCTGTCGGGACGGGCGGCGAGCCGCCTTGCAACTCGAGGGCATCGCGGAGCATGGCTGTTACCTCCAGAGGCCCGATGGTATGATTATTTTAACTTCTGTCAACGTGGAAAAAATGAAGCAAGTGCCGCTTTCACGCCCGCTGCGCGCCGCCGGATCCCGCCGATGAGCCGCGCCCCCCAGCAGGTCACGGCGCCGGCAACGGCCGCGGAGCTGCGCGAGGCGATCCTCGCGCGTTATGACTCCTTGAGCGGGCGGCTGCGCCAGTTCGCCCACTACGTGCTGGATGCGCCCAACGACGTCGCGCTGGAGACTCTCGCCGTCATAGCGGAGCGCAGCGGTGTGCAACCCTCCGCCATCGTGCGCTTCGCCAAGCAATTCGGTTTCGAAGGCGCGACTCCCATGCAGCGGGTGTTTCGCGCCGACCTGGTCGCGGCCAACCCGGCCGCCGCCTACGGCGAGCGCGTGCGCCAGACGATGGACCGGCTGGAAAATCCGCCCAACGATCCCGCGAGCCTGTTGCGTGAGTTCGCCGAAGGCACCGATCTCGCACTGCGCCAGTTGACCCATACCGTGGGCGCCGCGGAGCTGGCGGCGGCGTTTCGCATGCTGGAGCAGGCGAACACCGTGTATGTCGTCGGCGTCCGCCGGGCCTTTCCGGTCGCCGCTTATCTCGCCTACTCGCTGCAGCAGAGTGCGAAGCGCACGATATTCGTGGACGGTGTGGCGGGCCTGTGGCGCCAACAGGTCGCCGCCATCGCCTCGGGAGACCTTCTGATCGGCGTCAGCTATCGGCCGTACGCGGAGGAGACCCTGCAGGTGGTGAGCGCCGCCCACGCCCAGAAGGCGGCCATTCTCGCCATCACGGACAGCGCGGTGAGCGAGATCGCCAAGGAAGCCGACACCGTCCTGCGGGTGCAGGAGGCTGAGATCCGCGGCTTCCGCTCATTGTCGGCGTCGATGTGTCTCGCCCAGACGCTCGTCATCGGCTACGCGTTTCGCAGCAATCGCCGCGCGCGCGCCGAAGGCCGCGCCGGCGGCGGCCGCCGCGGGCAAGCGGCCCGGGACAGGTCATGAGCGGGCCAGCCAGTGACTCGGGCCGCCCCGCCGTAGCGCTGATCGGCGGCGGGCGCATCGGCAGGATCCACGCGGGCAATGCGGCGGCGCATCCCGCGCTGTCGCTGAAGTATGTCATCGACCCCTTCGGCGCCGCCGCCGCGCAGCTCGCCTCACGATACGGCGCCAGCGCGACGACGCTGGAGAGGGCGCTGGCGGACCCTGCCGTCGCGGGCGTGATCGTCGCCAGTCCTACCGACCAACATCTTGCGCAGTGCCTGCAGGCTGCCGCCGCCGGCAAGGCGATCTTCTGCGAGAAGCCCGTGGACCTCAGCGTGGAGCGCGCGCGGTCGGCGGCCGGGGCGCTCGCCGGCGCGCGGCTCTTCCTCGGCTTCAACCGCCGCTTCGATCCGAGCTTCCGCGCTCTGCGCGAGAAGCTGCAGGCGGGAGTGATCGGCAGCCTCGAGACGCTGCACATCATCAGCCACGATCCGGCGCCGCCGCCGGTGAGCTACATCAAGGTGAGCGGCGGTCTCTTCAAGGACATGACCATTCACGACTTCGATGTCGCGCGCTGGCTCCTCGCGGAGCCGGTCGTGGAGGTTTACGCCATGGCCGCGTGTCTCGTCGATCCGGCCATCGGCGCTGCGGACGATATCGACACCGCGAAGGTGCTGTTGCGCACCGCCTCGGGACGGATGGCGCTCATCAGCAACAGCCGCCGCAGCGGGTATGGCTACGACCAGCGTATCGAGGCGTTCGGCTCGGGCGGTTCCGTCCGGGTCGACAACCTCACCGCCACCACCGTTGCGGTCTGGGGCGAGGAGGGCGCCACCCGCGCGCCCTTTCAGAATTTCTTTCTCGAGCGCTACGCCGAGGCGTATCGGTTGGAAATGGACCACTTCGCGGCCGTACTAAGCGGAGAGGAGCCGTCGATCCGGTTCACGGACGGCGTCCAGGCGCTCGAGCTCGCGGAAGCGGCGGGGCGCTCACACGCAACCGGCCGCCCGGTTGCGCTCAGCGGCGGCGCTTGATCCAGGCAGGGTGGCCGGCGGCGTATCTGCCGATGCACGCCGCTGGCACGGAGGGGATGCAAGGCGACGGCAGGCACTCGCGATGAAGAGACGTACGCCAACCGCGCCGGCTTCCTGCTGCTCAGCGGGTTTGACCTCGAGCGTGGAGCGCAAGGTCGGGCGGCTCATTCTGCAGGTTACATCGCGTCGAGTTTGCCTGCGGACCGCCATTGCCCGCATAACGGCTCACTGTCTTTGATTATCGGTAGTGGTCGTGATCCACCACCCGATTATCATCCTCTGCGTCAGTTTTCACCTGTCTAACCCGAAGCGCACAGCGGACGGAGGCCAAGACGCTGCGTCGCATGTCTATCACTGCGGCATCGAAGCACCCAGCGGCGTCAGTTGATCGACAGGCGCAAGAGCGCGTGTATGTTGAATTACTGTGGGTTCTTTGCCCGAATCTCGCTGTCGTTGCGCGTTGCTCAGGCGTATCATCAATTGCACGGTGCGCAGACAAGCGTTCAAATTCGAGTTGATACCGCGCGGCCGGCAGAGCCGGTTAATGGTGCGTTTTGCCGGCTGCTGTCGTTTCGTGTACAACGAAGCGCTGGCTGAGCAGAAGACCCGCTACGAACGCGGAGAAGGGACGCTCAGCTACCTCGCGCTGTCCAAGCGACTCACTGCCTGGCGACAAGGCGTCGAAAGGCCATGGCTGAAGGAGGCGCCTATCCATCCGTTGCAACAGGCTCTGATGGACTTGGAGCGTGCGTACAGCAACTTCTTTGCGGGACGGGCGGCTTTGCCGCGATTCAAGAGAAGGGGTCGTGGGGAGAGTTTCCGTTATCCAGACCGCAAGCAGATAAAGCTCGATCAGGCGAACAGCCGGATTTTTCTTCCTAAGCTCGGCTGGCTGCGCTACCGTAACAGTCGCGAGGTTTTGGGCGAAGTGCGCCAGGTTACGGTCTCGCACCGTGTGGGCAAGTGGCTCGTGAGCATCCAGACCGAGCGCGAGGTCGTTCGGCCGATGCCGAAAGCGACCTGCGTCATCGGCATTGACTTGGGAGTGGTCCGCTTCGCCACTCTGAGCAACGGCGATTTTTTAGCTCCGCTCGGCAGCTTCAAGCGGCACGAGGGGGCGCTGCGCAAGGCGCAGCAGGCCCTGAACCGCAAGGTGCGGTTCAGTCGTAATTGGCACAAGACCAGAAGGACAGTCGAGAAAATCCATACGCAGATTGGTAACTGCCGGCGCGACTTCCTTCACCAGGCCACGACCTCGATCAGCCAGAACCACGCGATCGTGTGCGTCGAGGATCTGCAGGTGCGAAACATGTCCCGGTCGGCAGCCGGTACGGCGTCTGCCCCAGGTAGGAACGTTCGGGCGAAGTCGCGCCTCAACAGAGCCATTCTTGATCAAGGGTGGTTCGAGTTCCGACGGCAGTTGCAATACAAGTTGACATGGAACGGAGGGCGGCTCATAGCGGTACCGCCGCAAGGCACAAGCCGGACCTGTCCGGCCTGCGGGCACGAGAGCGCGGAGAACCGCCCGACACAGGCAGCTTTTCGCTGCACGCTGTGCGGCTTTGAGGACCACGCCGATCGGGTCGGCGCAATCAACATTCTTTCCCGTGGATTGCAAGTTCTGCGGGACGAAGGGACGGACATGGCGGACGCTTCCGCCGGTTGCGCCGGTGCCTCATGGCGCCGGTGCACAGCCCGGATCGCCTGTGAAGTGAGCGGTGCCCAAGACCGCCAGCAGCAGGAATCCGCCGAGGTGATCTGAGGTGCCAGCAATTTCAGACACGGTAGGAATCTCTGGCCTTCAGGCCGGGGAGGAGGTCAACCAGGCGTGGGCCGGATCGTCGCGGGAGATCCAACTCCTCACCGGCCCGGCCATTACATTGAGGTAATAGAGATCGTAGCCGTGCGGCGCGCCGACGGGATGGTAGCCGCGCGGCACCAGCACCACGTCGCCGTCCTCCACGCAGACCGTCTCATCGAGGCTCCTGTCGTCGGTGTAGACCCGCTGGAATGCGAAGCCCTGCGGCGGATCGAGGCGGTGGTAGTACGTCTCCTCGAGCTGCGTCTCGGCGGGCGGCGCATCGCTATCGTGCTTGTGCGGCGGATAGCTCGACCAGTGGCCCCCGGGAGTGATCACCTCCACCACCAGCAGCCTCTCGGCCGGCTCGGTTTCCGGCAGGACGTTGCGGACGAAGCGGCGGTTGGTGCCCTCGCCCCTGATCTCCTGCGGCATCCGCTCGCCGGGGATGGCACGTGGCTCACCCGTTGCCGCGGCCGGCGCGCTGCACAGCGCAATCTCGGCGTCGCTGCCCGCATGGATGCGAATACGGGAGCCGGCCGGGGCATACGCCGCGCCGGGCGGCGCGTCCTCGAAGACGCT
>JAGWPE010000175.1 GCA_028870635.1 Gammaproteobacteria bacterium | reverse complement strand
GCTCAACCTCCTCGTCATCACGCTGTCGCTGATCGCCGTGATCTACATCGGCTTCGTCGCCATCGTGCAGGCGGACATGAAGAAGCTCATCGCCTACTCGTCCATCGCGCACATGGGCTTCGTGACGCTCGGCGCGTTCGTCGTGTACGAGATCGTCCGCACCACCGGCCAGGTGCAGGGCGCGGCCATGGGGATGGACGGCGCGATGGTGCAGATGATCTCCCACGGCCTCATCTCCGGCGCGCTCTTCCTCTGCGTGGGAGTGCTCTACGACCGGGTACACAGCCGCGAGATCTCCGCCTACGGCGGCGTCATCAACACCATGCCGGTCTTCGCCGCCTTCATGGTGATGTTCGCGCTCGCCAATACGGGCCTTCCGGGCACCTCGGGCTTCGTCGGGGAGTTCCTGGTGATCCTCGCGAGCTTCAAGGCCAGCTTCTGGTACTCGACGCTCGCGGCGGTGACGCTGATTCTCGGAGCCTGCTACACGCTGTGGCTGGTCAAGCGGGTGCTCTACGGGCCGGTGGCGAACGATCACGTGGCTCACCTCACGGATCTCAACGGGCGCGAGTTCGTCGTGCTCGGCATGCTCGCGGTCCTGGTGCTGGCGATCGGAATCTGGCCGCAGCCGCTGCTCAAGATCATGGAGCCGTCCATTCATCACCTGGTTGCCCAGGCCGTCGCCACGAAGATCCCGGTGTAAGCCAATGATGATGACCCTGCACAGCATGACCCCCGCGGCTCCGGAGATCTATCTCGCCTTCGCGATCTGCGCGGTATTGCTCTTCGAGGTGTTCGTGGGCGTGACGCGCCCGGGGGCGACCTCGACATTGACGCTCGCCGCCCTCGTGGTGGGGGCGGCGCTCACTGTGCGCTACGCCAACGTCGGGCAGCACGTAGTGCTATTCGACGGCATGTATGTGACCGACCCGCTGGCTTTCGTGCTGAAGCTCGCCGGGTTCCTCTTCGTCGCCGTGGCGCTGCTCTACTCGCGCATGTATCTCGAGAACCGCGGCATCCTGCGCGGCGAGTACTACGTCCTCACGCTCACCGCGCTGCTCGGCATCTTCGTGCTCATTTCCGCCAATAGCCTCCTCACCGTATACATCGGCGTGGAGCTGCTCGCTCTGTCGGTCTACGCGATGGTGGCGTTCGATCGGGAATCGGGCGTCGCGGCGGAGTCGGCCATGAAGTACTTCGTGCTGGGCGCGATCGCCTCCGGCACGCTGCTCTACGGAATGTCGATCGTCTATGGCATGACCGGGACGCTCGACCTCGAGCTCATCGCGACGAGACTCACGACACCGGGGAGCCTCGGAGTCATCATGGGTCTCGCCTTCATCGTGGTTGCCGTCGCCTTCAAGCTCGGCGCTGTACCGTTTCACATGTGGCTGCCCGATGTCTACGAGGGAGCGCCGACCAGCGTGACGCTCTTCGTCGGTACGGCTCCCAAGATCGGGTACTTCGCATTGATGCTGCGCCTGCTGGCGCACGGCCTGGGGGGCACGGCGGCGGACTGGACGCTGATGCTGACGCCGCTTGCCGTGTTGACCCTCATAGTCGGCAACATCGTGGCGATCGTACAAACGAACCTGAAGCGCATGCTGGCCTACTCGACGATCAGTCACGTCGGGTTCATCGTGCTCGGGTTCGTCGCAGGCACTCCGAGCGGCTACACCGCAGCGCTCTATTACACGCTGGTGTATGTGCTCGTGGCGCTCGGCGCGTTCGGGGTGATCCTGCTCGCGGGCCGCAAGGGTTTCGAGGCTGACAAGCTCGATCATTACAAGGGCCTCTACCGGCGCGACCCGCTGCTGGCGCTGGTCATGATGGCGCTCATGTTCTCCTTCGCCGGCGTGCCGCCCTTCGTCGGCTTCTGGGCCAAGCTCAGGATCATCCAGTCGCTGTGGGAGACCAACCACCTCGGCCTCGTCATCGTCTCGGTGGTGATGTCGGTAGTGGGCGCGTTCTACTATCTGCGCGTCGTGAAGCTCATGTACTTCGATGCGCCGCCGGAGAGCCTGCCCGCGACGCTGCGGCCGCTCGGGCCGCGCTTCGTGATCGGCGTCAATGCCGCGGCAGTGCTGGCGCTCGGCGTGCTTCCGGGCCCGCTGCTCGACCTCTGCAGCCGGCTGATTCATTAGCCGCAGGCTGTCTCGGAAACAGAACAGCCGGTTGCTCGCTCTGCCCCGCCAGAGCGCACGGTGGCTGCGGCTTCGATCCGCGGCTACTCTTGTATGCATGACGCCCGCAGCTGAGGTCGCAGGCCGCGCAAAGAGTGATGGCTTGGTCCGCGAGCTGGCAGGCCGCCTGGGCTCGCTGGGCGTCGAGGTCGCCGATATCGCCGGTCACCTCGAGGACCTCGCCGCGCGGGTCTCGGGGCAGGCCGCACAGTTCGAGGAGCTGCATCAGGCGACCGAGACCATGGTCTCGGGCAATCGCGAGATCGACCGCGCTGCACGCGAGGCGCAGCGGGCCGCTTCCGCGGCCGGCAGCGAGATCTCCGAGTCGCGCGCCCTCATCGGCGGTACGGTCGAGAACATCGGGCGGCTCACGGCCGCCGTCGGGCGCATCCAGGAGAGGCTGGCTTCCTTCGCTCCTGTGCTCGGGCAGATAACCTCCGTGGCGACTGCCATCGAGAGCATCGCCAAACAGACGAGGCTCCTCTCGCTCAACGCCGGGATCGAGGCGGCACGCGCCGGCGAGGCGGGCCGCGGATTCGCGGTTGTCGCCGGCGAGGTGAAGAGCCTGGCGGAGGAGACACGCACGGCGACAGAGCGGATCACCGCCACCGTACGCTCGCTTGCGGAGCAGATCGATGGCCTGATCGCCGAGGGCGGTGCGGCCGACCAACATGCAGGCGAGGCCGGGCGGGGAGCGCAGCAGGTGCAAGGCGTGATCGTGCGTGCTCATGGCGCCTTCGGCACCGTGAGCCGCGAGATCGACGCCATCGCGCGCTCGGCGGCGGGCAATCTCGAGGCCTGCAACGCCACCCTCGCCGAGCTCGGCGGCCTCGCCGAAGGGGTACAGCTTTCCTCCACGAGCCTCACGGGGGCCGACAAGCGGGTGGAGGGACTGCTCGTGCTCAGCGAGGGCCTGATCGAGCTCATCGCCGAGAGCGGTGTCGAGACTTCCGACACGCCGATCATCCGGATGGGGATGGAAACCGCGAAGCGGATCGGCGGGCTCTTCGAGCAGGCGATCGCGCGCGGGGAAATCACCGAGGCGCAGCTCTTCGACGAGCGCTACCGGGAGATTCCGGGCAGCAATCCCAAGCAGTACCTCACCCATTACGTCGAGTTCACGGATCGTGTGCTGCCGCCCATTCAGGACCCGCTGCAGCGCTCGGACTCGCGCATCGTCTTCTGCGTGGCCTGGGCGAGGGGCGGGTATCTGCCGACGCACAACCCCAATTACCGCCAGCCTCAAGGCAAGGACCCGGTCTGGAACGCCGCGCACTGCCGCAACCGCCGCCTCTTCAAGGACCGCGCAGTGCAGAAGGTGGCGCGTAACACCAAGCCGTTCCTGCTGCAGACCTACCGGCGTGACATGGGGGGCGGCAACTTCGTGCTCATGAAGGACCTGTCCTCACCCATTTGGGTGCACGGCAAGCACTGGGGCGCTTTCCGCGTCGGCTACCGCCACCAGTAGCATCGGACATTGCCTGCAGGCTTTGAGTCTCAGATGGAGGCGAGCACGGTACCGCTCGCTTCGCCGAAACCGATGCGCGCGCATCCTGGCCGCTCGCACCACCCGCGCAGGATCACGCGGTCGCCGTCCTCGACGAACGTGCGCGCCTCGCCGCTCGCGAGACGGATCGCGCGCTGGCCGCCTTGGGTGAGCTCGAGGAGCGAGCCGGCTTCCTCCGGCTCGGGGCCGGACTGGGTGCCGCTGCCGAGGAGGTCTCCGGTCTCGAGGTTGCAGCCGTTGACGGTGTGGTGAGCGACCATCTGCGCGACCGACCAGTAGCTGTGCCGGAAGTTGGTCCGCGCCAGAGGCTGCGGCGCGGCGCGCGCCGCGCGCATGGCCTGCGTCTCGAGCGCCACCTCGAGATGCAGGTCGATCGCCCCGCCCGCGCGCAGCTGCGCGCCGTCGAGATAGGGCAGCGGCTGCGGGTCCTCCGGCGGGCGGCTCCAGGGCAGGCGGTAGGGCGCGAGAGCTTCCAGGGTCACCACCCAGGGTGAGATCGTGGTCGCGAAGCTCTTGGCGAGAAACGGACCCAGGGGCTGATACTCCCACGCCTGCAGGTCGCGGGCGGACCAGTCGTTGAGGAGGCAGAGGCCGAACACGTGCTTCTCGGCTTCGGCGATCGGGACGGGACAGCCGAGGCTGTTGCCGGTCCCGATGAGCACGCCGACCTCGAGCTCGAAATCGAGCCGCGCGCTCGGCGCGAGCTGCGGCCGCTCGGCTCCGCGCGGCAGGATCTGGCCTCGCGGACGCCGCACCTCCTGCCCGGAAACGACGATCGACGAGGCGCGGCCATGATAGGCGATGGGTACCCACTTGTAGTTGGGCAGCAGCGGCTGATCCGGCCGGAAGAGGCGCCCGACCGCCGTAGCGTGATGAATGGACGCGTAGAAATCGGTGTAGTTGCCGATCCTGGCCGGCAGAGTGAATTCCGCCTCGCTGCGGCGTATGAGCGCGGTGCCGAGCTCCGCCGCGCGCGGCGCGCCCTCGCGCAGGCACGCCGACACTCCGCGGCGCAGGGCAGCCCACGACTGCCGTCCCAACGCCATCAGCCGGTTGAGCGACGGCTCCGCGCACGCCGCGAGCGCCTCGGCTCCGAGCCCCTCGAAGGGGCCTAACATGTCGAGCGCGCCGAGGTCGAGCACGCAGTCGCCGATTGCGATCCCGCAGCGGAAGCTCTCTCCGCCCCCCGCGCGGCGGAACACGCCGAACGGCAGGTTCTGGATGGGAAAATCGCAGCCCGGGACGTTGGCCGAGGCCACCCAGCTGCGCAGCCGGGGATCGTGAGTCGGGTCGGGGGCGATGCTCATCGGCTGAAGCGCCTGGGCAGGCCGCGCCAACATCCGGCGTAATCGGGCTGCAGCTGCGGCAGCTCGAGCGCGCGGGGAGTGGGTCGGATCACGGTGCGCGTCTCGAACATGAAGGCCATCGTATCGCTGATGCGCTGCGGGCGCGCGGTGTCGGTCTGCAGCGCCCGCTCGAAGGTCTCGGCGTCCGGGCCGTGGCCGGTCATGCAATTGTGGAGCGATGCGCCGCCCGGCTCGAAGCCCCCGGCCTTGGCGTCATACACCCCATGAATCAGCCCCATGCATTCGCTCGCGACATTGCGGTGAAACCAGGGCGGCCGGAAGGTGTCTTCCATCGCGAGCCAGCGCGGCGGGAAGATGACGAAGTCCACGGCATCGACGCCGGGCGTGTCGCTCACGGACTGCAGCACGAGGAATATCGACGGGTCCGGATGATCGTAGCTCACCGAGCCGATGGTGTTGAAACGGCGCAGGTCATATTTGCACGGGGCGTTGTTGCCGTGCCAGGCCACGACATCGAGCGGGGAGTGTTGCAGCCCGGCGCTCCACAGCTCGCCGCAGAGCTTCGCGACCAGCTCCATCTCGCCCTCGCGGTCCTCGTACCACGCGACAGGTATCTGGAAATCGCGCGGATTGGCGAGACCGTTCGAGCCGATGGGTCCGAGATCAGGAAGGCGCATCGGCGCGCCGAAGCTCTCGCAGACGTAGCCGCGGGCCTGACCGTCCGGAAGCTCCACGCGAAAGCGCAAGCCCCGCGGGATCAGCAGCACCTCCTGCGGCGCGGCCTCCAGGATCCCGAGCTCGGTCGCGACGCGCAGCCGCCCGAGCTGCGGCACGATGAGCAGCTCGCCGTCGGCGTCGTAGAAGAACCGGTCGTGCATCGAGCGGTTGGCGCGATACCAGTGGATTGCGCAGCCCGAGCAGCTCTCCGGCGAGCCGGTGCCGCCGAGGGTCAGCAGGCCGTCGATGAAGTCGGCCGGCGCCCGCGGAATGGGCGGCGGGCT
>JAGWPE010000174.1 GCA_028870635.1 Gammaproteobacteria bacterium | reverse complement strand
TAGGTGATGCCGTGGTGCTCCTCGAACTTGGGCTTCAGGCCCATCAGGATCTCCACGGTCTCGGCCACCGAGGGCTCGGTGACGTCGATCTTCTGGAAGCGGCGCGCCAGGGCGTGGTCCTTCTCGAAGATACCGCGGTATTCCTGGTAGGTGGTCGAGCCGATGCAGCGGATCTCGCCGTTGGTGAGCACCGGCTTGATGAGGTTGGAGGCATCCATGACGCCGCCCGAGGCGGCGCCGGCGCCGATCACGGTGTGGATCTCGTCGATGAAGAGAATGGCGCCGGGCTGCTTCTTGAGCTCCGTGATGACCCCCTTCAGGCGCTTCTCGAAGTCGCCGCGGTACTTGGTGCCGGCGATGAGCGCGCCCATGTCGAGCGCGTAGATCGTGCAGTCCGAGAGTACCTCGGGCACCTTTCCTTCGATGATGAGACGCGCCAGGCCTTCGGCGATGGCCGTCTTGCCGACGCCCGCCTCGCCCACGTAGAGAGGATTGTTCTTGCGGCGGCGGCAGAGGATCTCGATGGTGCGCTCGACCTCGAGCTTGCGGCCGATCAGGGGGTCGATGCGGCCTTCCTGCGCCAGGCGGTTGAGGTTGGTGGTGAACTTCTCGAGCGCGCTGCCGCCCTCCGGGTCGCGCTCGACGTCCGCCTGCGTCTCCTCCTTGTCGGTCTTCTCCTCGGCGATCTTCGAGAGGCCGTGGGAGATGTAGTTGACGACATCCAGCCGGGTCACATGCTGGCGGTTGAGCAGGAACACCGCGTGGCTCTGCTTCTCGCTGAATATCGCGACCAGCACGTTGGCGACGCCGACTTCCTTCTTGCCGCTCGACTGCACGTGGAACACCGCGCGCTGCAGCACCCGCTGAAAACCGAGTGTCGGCTGCACTTCGCGCTCCTCGCCCTCCTCGACGCGCGGCGTCGACTGCTCGATGTGATCCTTCAGCTCCTGCTTGAGCTTGGCGAGATCGGCGCCGCAGGCGCGCAGGATCTCGCGGATCCTCGGGGTGTCGAGAATCGCCAGCAGCAGATGCTCGACCGTCAGGTATTCGTGGCGCGCTTCCCGGGCCTGGTGGAAGGCGTCGTTCAGACAGTATTCAAGCTCGTTGGACAGCATATTCGTCAATTGGCGCAAAGTCGGCTCCGCCGCTTTGCGCGGCCAGCCGAGTTACTACATTCGATCTCGCCGCCCAGGGGGCGGCCCTGGCCGGCTTACTCACTTGCTTTCGCACTGCATACGTTACGCCTCTTCCAGGGTGCACATCAGCGGATGCTGGTGATCCCGCGCATACGTGGTCACCTGCGCCACCTTAGTTTCGGCGATCTCGAAGGTAAAGACCCCGCACACACCCTTACCCTTCGTGTGGACTTCGAGCATGATGCGCGTAGCCGTCGGACGATCTAAGCTGAAGAACTTCTCCAGCACATCGACGACGAACTCCATCGGGGTGTAATCGTCATTGAGCAGCACCACCTGGTAAAGCGGCGGCTGCTTGACCTGCGGACGCGCCTCCTCGACGAGAATGCCGGTATCGGGACGGGTCGGATGCGGGTCGGGCATGGTGTCTTTATAGGGGTCGCGAATCTGCAACACAAGCCTGCGATGATGGCATGCGCTTACTCTTTGAGAAACAATCGCTTGAGAGCACAACCGCTAGCGCCGTATGATTGCCCGGGCGGCGGCGGCTGCGCACGAATTGCGCCGCTCGCGGTCTACCGGGTGTTTGCCACCGAATCGATGACTCTGCCACCTCAATGAGCGCCGCGTCCTGGCTCCAAGCCATCCCGGGATCCGAGCAATGGCGTGCCGCATTCTTCACCCGCGGTCCGCGCATGGCGACATGGCTGCTCGCGCTCGCATTGGGCGTGCAGGCGGCGGTGATCCTCACCGATCTCGCCGGCGCGGATCGCGCGCCCTCCCCCGGAATGATCGCCGCCGCCTCGCGGGCGCAGCGCGCCCCGGTCGACATCGCCGCGATCACCAATACGCATCTTTTCGGGGTAGCGCCCATGGCGGGGGGCGCGGGTAACGCCGCCAACGCGCCACAGACGAGCATGCCGCTGGTCCTCACCGGTGTCATCGCCGCCAATGATCCGCGCGACGGGCTCGCAATACTCGGGCCGAGCGTCGCGGCCACCAAGGTGTATGCGGTCGGAGACAACAT
>JAGWPE010000173.1 GCA_028870635.1 Gammaproteobacteria bacterium | reverse complement strand
GCCCGCCGGCGAAATAGAAGTCCTCCATGAGCCGATCACCGGAGGGAAACAGGTTGGCGCACACCGGGATGTCGCGTGCAATCGTCCCGAGATCATCGAGCGTGAGCGCGATGCCGGCTCGGCCGGCCAGCGCGGGCAGATGGATGGCGGCGTTGGTGGAGCCGCCGAGCGCCATGTAGACGGCCGCCGCGTTCCTGAAGGACGCGGCGCAGAGAATGCGGGAAGGCCGGAGGTCTTCGCGGATCATGGCGACGATGCGCGAGCCGCACTCCGAGGCCATGCGTACGTGCCCGGAATCGGCCGCCGGAATCGAGGAGGCGCCCCGCAGTGTCAGCCCCAAGGCTTCCGCGATGGCGCTCATCGTGGACGCGGTACCCATCGTGTTGCACGTCCCGATCGAGCGGGTCATGCGCGATTCCAGATCGATCCAATCATCCGGCGTGATGTTGCCGGCGCGCAGCTCGTCCCAGTACTTCTTGGTGTGGGTGCCGGCGCCGGTGCGCACGCCGCGCCATTGGCCATTCGACATGGGACCGGCCGGGCACACGATCGCCGGCAGGTCCATGCTGATCGCCCCCATCAGCATGCCGGGGATAGATTTGTCGCAGCCGCCGAGCAGCACCGCCCCGTCCACGGGATGGGAGCGCAGCAGCTCCTCGGTCTCCATGGCGAGAAAGTTCCGGTACAGCATGGTCGAGGGCTTGACCATCACCTCGCCGACCGAGAGCGCCGGCAGCTCCACCGGATAGCCGCCCGCGAGCAGTACGCCGCGCTTCACCGCCCCGGCGCGCTCGCGCAGATGCGCGTGGCAGGGGCTCATCTCGCTCCAGGTATTGATGATGGCGACCACCGGGCGGCCGAGGAACTCCTCGCGCCGCAGGCCCATCTGCTGCATGCGCTGCCGGTGCGCGAAGCCGCGCATGTCCTCGCGCTCGAACCAGCGGGCGCTGCGCAACGGAGGTCTTGTGCTGGCCATGATAATCTGTAATCTTATATCTTATATAAGAGCCGTGCCACCCGAGGACCTTCGAGCATGCCGAGACCACCGCAAGTGCTCGTCCATGACCGCCGCGACAACGTGGGCGTGGTCGTGGTCGAGAGCCTCTCCGCCGGAAGCGACATCCTGGGTGTCGTGACCGAGGATAACAGTGAAATTCGCGTCGCGTGCAATCAGGACGTGCCCATCGGCCACAAGGTCGCCCTGCGCGACCTGGCGGTCGGCGAGTCCGTGATCAAGTACGGCCAGGACATAGGCCGCGTCGTGCAGCCGGTCCGCCGCGGCGATCACGTGCACACACACAATCTGAAGACCAGGCGCTGGTGAGATCATGGCAACTGCGAACCGAACCATCTGGGGCTTCCGCCGCGAGAACGGCCGCGTCGGCGTACGCAACCATGTCGCGATCCTTCCGCTCGATGACATTTCCAACGCCGCGAGCGAGGCGGTTGCCGCCCACATCAAGGGAACCATCGCGCTGCCGCATGCGTACGGACGCCTGCAGTTCGGGGAGGACCTGGAGCTGCATTTCCGCACGATGATCGGCACGGGCGCCAATCCCAACGTCGCCGCCTGCATCGTCATCGGCATCGAGCCGCAGTGGACTCAGCGTGTCGTCGAGGGCATCGCCCGAACGGGCAAGCCCGTCGCCGGCTTCGCGATCGAGGGCAACGGGGACATCGCCACGGTGGCCGCGGCCTCGCGCAAAGCGAAGGAATTCGTCCACTTCGCCTCCGCCAAGGTGCGCGAGGAATGCCCGCTGACGGATCTCTGGGTGGCCGCGAAGTGCGGCGAGAGCGACACGACCACCGGGCTCGCCTCCTGCCCGACGGTCGGCAACATGTACGACAAGCTGATTCCCGCCGGCCTCTACGGCTGCTTCGGCGAGACCTCCGAGCTCACCGGCGCCGAGCACCTGGCGGCGGCGCGCGCGGCGACACCCGAGATTGCCGAGAAATTCATGCGCACCTGGACCGCCTACCAACAGGAAGTCATCGAGGCGCACAAGACCTCCGATCTCTCCGACAGCCAGCCGACCAAGGGCAACATCGCCGGCGGCCTGACCACCATCGAGGAGAAGGCGCTCGGCAACCTGGAGAAGATCGGCAAGCAGGTGCGGTTCATCGACGTGCTGCAGCCGGCCGAGGCGCCGGCCCGCGGGCCCGGCCTTTATTTCATGGACACCTCCTCGGCCGCGGCGGAGTGCTGCACCCTGCAGGCGGCCGCCGGCTACGTCGTGCACTGCTTCCCGACGGGCCAGGGCAACGTCATCGGCAATCCGATCATGCCGGTGATCAAGATCAGCGGCAATCCGCGCACCGTGCGCACGATGAGCGAGCACATCGACGTCGATGTCTCGGGCATCGTGCGCCGGGAAATGACCATCGCGCAAGCGGGCGATGCGCTCATCGAGGCCATCGCGCAGACCGCGAACGGCCGCTTCACGGCGGCCGAGGCGCTCGGACACCACGAGTTCGTGATGACCAAGCTCTACCGCAGCGCCTGACCGGCGCGCGCCGATGCCCATCCTCAGCATCACCGAGTGCGAACAGCTCGCCGCGCGTGCGCTCGAGGCGAGCGGCGCGGCGGCCGGGCAGAGCCGCTCGACGGCGCGGGCCCTGGTGGCCGCCGAGGCCGACGGTCAGAGCGGGCACGGACTCGGGCGGGTGCCGAGCTATGCGGCGCAGGTTCGCGCAGGCAAAGTCGACGGACGCGCGCTTCCGAGCTTTCGGCCCCTGGCCCCCGCGGCGGTGCGCATCGACGCGGCGTACGGCTTCGCCTATCCGGCGCTCGATCTCGCCGTTGAAACGCTGCCGGGCCTGGCCCGTGAGCATGGCGTGGCTATCGCGGCCATCCATCGCTCGCATCACATCGGCGCGGCCGGTTACACGGCCGAGCGGCTCGCCCAACAGGGCTGCGTGGGGTTCGTGTGTTCCAACACCCCGCCGGCAATGGCATTCGCGGGCGGCATTCGCCCGATGATGGGCACCAATCCCATCGCCTTCGCCGCCCCGCTGCCCGACCGGGCGCCTCTCGTGATCGACATGGCGCTCACCCAGGTGGCGCGCAGCAGGATCGTCGCGGCGCAGGGCGCCGGTGAGACGATCCCCGCGGGGTGGGCGAGCGACAGCGGCGGCCGTCCCACGACCGACCCTTCCGCGGCGCTCGCCGGCGCGCTCACGCCCATCGGCGGCGCCAAGGGCGCCGCCCTCGCCATGATCGTCGAGATTCTTTGCGGCGCGCTCGCGGGCGGGCACTTCGGCTGGGAGGCAAGCTCGTTCCTCGATGACCGGGGCGCACCGCCCGCCGTGGGCCAGGTCCTGCTCGCCCTCGACGCCCATTCGCTGTCGGCGGGCGGCTTCACGGTGCGAATGGCGGCATTGCTGGCCGCCCTCGGCGCCGAGGACGGCGTGCGCATTCCAGGCGACCGCCGGCTCGCAGGCCGCGCGCGCGCCGTCTCTCGCGGCCTCGAGATCGCAGCGGCGCTGCACGACCGGCTCATCAGGCTGGCCGGAACCGCGCAGACCGTCTGATGAGCCACGTCGTCATCACCGAATTCATGGACGAGGCGGCCGTGCGCGAGCATCTCGGCGGCTTCGACGTTGTGCTCGATCCGAATCTTGTGGATCAACCGGAAAAGCTGCGCTCGCTGCTCGGGGACTGCCGGGCGCTCATCGTGCGCAACCGCACGCAGGTGCGGGGAGCATTGCTGCAAGCCGCGCCTCTCCTGCGCGTCGTCGGCCGCCTGGGCGTCGGTCTCGACAACATAGATGTTGCCGCCTGCGCCGCGCGCGACGTCCGCGTCTGCCCGGCAACGGGCGCCAATGATCTCGCTGTCGCCGAATACGTCGTCTGTGCGGCGATGCTGCTCCTGCGGCGCGCCTGGTTCGCGACGGCGGCGGTGGCGGCGGGCAAGTGGCCGCGGATGGAGCTGATCGGGCAGGAGCTCGCCGGCAAGCGGCTCGGTCTGGTCGGGTTTGGCGCCATTGCGCGCCTCACCGCGCGCAAGGCGCTGGCGCTCGGCATGAGGGTGGCCGCTCACGATCCGTTCGTCGCGCCTACGGACGATGCGTGGCACGGCATCGAGCGCCTCGAGCTGACTCCTCTTCTTGCTACGAGCGATGTCGTCAGCTTACATACGCCGCTTACAACCCAGACGCGACATCTGATCGACGCGTCCGCAATAGCGCAGATGCGGCGCGGATCGGTCCTGATCAATGCAGCTCGAGGCGGAGTATTGGATGAGAGCGCGCTGATCGCGGCTCTGCACGCACG
>JAGWPE010000172.1 GCA_028870635.1 Gammaproteobacteria bacterium | reverse complement strand
GCACGCGTCGTTTGCCGATATCGGCGCGCTCGTGCCGGCTCACTCGGGCGGCCGCCCATGCCGGGGTATTCTGCTCGACCTTGGCGTTTCCTCGCCGCAGCTCGACGATCCGGCGCGCGGCTTCAGCTTCCGGGCCGACGGTCCGCTCGATATGCGCATGGACCCGACACGCGGCGAGCCGATCTCCGCGTGGCTCGCTCGTGCGAGCGTCGACGAGATTCGCCAGGTGATCGCCACTCTTGGAGAAGAGCGCTTCGCACGCCGCGTCGCGCAGGCCATCGTTGCGGCCAGACACGAGCGGCCGATCGAGCGCACTCGCGATCTCGCCGAGCTGGTCGCGCGCGCCGTGCGGACCCGGGAGCCGGGAAAGCATCCCGCCACCCGTACCTTCCAGGCGCTGCGGATGCACGCCAATGACGAGCTCGGCCAGCTCGAGAGGGCGCTCACCGGCGCCGTCGACTCGCTCGCTCTCGGCGGCCGCCTCGCCGTCATCAGCTTCCATTCGCTCGAGGACCGCCTCGTCAAGCGCTTCATGCAGCGGGAGTCGCAGCTCGATCCGGCGGTCGCCTCGCTCCCGATCGTGCCGCCGCAGCTCACCCCGCGCCTGAAGCTGGTCGGCCGCAAGGTCCGTCCGGGCAGGGAGGAAATCGCGCGCAATCCCCGCGCACGCAGCGCGCTCCTGCGCGTCGCGCAGAGAGTGGCATGAGACCTGCGGCGACCACACTGGGGCTTGCGGCGGCGATGCTTTGGGTCGCGGTGCTGCTGTCCGCCGCGGGCGCGGTGTACTGCAAGTTCCGCGCGCGTCAGCTCTTCATCCAGCTCGAGCAGTTGAGCACGCAGCGCGACAACCTGGATATCCAGTGGGGTCAGCTGCAGCTCGAGCAGAGTGCCTGGTCCACGCACGCTTTCGTCGAGAGCGTCGCGGGCAAGAAGCTGCACATGACGATGCCGGCGCCGAAGGACATCGTGATCGTGCAGCCCTGACAGAGCCATGAGGACGCGCAACGCACGCCATTCCGCTCCCCGCTCGTTCCGCTGGCGGGCGCATTTCCTGGTGGTCCTTCTCGGGCTCATCGCCGGGGCGCTCCTCTGCCGCGCGGTCGACCTGCAGCTCTTCGATTACTCGTTCCTCTCGAAGCAGGGCGATGCCCGCTTCACGCGCGTCGTCGACATCGCGGCGCATCGCGGCACCGTCACCGACCGCTACGGCGAGCCGCTCGCCGTCAGCACACCGGTCGACTCGATCTGGGTCAACCCGAAGCAGATCGCGAACGCGGGCGGGCAGGTCGCGCGGCTCGCCGAAGCGCTCGGAATCAACAGGCAGGAGCTGCTGCGGCGCATCACGAGCAATCTCGACCGGGACTTCCTTTACGTCGCGCGCCAGTGCCAGCCGGCTGAGGCTGCGCGCATCAAGGCACTCGGCATTCCCGGTGTGTATCTCTCTCGCGAGTACCGCCGCTATTACCCGGCCGGAGAAGTCACAGGTCAGCTCGTCGGCTTCACCAATGTCGACGATCAGGGGCAGGCGGGGCTCGAGCTCGCCTACGACCAGTGGCTGACGGGGATCGACGGTGAGAAGCGCGTCATCCAGGACCGCTATGGCCGGATCGTGCAGGACATCGAGAGCATCCGGCCGGCGCGCCCGGGCCGCGACCTCGTCCTCTCGATCGACCTGCGCATCCAATACCTCGCCTATCGCGCGCTGAAGGAGCAGGTGGCGGAGCAGAAGGCGAGCTCCGGCGCCGTCGTGGTGATCGACATCGCGACGGGCGAGGTGCTCGCGATGGTCGACCAGCCGGCATTCAATCCGAACGACCGCGACCAGATGCTGCCGGGGCGGTATCGCAACCGCGCCCTCACCGACGTCTACGAGCCCGGCTCGTCGATGAAACCGTTCTTCGTCGCCGCCGGTTTGATCTCCGGCCGGTACGACGATCGCTCGATCATCGACACCTCACCTGGCTTCATCAAGGTCGGCGCCCACGTTTTCACCGACGAGCATGACCTGGGGCCGGTCGACATCGCCATGATCCTCGCCAAGAGCTCGAACGTCGGCATGGCGCACCTCGCGCTGTCTCTGCCGCCGAAGCTCATCTGGACGACGCTGCGCGGCTTCGGCTTCGGGCAGCTGGCCACGAGCGGCTATCCGGGAGAGTCGGCCGGACTGCTGGCGCCGCTGCGCGCCTGGCGTCCCATCGACATCGCGACGATGTCGCACGGCTACGGCATCTCGGTGACCACGCTGCAGCTCGCCCACGCCTATGCGACCGTCGGTGCCCTCGGCGTGTCGCGGCCGATTTCCTTCCTCAGAGTCGACTCGCCGCCGGAGGGCGCGCGGGTGATGGATCCGAGGCTCTGCCGCGAGCTGATCGCGATGATGCGCTCGGTGATCTCGATGGAAGGCACGGCGCCGCTCGCCGCCATTCCGGGCTACACGGTTTCCGGCAAAACCGGCACGGCCTGGAAGGCTGACGATGGCTCGTACGAGCAGCATCACTACGTCTCGGTGTTTGCCGGGGTGGCGCCGGCCAGCGCCCCGCGTCTCGCGGCGGCCGTCATGATCAACGACCCGCAGAACGGGATCCACATGGGCGGCGACGTTTCCGCGCCGGTGTTCGCCAAGGTGGTCGGCCGGGCGCTGCGCCTGATGGCGGTGGAGCCGGACGAGCCGGTGGCGCAGCCCGAAGAAGTGCGCACGGCCTCACTGCAATGAAACCGGCCGCCATCACGCCTCCAACACGCGGCGCACGGCTCGCGGCGCTTACCGCCGGGCTGCTCGCGGTGCCCGAGACGCTCGAGGTCAGCGACGTGACGCTCGACTCGCGTGCCGTGAGCTCCGGCGCGCTCTTTCTGGCATGCCGCGGGCGCGGCCGTCATGGCGCTGAATTTGCCGGCGAGGCGGCCGCGCGCGGCGCACGCGCGGTGCTCTATGAGCCGTTTCCAGGTGCTCAGGAGCTCGTGGAGGCAGGTCTCAGTGCGCTTGCTCGCGACGGAAGCAGCGGCCGTCATGAAGTCTTCGTCGCTCCCCTGGCGCAGCTTTCCAGCCATGCCGGCCTGATCGCCGACCGCTTCTTCCGCGAGCCCTCGCGCGCTCTGACCGTCGCCGGCATCACCGGCACGAACGGCAAGACGACCTGCGCGTGGCTCCTCGCACAGGCGTTGAGCCGCTGCAACCGTCCCGCCGCCTACATGGGCACGATCGGGTTCGGCTTCCCGGATGCTCTCGCCGCCACGGAGCACACTACGGGCGATGCGGTGACCATTCACCGCCGCCTTGCCGAGATGAGGGTGCTCGGCGCCGAAGCGGTGAGCATGGAAGTGTCCTCGCACGCGCTCGATCAGCATCGGGTCGGCGGCGTGCGGTTCCACACGGCGGCGTTCACCAATCTCACGCGGGATCATCTCGACTATCACGGCACCATGGCGGCCTACTCCGAGGCGAAGGCGCGCCTCTTCGCCTGGCCGGGTCTTGCCGTGCGGGTGATCAACGTCGATGACGAGTTCGGCGCGCGGCTCGCCGGGCAACTTTCCGGGGCGCAGCTGGTCATCACCACTCGCGCCGGTGCAACGCGCATGCCGACGCCTGATGCGAAGGTGGTGCGCGCAGTGCGCGTCGAGACCGCCGCCTCCGGTCTGCTCATTGACGTCGAGTCGAGCTGGGGCGCGGCGAAGCTCAACGTGCCGCTGATCGGTGAATTCAACGCCGACAACGCCCTGACCGTGCTCGCCGTGCTGCTCGCGTGGAACGTCCCGCTGGCCGCGGCCGCAGCGGCGCTGCAGTCATGCCGGGCCGCGCCCGGACGCATGGAGGCATTCGGCGGCCGCGATGCAGCGCCTTTGGCCATCGTGGACTACGCCCATACGCCGGATGCGCTCGCGAAGGCGCTGCAAGCCGCGCGCAGGCACTGCCGCGCGCGCCTGCGGGTGGTCTTCGGCTGCGGCGGCGACCGTGATCCCGGCAAGAGGCCGATCATGGGACGCATCGCCGCCGAGCTCGCGGATGAGTTGGTGGTGACCGACGACAACCCGCGCAGCGAGCCTCCCGAGCGGATCGTGGGCGACATCCTGGCCGGCATTCCCGGCGGCGCCGCGGCCCGGGTCGAGCACGATCGCGCGCGGGCCATCCGGGCGACGCTCGCGCGCTCGGCTCCGGAGGATGTGGTGTTGATTGCCGGCAAGGGGCACGAGGAGTATCAGATATACGGCAGCGAGCGCCGTCCGTTCAGCGATCAGAGCGTGGCGCGCGCGGCGCTCGAGGCAATGCGGCAGTGAGCGGTAATTCGACAGTCGAGCGTACGCTGCGGAATTTTGCGCGGGCCTGTGGCGGGCGCCTCGAGGGCGGGGACCGCGCTTTCGCCGGCGTCTCGAGCGACAGCCGCACGTTGTCCGCCGGCGATCTCTTCGTCGCCTTGCGCGGTCCGCGCTTCAACGGCAATGAATTCGTCGGGGCGGCGTTGGCGGCCGGTGCGGCAGCCGCGCTCGTCGATGCGCCGCAGCCGCTTGCCCTCGCACAGATCGTCGTCGCGGACACGCAGGCCGCGCTGTCGCGCGCGGGAAACGCATGGCGCGAGGCGCTCGATATTCCGGTGATCGCAGTGGCGGGCAGCAATGGCAAGACCACGGCCAAGGAAATGACGGCGGCGATCCTCTCGCGGGCGGGAAGCACCCTCGCCACGCGCGGCAATCTCAACAACCACATCGGCGTGCCGTTGACCTTGCTGCGGCTCGAGGCCGCCCATCGCTTCGCGGTCATCGAGATGGGCGCCAACCGGGCCGGTGAAGTGGCGGAGCTGGTCAGGGTGGCGCGCCCGACCGTGGGGCTCATCACCAACGCCGGCGCGGAGCATCTCGAGGGCTTCGGCAGCCTCGAGGGCGTGGCTCGCGCGGAGGGCGAGACGGTCGCGGGCCTCTCGGCCGACGCCACGGCGGTGTTGAATGCCGATGACGACTTCGTGAGACTCTGGCGCGGGATGACGCCCGCGCGGGTCGTGACTTTCGGCATCGCGAACGCGGCGGATTTTCGCGCATCCGACCTGCGCACGACGCTCGGCAAGGAGGGCTTCCTCACCCGGTTCCGCTTCTCGAGCCCGCTCGGAGAGGCGCAAGTGGAGCTGCACGTCTGTGGGCGGCACAACGTCGCGAATGCCCTCGGCGCCGCCGCCGCGGCGGCGGCGGCCGGCGCAACTCTCGAGCACATCGTGACGGGACTCGGCGCCATGCGTGCCGTGCCGGGACG
>JAGWPE010000171.1 GCA_028870635.1 Gammaproteobacteria bacterium | reverse complement strand
CGTGGAGGTGTACGATGGCGAGGTATGCGCGCAGCTCGCGAGATACATCCTCTCCGCCCGCGATCACGCGGAGCGTGTTCCCGCGGAGCCTCTGCCCGCGCGGCACCTCGCGGGCCGGCTTCGCGACAGCCTCTTCTGGCTTCTCTCGCCGTACCTGTAGGGTCCTGCCGCCGTAACCCGGTCTTCACCATTGGACACTCGAATCGCTCCGTGACGGAGCTCATCGCCCTCCTCGGCGAGGCCGGCGCCGATCTGGTCGCCGACGTCCGCGCGTTCCCGCGCTCGAGAGCCAACCCGCAATTCAACGGGCCGGCGCTGCAGGAAGAGCTCCACGGGGCGGCGATGGCCTACCGCTACCTGCCGGCTCTCGGCGGCAGGCGTCACGGGCGCAAGGCCGATTCGCCCAACACCCTCTGGAGGAACGGATCCTTTCGCGCGTACGCGGACTACGCGGGCACCACGGAATTCCGCGCAGGGCTCGCGCGGCTGTGCGCGCTGGCCGGCGAGCATCGCTGCGCGGTCATGTGCGCCGAAGCGGTATGGTGGCGCTGCCACCGCCGCATCATCGCAGATTACCTGTTGGCCGCGGGATTCAAGGTGGTACATATCCTCGGCTCCGGCAAGCTGACGCCGGCGACTCTCACGCCCGGTGCGCAACCGGGTGCCGGTGGGGGGCTCGTCTACCCGCCGAGCACAAGCCTGGAGCCAGGGCTCGCCGGGGAGCGGCGGCGGCTATAATCTGAAGTGCTGCGAGACGCTCGGCCGCCGTGGAGGTCCGAATGAGCCATTCCAAAGCCGCACCGGAGGTCAGGATAAAGCGCGCTTACGAGCCGCCGTCGCCCCGTGACGGCACCCGTGTTCTCGTCGACCGGTTGTGGCCTCGGGGCGTGAAAAAAGCGGATGCCGGCATTGCGCAATGGATGAAGGAAATTGCGCCCAGCAATGAGCTGCGCAAATGGTTCGGTCACGACCCGGAGCGTTGGCAGGAGTTCCGCCGCCGCTACAAGGCGGAGCTCGCGCAGAAGAGGGAGCTGGTCGGTCAGTTGCGGGAGATCGCCAGGCAAGGCCCGCTGACGCTCGTCTACTCCGCGCACGACGAGGTGCACAACCAGGCCGTCGTCCTGCGCGAGAAGCTGCTGCACTGACGGGGAGGCTCAGTGACTTTCATGCAGCTGAAGAAGCTGCGGAAAGATGGTCTGCAGATAAACGACAGTGCCTTGGACACTGCTACGCTTGCGGGTCAGGTGGCCGCCGCGGGAGGCCGATACGGCGCTGCCGTTCGCGGCTGCGCAACCCGGTGCCGGGTCAGACGGCGGGTCAGTGGGTCATTGACGAGGTGCAGGACGCGTTGGAAGAACCCGCCCTTCGGATCGGCGCGGCCGATGTAAATCAGGCCGGAGCCGGCGAGATCCCGCGTGAACATGTCCACGATCCGATCACGCGTGCTCACGTCGATGGAATCGAGCGCCTCGTCGATGAGCACCCATCGCGGCGCGTGCAGCAGCAAGCGTGCGAAAGCAACCGCCTGCTGCTCGTCCTCGTTCAACTCGTGGTCCCAGCGGCGTACCTCATCCAAAGACGGCGTGAGACGATCCAGCCCCAGCCGGCGCAGCGCTCCCGCATAGTCCTGCCGCTCGAACCGATCGAGGGTCGAAGGGTAGGCCAGTACCTCCTTCAGCGCGCCGGCCGGGAGATAGGGCGTCCTCGGCATGCAGTAGAGGTCCTCTCCCCGAGGATGGACGATGCGTCCGCCACCCCAGGGCCACAGGCCGGCGAGGGCCCGGAAGAGCAGGGTCTTGCCGGCCCCCTGCTCGCCGATCACCAGCACGCGCTCACCGGGCCTGATCTCGATGCGGCCGCCCTGGAGACTCGTGCACCCTGACGGAGAGGCGATCTCCAGGTGATCGATCACCAGCGTTTCCGCCACGCTATCGCCCGCCGGCTGGCTCTCGCCCAGCTCGATGCGGCTTTCCGTTCTGTGCAGAACTCCGGTCGTGACCACGGCGCGCCG
>JAGWPE010000170.1 GCA_028870635.1 Gammaproteobacteria bacterium | reverse complement strand
GGCGGGCGGTGTATATGTTGACTACGGCGGGGGCTGCGCGCTGCACCGCCGACGCATACGTGAGGCGTTCCGGCCCGCGGGCGGCGGGTGCGTTCACAGCGGGTGCCGGAACGGAGGGCGGCGTGCGCTGTGAGCCGGCGTTCCCGCGGATGAGGTCCGGCCGCAGCGCGACGATCACGAACGCGAGGGCCAGGCCGCCGACCACCGACCCGGCAATGAACGTCAATCCGCGGCTCAATCGCTCCAGCATTTGATCCTCCTCTCGCTGTGTATAATGCCGCGCTACCGCGGGATTTGGGGAGCCTGCCGAATGAGCGAATGCCTTAAGGCTGCCAACGGGTGCGTCCTCTCGAGGGGAGAAGCCTGATGGCCACCACCGAGCGCGGCGCGGAGCTGCGCGCCCCGGGCGAGCCTCTGCCGCCCGGAGCGACACCCGTTTCCAAGAAGCGGGGCTTCTGGGCGTGGCTCAACAAGCGCATGCCCGTCGATGAGTTCATCGCCAGTCAGCTGACCGGCTACTACGCGCCGAAGAACTTCAATATCTGGTATTTCTTCGGCTCGCTGGCGATGCTGGTGCTGGTGATTCAGCTCGCCACCGGCATATTCCTGGCGATGTTCTACAAGCCGAGCGCGGCCGGCGCGTTCGACTCCGTGCAGTTCATCATGCGGGAGGTCGACTGGGGCTGGCTGATCCGCTACATCCACTCCACCGGCGCGTCGGCGTTCTTCATCGTCGTATACCTGCACATGTTCCGCGGGCTGATGTACGGGTCCTACCGGCAGCCGCGGGAGCTGCTCTGGCTCATCGGCATGCTGGTGTACTTCGCGCTGATGGCCGAGGCGTTCATGGGCTACGTTCTCCCCTGGGGCAACATGTCCTTCTGGGGTGCGCAGGTGATCGTGAACATATTCGGTACCGTGCCGGCCATCGGGCCGGGACTGGTGCAGTGGATCCGCGGCGATTACGGCATCGCTGATGCAACGCTCAATCGCTTCTTCGCATTGCACGTCGCGGCGGTGCCGATCATCCTGCTGCTGCTGGTGATGCTGCACCTCGTCGCGCTGCGGCAAACCGGCTCGAACAATCCCGACGGGATCGAGATCAAGGAGCGCAAGGGCGCCGACGGCAAGCCCCTCGATGGAATTCCGTTCCACCCGTACTACACGGTCAAGGACATCGTCGGGGTCGGCGTGTTCTTCATAATCTTCGCCCTGGTCCTGTTCTACGTCCCGACGGTCCACGGGCTCTTCCTCGAGCAGGCGAACTTCGAGCCAGCCAATCTGCTCTCGACACCCGCGGAAATCCATCCGGTGTGGTACTTCACTCCGTACTACGCCATCCTGCGCGCCGTGCCGAGCAAGAGCATGGGGGCGCTCCTCATGCTGCTCGCGCTGGTCTCGCTGCTCGTGCTGCCCTGGCTCGATCGCTCGCCGGTCAAGTCCATCCGCTACAAGGGCTGGATCTCGCGTCTCATGCTGGCCGTCTTCGTGATCTCGTTCGTCGGGCTGGGTTACCTGGGATTGCAGCCCGCGGAGGGCGTGTACGTCATCCTGGCGCGCATCTTCGCGGTCGGCTACTTCGCCTTCTTCTGGCTGATGCCGTTCTACTCGCGCATCGACCGGGTGAAGCCGGTGCCGGAGAGAGTGGTCTACCATGCCCATTAGCACTCCCTTCAAGAAGGTTCCTGCGCTGCTGCTCGCGGTGGCGCTCGTCGCGGGAGCAGCTGGCGCCGCGCGCGCCTTCGCCGCGGATGATGCACCCTCCGACGCGGACTGGCAGAGCTGGACGGCAAATGCCAACGTCACGGATACCGCCTCGCTGCAGCGCGGAGCGCGCGATTTCGTCGGGTACTGCCTGGGCTGCCACTCGCTGAAGTACGAGCGCTGGTCGCGGCTCGCGCAGGATCTGCACATCCCCGAGGCGCTGCTCGTCAAAGACCTGATCCCGCCCGGGGAGACCCCGGCCGGCTACATCATCTCTCCGATGATCGAGTCGGACGCCGAGAAATGGTTCGGCAAGGCGCCGCCCGACCTCTCCCTGATGGCTCGCGCCCGCGGTAACGACTACCTGTACCAGTACCTCAAGACCTTCTACGTCGATTCCGCTCGGGCGACGGGCGCCAACAACATGGCGTTCCCGCAGAGCGCCATGCCCGATATCGTCGCGCCGCTCGAGGGGCTCAAGGTAGCGGTCTACAAGAACGTCGGGACGCGGGGCGCAGACGGCCAGATGGCCACAGAGCAGGTCTTCGACCACTTCAAGCAGATCGCTCCCGGCAGCATGACGCCGCAGCAGTTCGACCAGTTCGTGCACGATGTGGTGAACTTCCTGGATTATGTCGGGGACCCGCAGCGGGCCATGCGGCACGCGATGGGCGTCTGGGTGGTTCTCTTCCTGCTGGTCTTCACCTGGCTGGCCTGGCTGCTCAAGCGCGAATTCTGGAAGGACGTCAAGTAGGAGAGCCGCGGACCCGGTAGAGTAAGTCGAAAGCTCGGGTGCTGGCTGGACCGCGGGAGCGGAATCGTGTCGAGCAGACGTTCCATCATGACGCTGTTTTCCGCGCCGGGCGATCCGTGGAGCCACCGTACGCGTATCGTGCTTGCCGAGAAGAGCATCGCCATCGATGTCGTCGATGTGGAGCCGGGCAAATACCCTGAGGATCTGCTGGACCTCAACCCGTACCACACCGTGCCCACGCTCGTGGACCGGGATCTCGTGCTCTACGACTCGCGGGTGATCATCGAGTACCTGGACGAGCGTTTTCCGCATCCGCCGCTGATGCCGGTCGACCCGGTGACTCGGGCGCAGTTCCGGCTGGCGCTGTACCGCATCGAGCGCGACTGGTACACGCTGCTGCAGCAGATCGAGGTGGAGGATGACAAGAAGATCCTCCCGAAGCTGCGCAAAGTACTGGCCGATACCATCGTGCAGGGTGTGGATCTGTTCAAGGTGAAGCCTTTCTTCATGTCCGACGAGTTCTCGCTGGTCGATGCGACCATCGCGCCGATCCTCTGGCGGCTGCCGCACTACGAGGTCGAGCTGCCGCCGAAGGCGCAGCCCATCCTCAAGTATGCGAGCCAGATCTTCTCCCGCGCCGCGTTTCGCGAATCGCTTTCGAATCGGGAGCGCGAGATGCGCGTTTGAGGCGGTGAGCGATGCTCAAAGCTCCTCCCAAGCGTCCCTACCTGCTGCGCGCCATGCACCAATGGATCACCGACAGTGGCCACACTCCGCATGTGATCGTGGACGCGGAGCGCTCCGGCAGCGAGGTGCCTCGCGCTTACGTGCAGGAGGGAAAGATCGTCCTCAACCTCAGCTATACGGCGACGCAGCGGCTGAAGATCGATAACGACGTGGTGGAGTTCGATGCGCGGTTCGCTGGCGTGGTGCACCACGTGCGGTTTCCGGTGAGCGCTGTGATGGGGATTTATGCGCGCGAGACGGGGGAGGGGATGATGTTTGCGGAGCAGGATGCGGGGCCGGAGACACCGCCTCCGACGGGGCCGGCGCCGGCTGAAGAGGGGAGCGGGACGCCCAAGCGGCCGCAATTGCGGGTGGTCAAGTAGCGCGAGATCGCGGATCGCTGTTTCGCACTCCGGGCCTCGCATGCAAATTGTCTTTGCCGCGGGGACGCCGTGAATCCGGGCTCGCGGGCTACCGCCCGCTCGCCTGATCCCGGGAGGCTCTCTTCCGCCATCCATGGCTCCAGAAGCCCCGCGGCAAAGACATTTGCACGCGAGGCCCTCTTTC
>JAGWPE010000169.1 GCA_028870635.1 Gammaproteobacteria bacterium | reverse complement strand
GCGCCGCCGAAGACGAAGCGCTTGAAATGCCCGCTGACGCACGCCTGATGACGGCCGAGCTCCCCGAGCAGCGCCTCCCAGCCAGAGGCGCCCATGGCGAGCGCGATGCGCTGCCGCGAGAGCTCATCGGTGGGCAGCTGGTGGACCTGGCTGTCGCAGAGCATCTGCAGGCTGTTCTCCAGCCTTCTCAGGTACAGGTACGCCGCGCGCAGCTCCGCCGCCGCCGCACCCGGCAGGAGTTGCAGCTCACCGAGCATGGTCAGCGCCTGCAGGAGTGATGTCGTCTGCAGCCGCCTCTCTCTGCCGCCGCGTATGAGCTGGAAGGCCTGCACGATGAACTCGATCTCGCGAATTCCGCCCGGTCCCAGCTTGATGTGGCCGGCGAGCTCGCGCCGCTCGACCTCGCGCTCGATGAGCGCCTTCATTTCCCGCAGGCTCTCGAAAACGCCGTAGTCGAGGTAGCGGCGGTAAACGAAGGGGACGAGCGCGGCGGTACGGACCTCGGCATAGCGCTCCGGCGCGGTGACGGGGCGCGCCTTCACGTAGGCATAGC
The DNA here is from genome assembly GCA_028870635.1 of Gammaproteobacteria bacterium. Lineage (GTDB taxonomy): Bacteria > Pseudomonadota > Gammaproteobacteria > Steroidobacterales > Steroidobacteraceae > 13-2-20CM-66-19. The sequence goes on along the minus strand of JAGWPE010000169.1, from coordinate 3,368 downwards.
GTTCCCAGTCGCGGCCGTGCAGCGGCAGGTAGTCCTCGAGGGAGGCGAAGCTCGTCACGAGCGGGCCGCTGTCGCCGAACGGGCGCAGCCGCATGTCGACGCGCAGCGTGAAGCCGTCCTGGGTCGCGGTTTCCAACAGTCTGATCAGGCCTTGCCCGAGGCGGGTAAAGAGCTCCTCATTGGCGATCGGCCTCGGTCCGTCGGTCTCGCCGTGTTCCGGAAACAGCAGCACCAGATCCACGTCCGAGGAAAAATTCAGCTCGCGCCCGCCGAGCTTGCCCATGGCGACGACGACCAGCGGCTGCACCGCTCCGCAGGCCGAGCGCGGCTCGCCGTATCGGGCCGTGAGAGCCTGGCGAGCATGCGCAACGGACACGCAGATGGCGGCATCGGCGAAGTCGGAAAGATCGGTGAGCGTCTCCTCGACTTGCGCCCAGCCGGCCAGCGCGCGCCACGCGATCCGCACCATCTCCCGCCGGCGCCAGCGCCGCAGCGCGGACAGCATGTCTGCATCGGAGCCCGCGCCTGCAACCGGGGCGCGGGCCGAGTAATCGCCGGCCGCCGAGGTGCCCGTCAGCCGGTATGGACCGATGAGATCGCTCAGCAGGTCTGGGTCGCGGGCACAGGCCTGCGCGACGAAATCACTGGCAGCGAAGACCAGCGGGAGGGAGTCGCGGATGGCGGGCGGCAGCGAATCCCAGCGGCCCGGTGCGGCGGACTCGAATGCATCCAACTGCCGCTGCAGACACGAGCGCAGCTCCGCGCTGACAGCCAGGCGGTCAACCAATCCTGATTTCCCAGGCACAGGCACGTGCCCCGCCGCCGCAGGCGGCGGAGCCGCGAGCAAAGACCACGCTTTTTGATCGCGGCACGCTGGTCCGGGCAGTAGCCCGGAACCAGCGCTTCAAACTAGTCCCAGGCATTGTTGCCGAGATCGTGGATCGCCGATTGCCCGGCGCGACGGGCGGCGCCCTTGAAGGTCGACGCCTCCGCGTAGATCTGGGCCCCGCCGGCGGCGTCTATGGATGCCTTGCGCCCCTCGATCTCGCTGTTCTCAATGTGCACGCTGGCGTTGCGGGCACGGACGGCGACCCCTCCGGCGCTGATCCTGCTGTTGGTGATGTGAAGGTCGCACCCATCTTCGGCCGTGATGGCGTTGCCGTCGAAGCGGATGTCCCGGTTGTCTATATTCAGCACGCGCTGCCCCTGGCAGACGATCGGCTCATGCAACGTCTCGAGCGGGGCGTCCGTCACTTTCGTTTCCCCGGCCGCTGCCGCCTGATTGCCCGCTCCGGGGGAGGTCGCGACGATGCTGTAGCCGGGCCCCTTGGCGATGACCCGCCCACCCCCTGCCGCCTGCGTCGCCGGCTCCGGAGTCGCCGACTGCCCCACGGCCAACCCCATCACCCCGAACACGGGAATCGCCAGCAGCGTTCCCGCAATCAAAGCACCTCTGGAAAGTAAGTTCATCGGAAGCTCCCGCAGCCCCGCACACGGCTTCGATTATGCGCCCTATGCAAGCAAGGAACGAGGCAGCGCCCAATCCGTGCGCCGTGCGAAAGCAAATTATTGAGCGGCCCAGGGCCGCTCCCCCTGAGATCCGCCAGCGCTAGAGGAGGCGCCCCGGGAAACGGCCGCGGGATGAAACCCTGTCACACGGCTGGCCGCGCCAATCGCCGTGAGCGATTGGCGCAAGCAGGGATGCAGACAGAAAAAAAGGCCCGCTTTCGCGGGCCTCTAAGATTGCGCGGAATAGGGGGTCTTGCTCCGCGTCTTTCAGGGCGCCGCCCGCTTTGGGGTCGGGCGTCGCCCCTAACCAGTGCTTATTAGGTTATCGGCTCATCCTTTCAGAATCGATACCTCTTTCGAGGGGGGCGTTACATATCCATTCCGCCCATGCCGCCGCCCGGAGGCATCGCGTGGCTGTGCTCCTCGTCCTTCGGAGCCTCGGCAACCATGACCTCGGTCGTCAGCAGCAGACCCGACACCGACGCGGCGTTCTGCAGCGCCAGGCGCGTGACCTTGGTCGGATCGAGAATGCCCTGATCGATCAGATCGCCGAACTCACCCGAGGCAGCGTTGTAGCCGTAGGTGCCCTTGCCTTCCTTGATCTTGTTGAGGATCACGGCGGCGTCCTCGCCGGCGTTGTCCACGATCTGCCGCAGCGGCTCCTCGATCGAGCGGGAGAGGATGCGGATACCGACCGTCTGGTCTTCGTTCGCACCCTCGAGCTTATCGAGCGCCTTCTGGGCGCGGATCAGGGCGACACCGCCGCCCGGCACCACGCCTTCCTCCACAGCCGCGCGGGTCGCATGCAGAGCATCCTCGACACGCGCCTTCTTCTCCTTCATCTCGATCTCGGTGGCCGCGCCGACCTTGATCACGGCGACACCGCCGGAGAGCTTGGCAACACGCTCCTGCAGCTTCTCCTTGTCATAGTCGGAGGTGGCCTCCTCGATCTGCTGGCGGATCGACTCGATGCGGGCCTTGATGTCGGACTGCTTGCCGGCGCCGTCGATGATGGTGGTGTTCTCTTTCTCCACCACGATCTTCTTCGCCTCGCCGAGGTCATTCAGCGTCGCCTTCTCGAGCGACAGGCCGACCTCGTCGGAGATCACGGTGCCGCCGGTGAGAACAGCGATGTCCTGCAGCATGGCTTTGCGGCGATCGCCGAAGCCAGGGGCCTTCACGGACGCCACCTTGAGGATGCCGCGGATGTTGTTGACCACGAGGGTGGCGAGCGCCTCGCCCTCGACGTCCTCGGCCACGACCAGCAGCGGCCGGCCGGACTTGGCGACGCCCTCGAGCAGCGGCAGCAGCTCGCGGATGTTGGAGATCTTCTTGTCGACCAGCAGGATCACGGGCTTCTCGAGCTCCGTGGTCTGGCTCTGCTGGTTGTTGATGAAGTACGGCGAGAGATAGCCGCGGTCGAACTGCATGCCCTCGACCACTTCGAGCTCGTTCTCCAGGCCCGAGCCTTCCTCGACGGTGATCACGCCTTCCCGGCCGACCTTCTCCATCGCATCGGCGATGGACTTGCCGATCGACTCGTCCCCGTTGGCGGAGATCGTGCCGACCTGGGCGATCGACTTCGAGTCCTTCGATGGCTTGGAGAGCTTCTTCAGCTCTTCGACGGCGGTGATGACCGCCTTGTCGATGCCGCGCTTGATGTCCATCGGGTTGCGGCCCGCGGAGACGGCCTTCAGGCCCTCGCGGATGATCGCCTGGGCGAGCACCGTTGCGGTCGTGGTGCCGTCGCCGGCCTCATCGGAGGTGTTGGACGCGACTTCCTTCACCATCTGCGCGCCCATGTTCTCGAACTTGTCCTTCAGCTCGATTTCCTTGGCGACGGAGACGCCGTCCTTGGT
>JAGWPE010000168.1 GCA_028870635.1 Gammaproteobacteria bacterium | reverse complement strand
ATCACCGACTGGAACATGCCCGGCATGCCCGGGCTCGAGCTCATCAAGGCCGTGCGCGCCGATGCCAAGCTCGCCAAGATGCCCGTCCTCATGCTGACCGCGGAAGCCAAGCGCGAGCAGATCATCGAGGCGGCGCAGGCGGGCGTCAACGGCTACGTGATCAAGCCTTTCACCGCCGAGACTCTCAAGGAGAAGCTCGACAAGATCCTCGGCGGGGGGAAGTGAGAGCGCCATGTCGAACTTCCAGGTAATGAAGTTGGAATACGGAGCCTGCGTCGAGGCTCTCTCCGAGGCGCTTCGCGGCAACGACGAGGCGGCGTTCTTCACCGCCATCGACCACATCGTGCGCATGCGCGAGCCGCAGACGATCACCGAGATCCGGCGGCTCACCGGCGATCTGCAGAAGGCGCTCGAGCGCTTCAGCATCGAGTCGCGTCTCGCGGATATCGCGGAAAACGAGATTCCCGACGCCCGCACACGCCTCACCCACGTCATCAACATGACCGACGAGGCGGCGCACCGGACGCTCGAGCTCGTGGAACGGTCGGGACCGCTGGCCGAGCGCACCGCGCGCGAGGCGGGCGCCCTCCTCGACTCGCTGAAGACTTATCGCGAGCGTCAATCGAGCGGCGGCGGCTTCGAGGCCGCCGTCCGCTCCATCGACGCCTTCCTGCCGGTAGTGCGCGCGGTCGAGGCGTTCCTGCCCGCGGCGCGCGGCGACTCGGAGCAGATCCGCAAGAACCTCGCCGACGTGCTGCTCGCGCAGGGTTACCAGGATCTCACCGGCCAGATCATCCGCAGCGTCATCAAGCTCGTCGGCGAGCTGGAGGAAACCCTGGCGAGCCTCACCAAACTCTCGGGCGACGTCGTCGAGCATACGACGCTCGGGGAGAGCCCGGACAAGGGACACGGGCCGGTCGTGCCCGGAGTCACGCGAGGGGAAGTCGCCTCAGGCCAGACAGACGTCGATGAGCTCCTGTCGGGCCTCGGCATGTAAGGGGCCGCGATGGACATCCTGAGCATCATCGGACTGGTGCTCGCCGCCAATGCCGTGCTCCTCGGCGCCGTGCTGCGCGGCGCCGGCCTCATGGCGCTCATCTCCCTCGAGGCGTTCATGGTGGTGGGCGTCGGCACGATTGCCGCGACCTGCATCCAGACGCCGCTGCCGGTGATGAAGCACGCGCTCAGGATCTTTCCCTGGATCGTGCGCCCCCCCTCGCGCGACGGCCGCCAGATCATCACCAAGATCGTCGAATGGAGCAACACGGCCCGCAAGCAGGGACTGCTCGGACTCGAGCCCCTGATCGCACGCGAGACCGACGAGTTCGTGCAGAAGGCGCTGCAGCTCGTGGTCGACGGCAGTGAGCCCGAGGCGATCAACAACGCCATGAACGTCGAGCTCAGCATGCGCGAGCACGCCGACATCACGGCTGCGAAGATGTTCGAGGGCGCGGGCATCTATTCGCCGACCCTCGGCATCATCGGCGCGGTGCTGGGCCTCATGGCCGTGCTGCAGAACCTCACCGACCCGGCCAAGCTCGGCGCCGGGATCGCCTCGGCGTTCACCGCCACCATCTATGGCATCAGCCTGGCCAACCTCTTCTTCCTCCCGGTCGCCGGCAAGCTCAAAGGCATCATTCACCGCCAGACGCAGTTCCGCGAGATGATCATCGACGGGATGATGTGCATCGCCCAGGGCGAGAACCCGCGGGCGATCGAGGCGAAGCTGCAGGGGTATCTGCACTAGGAGCCTGCCATGCGCAGAATGAAGAAACGCGAGGAGGAGCACGAGAACCACGAGCGCTGGGCCATCCCCTATGGCGACCTGCTCACGCTGCTGCTCGCGTTCTTCGTGGTGATGTATTCGATCTCGTCGGTGAACGCGGGCAAGTACCGTGTTCTCTCCGACTCTCTTTATGCGGCGTTCCGGGGCGAGCCCCGCACCCTCGAGCCGATAGAGGTCGGTCACAAGCGGGTCGGCTCCGGAGCCGACATCCGCGTCAGCATCGTGCAGCAGGCGACCCTGAAGGGGCAGCCGCGATCGCTCCTCGCCCCCGTGCCGCTCGCCATCTCCACCCCGATCCCGAACTCGCCCTTCCACGACGAGGTGCCGCCGCCCGGGAATGAGAGCGGCGTCAAAGCCGCCACCGGCCCGGCGCACCCTGCCGATGCGGCCCAGGCCGCGAAAGCCCAGGCGGCCGCGATCATGCTCAACCGCGTCGCCGATGATGTCGTCAAGGCGATGTCGGGACTGGTGAGGCAGAATCTGGTCGTCGTGCGGCGCAAGCAGTACTGGATCGAGGTCGAGATCCGCACCGACATCCTCTTTCCCAGCGGCAGTGCGCGCCTTGCCCCGAGCGCCATCGGCATCATCCGCCGCCTCGCCGACGTGCTCGCACGGTTCCCCAATCCCGTGCGAGTCGAGGGCTTTACCGACAACGTCCCGATCAGGACCGTGCAGTTCTATTCCAACTGGGAGCTCTCGGCGGCGCGCGCCGGCAGCGTCGTGCACGTGCTGTCCGATCGCGGCGTGGGGCGCGAGCGGCTGGCGGTCGTCGGCTTCGGCGATCAACACCCGGTGGCGAGCAATGCCACCGCGGAGGGTCGCAACGCCAATCGCCGCGTGACCGTCGTCATACTTTCGACCGCGACCGATCAGCACGAGCCCGGATGGATGCCCAACACGAATTCGGGTGATGGCGCCGCGAGCGGCCAACCAACGGCCGCAGCTACGACGGTTGGCACCGCGCCAGGCCCCGCGCCAGCCGCCACGCCGGGCGGCAGGCCGGGCGGCACACCTGCCAGCGGCACGCCCGCGAGTGGCACGGTTCCTGCACGATAACTCCTGACTCGCGCCGCTCAGCGCCGGATTTCCGACACGTTCGGCGCGTCATGTGACTTGCATCACAGGAGCTCTCGCGCATGACCCTGCCATCCACCGATTTCCTGCTCATCGCGGGACGCGCGGTGTTCCTCGTCTTCTCGTTCGTGGTTGCCGCGATCAGCTTCACGGCCTGGCGGCGCGCCACACGGCGCCAGACCGAAGAAGTGCTGTCGCAATCACAGCTCGTGCTGCAGCGGCTCGCGGAGCTCGAGGCGCGCCTGGATGCGACGAAGCTCGCAATCACGCAGCTCGGTGAGCGGCTGGACCGCCCCGCCGCGCCCGCCCTTTCCCAGTCGCCCTCGCCCGGCTACCAGATCGCCATCCGGCTGGCCCGCGGCGGCGCGAGCCGAGAGGAGCTGATGTCGGGCTGCGGACTGACCCTCGCGGAAGCGGAGCTCGTCCGCCGGCTGCACGGCCCGCACACCCCGGAACTGCGTCAAGTTTCGTAGCGCTCAACTCAAGAGCCACGTCACACGGGCCGATACCGGCGCTGTACCGGCAGTCATGCCCTGAACCTGCGCGCCGACCAGATTATGAAAACCCGCAAGCAGCAGACGCTGAGAAAGAAGCGCGCTGACCACCGGCCCACGAAGCGCAGCGCGGTACCGCGCCGGCCGGCCGCAGCCCGCGGCAAGGCCAAATCCGCGACCTCGCGCCAGCGCCGCGTCCATGCGGACGGATCGCTGACCCTGGCCGCGCAGTGCACGGTGGCCGAAGCCGAATCGCTCAAATCCGAGCTGGCCCGCCGCCTGGATGAGTCGGGACCGGTCACCCTGGACGTCAGCGCTCTGCAGCGTATCGACACCGCGGCGCTGCAGCTCCTTGCCGCCTTCGTGCGCGACCGTCGCACGGCAGGCCGCGCGGTCGAGTGGCGCGGCAAAGCGGCCGCGCTCGACACGGCAGCCGGTCTTCTCGGTCTCAACGTCACGCTCGAACTTCCCGGCGAGGTCGGCCGATGACCGTCGATCTGACACAGTTCCATGACGCATTCTTCGAAGAAAGCTTCGAGGCGCTCGACAGCATGGAGGCGGCGCTCCTGAAGCTCGACATCGGCTCGCCCGAGCCGGAGCTCATCAACACCATCTTCCGCGTGGCGCACTCGATCAAGGGCGGCAGCGCGACGTTCGGATTTTCGGAAATCGCCTCCTTCACCCACAGCCTCGAGACGCTGCTCGATGAGCTGCGCAGCGGAACGATGCCGGTGACCGTGGCGCTGTCCGACCTGCTGCTGAAGTCGGTGGACGTCATGCGCGCCATGCTGCGCGCGGTGCAGGCGAAGCAGCCGATCGACTCGCAGCGGGTATCGGATCTGCAGTTCGACCTGGAAGTCGCGATCGCGAAAAAGAGCGAGCAGCCTCAGGCTCCAGCCGCGCCGGCGCCCGCCGCAAGCGCTGCGGATGAGCCGGCTGCGGCCGGCTGCGCGGCGGACGGCGATGCATCCGGGCCGAAGCCGCCGCGCTGGCGCATCAATTTCCATCCCTACCGCGAGCTGCTCGAGCGCGGCAATGATCCGCTGCGCATGCTGCGCGAGCTCGCCGCACTCGGTGAGCTCGATATCCGGGTCGACGCGCAGATGCTGCCGCCGCTCGCCGACGTCAACCCCCAGGACTGTTACCTCGCATGGTCGCTCGAGCTGCCGGGTGAAGTGGCCGAAGAGGCGATCCGGCAGGTGTTCGAGTGGGCCGAGGGCGACTGCGATCTGAACATCGAGCGCCTTCCCGGCACCGGGAATTTTGCTCCGCACGTGGAGCCTGCCTCGGCGACCCTCGCACCCACGCCCGCGACACCCTCCCCGACACCGGCGACGACGTCCGCAGCACCGTCTGCAGTTGCCACGCCGCCCCGCTCCGAAGCCGCCCCGAAGCCGGAAGCCTCCGTCAGCACACTCGGCGACTCCGGCTCCATACGCGTGAGCGTCGAGAAGATCGATGAGCTGATGAACACCGTCGGGGAGCTGGTGATCACGCAGGCGATGCTGAGCCAGCTCGGCTCGCATTTCGACGGGCCGGATGCCGAGAAGCTGCGCGGGGGCCTCGGGCAGCTCGAGCGCAACATGCGCGAGCTGCAGGAAAGCGTCATGCGGGTGCGCATGCTGCCGATCAGCTTCGTCTTCAGCCGCTTCCCGCGCATGGTGCGCGATCTCGCGCAGCGCCTCGGCAAGCAGATCGAGCTGAAGCTCACCGGCGAGCAGACCGAGCTCGACAAGACCGTTCTCGAGAAGATCGGCGACCCGCTGGTGCACCTGGTGCGCAATTGCATCGATCACGGCATCGAGTCGCCGCAGGCGCGGATCGCCGCCGGCAAGAGCGCCGAGGGCACCGTGCACCTCGATGCGTGCCACCGCGGCGGCAACATTGCCGTGGAAGTCAGCGACGATGGCGGGGGGCTCGACAGGGAGCGCATTCTCGCCAAGGCCCGCGCCCGCGGTCTGGTCGATCCCACCGATTCGCTGACCGATGCCGAGATCTACGAGCTGATTTTCGTCCCTGGATTCTCCACTGCGGACAAGACCACCGATCTGTCCGGGCGCGGCGTGGGCATGGATGTCGTGCGGCGCAACGTCAAGGAGCTCGGCGGCAAGGTCGAAGTGAAAAGCGAGCCCGGACGCGGCTCTCGCTTCACCATCACCCTGCCGCTGACGCTCGCCATCGTGGATGGCCAGTCCGTCTCGGTGGGCACCGAGACCTACATCGTGCCGCTCATCTCGATCGTGGAATCGATGCAGCTCAAGGCGAGCGGCGTGACCCGGCTCTCCGGTCACAGCGAGGTGCTCTCCTTCCGCGGCGATTACCTGCCGATCATCCGGCTGCACGAGCTGTTCGGAGTCGAGCCGCGCTCGCGCGCGCTCCATGAGGGGCTGGTCGTCGTCGCCGAGGGCGACGGACGGCGCGTGGGTCTTTTCGTCGACGACCTGCTCGGACAGCAGCAGGTGGTCATCAAATCTCTGGAAGCCAACTACGGCCACATCGAGGGCGTCTCGGGCGCGACGATCCTCGGGGATGGCTCGGTGGCGCTCATTCTCGATGTGCCGGGGCTCATCCGCGCAGCGTCCATGCGGGCGGCGGCGTGAGGCTCACGGCGGTGAATACGAGGCATCACAATCATGTCCACTAACGCGGTCGAGCGGCAACCGGGTTCCGGCAACGGATCGCATCAGGTCCTGACGTTCGTGCTCGGCAACGAGACTTATGGAGTCGACATCCTGCGCGTGCAGGAGATCCGCGGATGGTCCGCGGTGACCAAGATCCCGCACGCGCCGGCGCATGTGCTCGGCGTCCTGAACCTGCGCGGCTCGATCGTCCCCATCGTCGATCTGCGGATGCGCTTTGCTCTCGAGCGGGCGGAGTACACGACCGTGACCGTCATCATCGTGATGTCCGTCAACACCCCGGCGGGCCGCCGCGATTTCGGGGTGGTCGTGGACGGCGTCTCGGACGTGGTCGACGTCAACTCCGCAGAAGTGAAACCGGCGCCCGAGCTGGGCTCGCGCTCCGCCACGGACTACATCCGCGGGCTCGTGTCCGTTGCCGAGCGCATGGTGGTGCTGCTCGATATCGACCGGCTGATCGGCCGGGATCTCGCCCTTTCCGCCGGCGTCGATGCCGAAGAGGGTGAGCCGCGAAGCGGCGAACGCACGGACAGGATGTCCGGGCCGGGGGGTCTGCCGTCAGGGATGACCAGTGGCACGGCGAGCGCCGCCTGATCGGAGAAAGAACTCAAATGAGCGTCACGAGAAACATCGTCGAAGAGACCCGCGAGGTCATCACCGCGGCCTCGCAGGGTGACCTCACCCGCCGGCTCGATCCGCGCATCGACAGCCCGGAGCTGCGCGCCATGGCCGAGGGCATCAATTCGCTCCTCGAGAGCATGGCCGGCATAGTCCGCGGCATCAAATCGACCGCCGCCGAGGTGAACCGCTCGGCGGAGGAGATCTCCGCCGGCAACGTCAATCTCTCGCGCCGGACCGAGGAGCAGTCCGCCTCTCTCGAGGAGACCGCCTCCTCGATGGAGGAGATGACGACCACGGTCAAGCAGAACGCCGACAATGCGGCGCAGGCGAGCCAGCTCGCCCTGGCGGCCCGCGACCAGGCCGAGCGCGGCGGCGTCGTGGTGAATCAGGCCGTGACGGCGATGTCGGACATCAAGCAGTCCTCGAAGAAAATCGCCGACATCATCGGCGTGATCGACGAGATCGCCTTCCAGACCAACCTTCTAGCGCTGAACGCAGCCGTCGAAGCGGCGCGCGCCGGCGAGCAGGGCCGCGGTTTCGCGGTGGTGGCGAGCGAGGTCCGCAGTCTCGCGGGCCGCTCCGCCACGGCCGCCAAGGAGATCAAAGGCCTCATCCAGGACTCGGTGCGCAAGGTCGAGGACGGCTCGGCGCGCGTTACGCAGTCCGGCCACACGCTCGAGGAGATCGTCGCTTCGGTGAAGAAAGTCTCCGACATCGTCGCGGAGATCGCCGCCGCCTCGCGCGAGCAGTCGGCGGGAATCGAGCAGGTCAACCGCGCCGTCGTGCAGATGGACGCGCTCACTCAGCAGAACGCCGCCCTCGTGGAGGAGGCGACCGCGGCTGCGCAGAGCATGACCGGCCAGGCCCGCGAGCTGAGCGAGGCGATGGGCCGCTACCGCATCGGACATGAAATGGCTCATGCGCCGCGCGCGCGAGTCTCACCCATGGGAGCTGTGCGCACGGCGCGCAGTGCCTGAGTACTGCAAATGACCACCATGGCGCTCAACCGTCTGAATCTCTGGCAGAAGCTGGGAGCTCTCGTCCTGGCGATGTTCGTGCCGGCGGTCCTGGTCGGATTTTTCTATTTCACCGCCATGGGAGGCGAGCTGAGCCAGGCGCACAGCGAGCTGCAGGGAATACGCTTCCTTCAGGCGATCGACTCGGTCGAGTCGACTTTGAAGACGCATGGCGCCCGCGCATTCGTCTTCGCGAGCGGAGATGCGGCGCGCAAGGCCGCCGTAGTGTCCATGCAGCACAGAGTCGACGCGGCGATGAGCCGCCTCGAGGAAGTCGCCGCCCGGCTGGGCGAGCTCTATGGGGTCCGGGAAGACATCGCCACGCTGCGATCGCAGTGGAGCACCGAGGAGGCGGCGACTCTGACCCAGCCGGCAGCCCAGATGGCCGACGCGCACGATGCGCTGGTCGAGCGCTTGAATCAGCTCACGGCCGCCGTAGCGGCGGGGTCGAGAACCGCCTCGGATCCCGATCAGACGACCCGCACCCTCATCGAGATCGGCTCCGAGTATGCACCGTCGGCGCTCACTCAGTCCGACAGCATGCGGCGCTTCGCCGTCGATGCCGCCTCCAAGAGCTACCTCGGCGGTGACGATCAGATGGGTATCGCGATCTACCGCAGCCGGGTGCTCTCACGGCTGGAGCAGATCCGGGCCGGGCTCGCCGCGCTTCCGCCGCAGGTGCGCGCCCCGCTGCAGAGCGACTTCGAGACGGCCGCGCAGCTCTTCGGGCAGTTCGGCGCGGTGGCCGATTCGCAGATCATCAACGCCTCCAGCATCAAGACGAACGGCGCCGCGATTTACGACGCCGGCATACCGGCAAGTCACGCATTGCAGAAGCTTGCCGCGGACAGCCTGGACGCCGCCGCATCCACGCTCGCCTCGCGCGCATCAGCCATTGCGACGCACCGCAACCTCACGGCCCTCCTCGCGCTGCTCGCGCTGGCGGGCGCGTTGGCGCTGGCAAGGCTCGTGAGGCTCTCCCTCCAGCGCCCGCTGGGGCGGGCCATCAACGTCTTCGAGCACATCTCCCAGGGCGGTTACGACAGCGAGATCGACACGCGCCGGAACGATGAGGCCGGCCAGGTGCTGCAGGCCCTCGCCACGATGCAGGGGAAGCTT
>JAGWPE010000167.1 GCA_028870635.1 Gammaproteobacteria bacterium | reverse complement strand
GTTCCTGCCGGGGCCGCTGCTGCTCCTGTTCATGTTCGGCGGCTGGTTCCACACCGTCATCGGCGAGAATCAGCAGGGCATCTACAACACCCAGGTCGACCGCTCATTCCGCATGGGAATGCTGTGGTTCATCTTCTCCGAGGTGATGTTCTTCGCCGCCTTCTTCGGCGCTCTCTTCTATGCGCGCGTGCTCGCGGTGCCGTGGCTCGGCGGCGCGGGTGCCAGAGGCCTCACCAATCTGCTCCTCTGGCCGAAGTACGAAGCCGCCTGGCCGACCAACGGTCCGGGACATGTCGGCGGTGACACCTTCCAGGCGATGAGCGCCTACGGCATCGCGGCGATCAACACGCTGATCCTTCTGACCAGCGGTCTCACCGTCACCATCGCCCATCACGCCTTGCGCGCGGGCAACCGCGGCCGGCTCAAGCTCTTCCTCGCGCTGACTTTCCTCCTGGGCTTCGCCTTCGTCGCGCTGCAAGGCCACGAGTACTACGACGCCTACACCAAGCTCAACCTGCGCCTGACGACGGGTATTTACGGCTCGACCTTCTTCATGCTCACGGGCTTCCATGGCCTGCACGTCACCATCGGCGCGATCATGCTGCTCGTGGTCTGGCTGCGGGTGCTGCGCGGGCACTTCACGCCGCGGCAGCACTTCGCGTTCGAGGCCGTCTCCTGGTACTGGCACTTCGTCGACGTGGTGTGGCTGGGGCTGTTCATCTTCGTCTACTGGCTGTAGACGAGCGGTGGCGGCTTGCCGGGGCGCGGGATTGCGCGCCGGTGAGCCTGATGGCGGCTCGGCTACTAGCGGCCCGGGATAATGCCGTGCGGTGTGATCAGGCCCGCGTACCACGCGAGCATGATCAGCGCGAACAGCGCGATTGACAGCACGATGCGCACCGTCAGCGCCCGGGCCATCTTGGCGGAATCCTTCTGGGTGCCGCGCGAGAGGTGATAGAGAGCCGAGCCCAGGCTCACCACGATGGCGGCCAAGGCGATGAGAACGACGACTCGGAAGAGTTCTGGCATGACGGCGTCCAGTCTACCCGCAAAGCGACCCCCGTACCCATGCGCCTGAGCTTCGGCCGCCGCCGGTTCTCCCCCTCGCCCGGCCTGACGATCCTGATGCTGGCGTTGTGCGTCCTCTTCATCGCGCTCGGGCGGTGGCAGTGGCGGCGCGGACACCTGCACGCGGCGGAGCATGCCAGCTTCGAGCGCGGCGCCCGCGAGGTTCTGGCGCTCGGCTCCCGGCCGCTCGCGCAGGTGCCGGACGATCAGCGGGTGAGTGTCGCGGGCACTTACGATGCCGCGCACCAGTTCCTCATCGACAACATGAGCTATCGCGACCTCGATGGCTACCAGGTGTTGACGCCGCTCGAGCGCCCAGGCGGGCAGATGGTGCTGGTGGATCGGGGCTGGGTGCCATTCCTGGGCAGCCGCGCCGATCTGCCGAACATCTCCCTGAAGGCTGCGGGTCCTGTGACCATCAGCGGGCGAGTCGGCAACCTGCCCTCCGCCGGACTGGCCAGCGGCCGCGCGCCGCCACCCGCTCATGGCCCCTGGCCCAGGGTGACGAGCTTTCCGACCATCGCGCAGCTGAGCGCGGTGCTGGGTCGGCCGCTCGAGCCGCGCGTCATCCTGCTGGATCCGCAGGACCCGCAGGGCTACGTGCGTGACTGGCATCCGCCGGGAATCCCCGCCATGCAGAATTTCGCTTATGCCTTCGAGTGGTGGTGCTTCGCGGTGGCGGCGGTCGTGATATGGGTGGTACTGAGCACGCAAAAGCCGAAGGAAAGCGCATGAGGGTGGTCGTATGACAAAATCGTCGGGAACGATATTGGGCGGCGGCAGGCGGCCCGAAGGGGTTTCCCAATGAATATGGACTCGCGAATGCGGGGCTCAGAGGGCGCAGGGACGGAGCCTCGCAACGCCGATGTCCGTGAGCTTCGCTCCCGCAACCTGCGCATGCTGGGCGCGCTGGCGGCACTGTTCTTCATGCCGCTTCTCGCCTCGTTCTGGCTCTATTACGGCACGAGCTGGCGGCCCGGCGGCCACGTGAACCACGGTGAGCTGATCCAGCCGCCGCGTCCGCTGCCGGATGTCGCGCTGCCGCTCATCTCGGCTCCCGATTCGACCCCCTTCCGCGGCAAATGGACGCTCGTCTACGTCGGGGATGGAGGCTGCGACGCCTCCTGTCGCAATACGCTCTATGTCATGCGGCAGACGCGGCTCGCGCTGGGCACCGACATGACGCGGCTCGCGCGGGTCTTTCTGGTCACAGCAAATTGCTGCGCGAAGGATTATCTGGCGCGCGAGCACGCCGGAATGACGGTAGCCGACGCGTCCGGCGCCGCAGGCGCGCAGCTGCTCGGCCGATTTCCGGCGGGGGACAGGGCGCACACCCTGTTCATCATCGACCCCCTCGGTAATCTGATGATGCGCTACGATGTCCGGCGCGACCCGCGCGGCCTCCTGGTGGATCTGAGAAGACTGCTCGAGCTGTCGCAGATCGGCTGAGACGGCTCGCACCCGCCCGTTATCCAGGAGAGCTCTTGTCCCAGATGCCCATCGACCGTTGGCTGCGCGGCCTCGCGCTCTTCGGCGTGCTGCTGTGCTTCGGCGTCGTCGTGCTCGGCGCATACGTGCGCCTGACGGACGCGGGTCTGGGCTGCCCCGATTGGCCTGGATGCTACGGCCACGTCAGCCCGGTGGGTGCTGAGGACAGTCCCGCCAGCCAGGCGCAGTTCCCGGGCAGGCCGCTGCATCCGGGCAAGGCCTGGCACGAGATGATCCACCGCTATGCGGCAGGCACTCTTGGCACCGTCATCATCGTGATCGCGGCACTGGCGATCGCCGCTCGCAAGCCCAAGGTGGTGGGTGCCGGGTTCGGGCTGCTCCTCTTCGCGACGGTGATCGTGCAGGCTCTGCTGGGAATGCTGACCGTGACATGGCTGTTGAAGCCGCTGATCGTGACCCTCCACCTGATCTTCGGGATGACCACGCTCGGCCTTCTCTGGTGGCTCTGGCTCAGAGTGAGACTGCGGCCGTTCCCCAGCGGTGTTTCCGGTTTTGCGAAGCGGTACGCAGAGGGCTCCTCCATCTTCGCGCAGCGGGCCTCGGAAAGGTCTTCCGCATGGTCCAGCGGACCGGCGACAGCGCGGACCGCGTACTGGCTCGCCGTTCTCGCTGTGGTCGTGCTCGCTGCGCAGTTCTTCCTCGGCGGCTGGACCAGCGCCAACTACGCCGCTGTCGCGTGCCCGGATTTTCCGACCTGTCAGGGCGCGTGGTGGCCGCACGCCGATTTCCGCCATGCCTTCGTTCTCTGGCGGGGACTCTGGATCAATTATGAAGGCGGCGTTCTCGCCAATCCGGCGCGCGTTGCGATCCACTTTGCTCATCGCCTCGGCGCTTTGACGGTGACGCTGATGTTCCTTGCGACCGCGCTCTTCGTCATCAGCAGGCCTTCTCTCGCCGCGGCGCGGCCCCGTGCCTACCTGGTCCTGGCTGCGCTGGGCCTGCAGCTTGCGATCGGCATTTCCATGGTCCTGCAGACATTTCCGCTCTGGCTGACCACTGCCCACACCGCCGGGGCGGCGCTGCTTCTCATGGCCATCCTCGCGCTGACAGCCAAGCTGCACGCGATGCGCGCGATGCGCTCGGTACACGCGGGCTGACGCACGAGGGAGCTCAGTGGCAACTACTTCGGACTACGCCACGGTGGCTCCGGCAGCATGGCGCCGGTATTACGAGCTGACGAAGCCGCGCGTGGTGGCGCTCATCACGTTCACGGCCATCGTCGGCACGCTGCTCGCGAGCCCCGGCTGGCCGCCGCTGAGGGCGCTCATCTGGGGAACGCTCGGCATCGCGCTCGCAGCCGGGTGCGCCGCCGCGATAAACCACGTCCTCGACCGCCGCTTCGACGAGCAGATGGCGCGTACCCAGTCACGCCCGTTGCCGACCCGCCAGCTCACGGAATGCCGCGCGCTCATTTTCGCGGCGGTGCTCGGCGTGCTCGCAATGACCATCCTCGCCTTCCTCGTCAACCTGCTGACGGCGGCGCTGACATTCGTATCGCTGATCGGTTATGCGGTGATCTACACCGTATGGCTGAAGCACGCCACCTCGCAGAACATCGTGATCGGAGGGGCGGCGGGCGCGGCGCCGCCGATTCTCGGTTGGGCCGCGGTCACCAACCACATCGATCCCAACGCGCTGCTCCTCTTCCTGATCATCTTCGTGTGGACGCCGCCGCATTTCTGGGCGCTGGCGATCGCACGCAAGGACGAGTATGCGCGCGCCGGCATCCCGATGCTTCCGGTCACCCATGGGGTCGAGCACACGCGGCTGCAGGTGCTGCTCTACACGGTGCTGCTGTTCGTCGTGAGCGTGATGCCGTTTCTGACCCGGATGAGCGGGCTGATCTATCTGATAGCGGCGCTCCTGCTCGATGCGCGTTTCCTCTACTACGCGCTGGCCCTCAAGCTCACCGCCCGGAAAGAGCTGCCGATGCGCGTGTTCCGGTATTCCGTGACTTATCTGATGTGGCTGTTCGCGGCGCTGCTGATCGATCACTACCTGTATTATTGATTGGCGCAAAGTCGGCATCCTGCCGCACTGCTCGGCCCATCGTGGGCCTCGGCCCTTTGGGCCCGGCGCTGCGCGCCGTCCAAAATCGCTCCTGGCGATTTTGTGCGCGGCCAGCCCTGTGACTGGGATTCATCTCGCAACCCAGGGAGCGGCCCTGGGTTGCTTCATGACTTGCTTTCGATCTGACGGCGAAGGAGTACCTGCCAGGAGGAGAGGCGGCGATCCTCGAGCAGGAGTATCCCCGTCGATTCGTAAGTGTCATCGTCGATGCGGCGAAGATGGTCCGCGCCGTGGTAGCCGGAAGACTCGGAACGGTAGACCGAGAGAATCGACTCGCCGATGACCGAGAACGTGCCCTTCAGCTTGCCGAGGGTCGCGCTCTCCGAATTCCATTTGACCGCCGTTCCGTCCCGCCCCGGCAGCTCGATCCAGTAGGCATTCACGAATTCCACCGGCGGGGAGCCGAGCACTTTCAGGGTACCGCAGAGCAGCCAGCATTCGGTGCGATGAGCCACCTCCGTGCGGCACTCCGCGGACAACGGCTGTCCATCCGCGCACCAGAACGTCCCGCGGCCGGTCCAGACGGCCGGCTGAAAAAGATAGGTGTGGGACATCGCTAGACTTTCCCGCGCCGTAGACGTGACCTGACCATTATCTCTCGGCCGCGGCGAACCGGCATGTTGCGCTGCAGCAACGGACGGCAGCCGCAACCTTATGTTCAGTCGATCGCGGACGGGGTACCGCAGGAGCCGCGGACCACGAGGCGCGGCGGCAAGGTCACGCAGTCCGCCGGCTCGCCCCCGATCAGGTGAATCAGGGTCTGCACCAGCAGGTCGCCCGCCCGCTTGGTGTCCTGCGCAACGGTCGTCAGGGCGGGGCGGGTGAAGGCGCCCATTGGAATGCCATCGAACCCCACCACCGCAACGTCTTCCGGCACTCGGCGGCCGGATGAAGCCAGCGCCGTCATCGCACCAATGGCAATCAGGTCGCTGGCTCCGAAGACGGCATCAAAGGGGATACCGCGCTGGAGAAGCGCCTGCATGGCCTCGTAGCCCGAGGCTTCCGTCGAGATGGCGCCGACCTGAAGCCGTGGGTCGGGCTCGGCACCAGCGTCGGCAAGCGCGGCGCGATATCCGCGGTATCGCTCGGCCATCTCCGGCGAAGATGGGGCGATCTCCCCCAAAAATGCAATTCGGCACCGCCCGAGCGCCAGCAGATGCTCCGCCGCGAGGCGGCCGCCGAACACATTGTCGCAACCGATCGAGACGCCCGGTTGCTCCGCGAGCACCGGACCCCAGCGGACGAGATGCGCGCCCCGCTCGAGCAGCGGCTGCAGCCGGCTGCGGTGGACGACGTAGTCCCCGTAGCCCAGGAGAATGATGCCGTCGGCTTTGTGGCTGTCCTCGTAGTCCGCATGCCAGTCGCGCAGCAGATCCTGGAATGAGACGAGGAGGTCGTAGCCATGCTTCGAGCAGGCGCGAATGATCGAGCCCAGCATCGAATGGAAGAACGGGTTGATGGCCGAATCGTCGGCCGTCGGGTCCTCGAAGAACAGCAGCGCCAGCGTGCCTGAGTGCCGCCGGCGCAGATTGGAGGCGTTCTTGTCGACGTGATAGTTGAGCTGACGCGCGACCTCGAGCACCCGCTCACGCGTGCACGCGCTGACCATCGGATCGGCGCGCAGCGCGCGCGATACCGTCGATTGCGAGACACCCGCCAGATGCGCGATGTCCAATGAATTAGGCCTGCGCCGCTTGTCACGCATGACCGGAGCCACCCCCTCTATCTGTGTACTCGTGTGGCGCTCCTAGTCTAAAGCATGGCGGACTGTCTACCCAAGCCCCGTCCGTTGCTCATCTGCAACACGCCCGAAGAACACGCCGTGAGGCGGCAGCTCGAGCTTGCCAGCGGACACCCTGCCGGCGCTCAGGCCATGGGTCTCGAGGGGGGTGAGGGGCCCGAGCGCCGGCAGGGCAGCCATCTGCGGGCAATCCGCCAAGTTGAAGGCCGCCAGGATGGATTCGGAATCGAGCGTACGGGTGAACGCGAGCAGCGGCTCCGGCAGCTCGATGAAGCGGATGTCGCCCTGACGCAGGGCGGGCTCGCCGTCGCGCCAGCGCAGGAACCGGCGAAGCGCATTGAGCGGCGATCCGGGGTCGGATTCCTGCCGGGAGACCGCGAGCGGCAAATGCTCCGCCGGCACGGGCAGCCAGGGGGTACCCGTGGTGAAGCCTCCATTCGGCGCATCGCGCCACGGCATCGGCGTGCGGCAGCCGTCCCGGCCCTTGAAGTTGGGCCAGAAGGCGATGCCGTACGGGTCGCGCAGCGCCTCGAACGGCAGGCCGGCCTCCGGCAGGCCGAGCTCCTCGCCCTGATAGATGCAGACCGAGCCGCGCAGCGAGCAAACCATCGCGCTCAGCATGCTCGACATCCTGGGTGACGGGGCGGCGCCGCCCCAGCGGGTCATTACCCGAGCCACATCGTGGTTGGAGATCGTCCAGCACGGCCAGCCGTGAGGCATCTGCCGCTCCAGGCTCTCGACCGTGCTGCGGATGTGGCCGGCGCGGTAGTCCTCCGTCAGCAGCTCGAAGCTGTAGGCCATGTGCAGGCGCGTCTCGCCGATGTACTCCGCCATCGTGGCAAGCGAGTCCTCCGCCGAGATCTCCCCGAGCCCCACGGCGCCGGGATAGCGGTCGAGCAGCCGGCGCAGCTCAGCCAGGAAGCCGAGATTCTCCGGCTGCGTGTTGTTGTACCAGTGATATTGATACGCGTAGGGATTGTCCGCGGTGAATCCGCGGCCGTTGCGGTGCTCCGCGGGCTTCGGCGGATTGTCGCGCAGCAGCCGGTCGTGATAGCAGAAGTTGATCGCATCGAGCCGCAGGCCGTCGACGCCCCGGTCGAGCCAGAACCGCAGATTCTCCAGCATCGCGGCCGGAACCTGCGGGTGGTGGAAGTTGAGGTCCGGCTGCGAGTCGAGGAAATTGTGCAGGTAGTACTGGCGGCGGCGCGGCTCCCAGCGCCATGCGGGTCCGCCGAAGATCGACTGCCAGTTGTTGGGCGGGCTGCCGTCGCCCGCGGGATCCGCCCAGACGTACCAGTCGGCCTTGGGATTGTCGCGGCTCGAGCGGCTTTCGAGGAACCAGGGATGTTGGGAGGAGGTGTGGCTCAGCACCTGGTCGATCATGACCTTGAGGCCCCGCCCGTGCGCGCCCTCGATCAGCCGGTCGAAGTCGGCGAGATCGCCGAAGAGCGGGTCGACGGCGCGGAAGTCAGC